>JAKSLG010000009.1 GCA_024401295.1 Bacteroidales bacterium | reverse complement strand
ACCCCGAAGGCATAGAGATAAAGTTGCTCAACGCCTTGGCTTATCAGAGTACAGGCAAGGACGATGACAAGCAATACAGGGCATGGTTTGATGCCAGAAAATACACAACACACAACAAGACGGTCGTGAATCCAGAAGGAACCTATGCGCCTAAACCATTGTATGTAGATATGGATTACTCTACAAATGATGACATCAGCAAGGGCGGTTTCATGAAGTATTCAAGCAATTATGGCGACATGAAGATTGTCGATGTATGGAGTTATGTAGTCAATGATGGCAGGAGCGTAACACAGTCAACAGTAAAACTTTCGCCGGCAGGCTCGGATAAATTTGCATTTATTTCCGGTACTACATATTTTGAAAAAACTCGAAATGGCAAGTACGATAATGGTGAACGAGGTGTTGACGGAGTGATTCTTACATTGTGCGATGCAAGCAAGAAACCGATATTGAGAGACGGTCAACCTATAACCGTAAAATCAAACAATGGCGGACGATTTGCTTTTGACAACATCCCATTTGTTGAAACCGGTACGACATATTGGATTAAGGTGGACAAGGGAATGGACAATGGTGAGGTTTATTCGCTAACAGAAACGACAATTCAGAAATCGAACTATAGGAAGGTCGCAGTAAACCGATTTGACAATTTCAAGATAGATATTTTTGGTTGGGGCGGCAATGATGTTTCTGTCAAAGCCGCTATTGACCAGATCAGCATTTACACAGGTTATGAGCAGACATTGACCGTTACGCTCAAAAATGAGGTGAAAGACGCAAAGGTCAACAATGTGGAGGTAACTATCGATCAGTCGCAGCTTACTGCCGAAACCATTTTGGAGGGTAACATCGACTACGAGATAGTAGGAACCGAACTTGAGGACGAGACATTTGCCAACGGCATCTGGACGGTACCTACCATGTCTGCTGGTGAGACGAGAGAACTGATATTGAAGTTTACCCCTATAAAGGAAGCCGCTTCTGTCACGCATGAAGTAAGAGCTCACATCAATAGCAACAATAACGTCGAGACCGATAAAACTAACAACGAAGCATCTGTCACATACGAAGTTATAAAATCCACAGCAGGCTCGATTGTCTACAAGGCAAATAACGGAGGAACTGGCGAAGACTTTGTGGTAAATATAAAGACCATACAAAAGCCGGGCACAAACGCTGTCCTCAAATCATTGAAAGATACAGGCATAAAGGCAAAAGGTTGCATGACCTTCTTGGGATGGGGCGTTAACGATCCGCTCAAGGTGACGAATCTGGATGGAGACAACATAAAGGAAAGCCTCGTTGGTGCTGCACTTCCTGTATATGCTATATGGCAGGGTAATAAGACAAAATATCGTGTACGTCACCTGGAGATATTGAGCGACGGAACAAAGACCGACAGCGAGGTAAAGAACGAGGATATATATGACGACAAGAGAGTTGGCGACGTGGTTGTTGTCGAACAGTCACTGATTCCGGGTTATCAGTACATCACAAAGGATGAACCTTTGACGCTGGAGTGTGAAGGTGATAACATATACAACATTTACTATCAGTTTAATACTGTTCTTCCTGTAGCAGTGAAGGACCTTGTGTATGATGGCACTGCTCATGAACTTGTCACTGAAATCACACCAGAGGAAGGTGTCACATTTAAGTATAGCCTCGATGGAGGCGGATATACTACGGCATTGCCTAAGGCTACAAATGCAGGAGACCATGTAGTGAAACTACAGGTCTTTAGTGCAAGCAGGAAAGTTCACGAAGTTGAATTCACAGTCACTATAGCACCTAAAGAACTTACCCTCACCTGGGAAGGTTCGTCATTTACATACAACTCAAAACCACAGGCTCCAGTTGCTACACTTACAGGTATCATTGGAACTGACGATGTCAAGGCTGTAGTATCGGGTGCACAGACAAATGTAGGCACAGGCTACGAGGCTACTGTAACGCTCGATGGCAAAAAGGCATCGAACTACAAGTTGCCTGTCGAGGTGACTACAACATTTGACATCATAGCGGCCGATCCGACACTTGTCAGCGCTCCTATCGCAAACTCATTGACATACAACGCTACTGCACAGAATCTTGTTGCGGAAGGCAATGCTACTGGAGGCAAGTTGATGTATAGCACTGACGGAACGACCTGGACAGAAACAATCCCTCAGGGCACTGAAGCAAAGATCTATACCTTATATTATAAGATTGTCGGCGATGCCAACCACAATAGCACTGATACGAGTGAGCCTGTCAATGTGACTATATCTCAAAAAGCTATTGATGTGGTGTGGGGAGTGACGAATTTCGATTACGATGAATTGCCTCACACGCCGACTGCAACTTTGTCTGGAGTTGAGACTATAGACAATAGTTTTGTGTCTCTTTCTGTTGCTGGTTCAGGAACGTCTGTTGGCAACTATTCTGCTACGGCAACTCTTCAGGGAGCAAAGGCCAATAACTATCAATTGTCTGTAGCAACAAGCACAACATCATTCTCTATCGGCAAGAGTGCTCCTATCGTAACAAGTCCGACCGCTGCAACATCATTGGTCTACAATGGTGCCAATCAGGCTTTGCTTGCAACTGCTGGTTCAACTAACGGCGGTACTTTGAAGTACAGTATCGACGGCAAAAATTGGACGACTGATGTCCCTCAGGCTAAGTCGGCACAAGAATATACCATCTACTATAAGGTTGAAGGAGATGCCAACCATTCAGATGTAGCAACCAAGACTCTTAATGCCGTTATTGAGCAGAAGCTTCTCACTGTTGATTGGGGTACAAGGACGTTTGAATATGATGGCAATCCACACAAGCCAACCCCTCTCTTGTCTGGAGTCGTGACTGGCGATCAGGTTGTGATAACTGCCAATGGAGAAAAGACTGCGGTCGGCACTTACCCTTCACAAGCTACTTTGTCTGGCAATGATGCTGCAAACTACAAACTTGCATCCGGTGCTGACCAGACTACATTTGACATTACCAAAGCTGCAGTCACTGTCAGCGCTCCAACTGCTGAGACGTTGACTTATAACGGCAAGAAGCAGAATCTTATCCTGGCTGCAACCACTTCTGCTGGTACCGTAGAATACAGCATCAACAATGGAACTTCTTGGTCTGAGACCATTCCTGCCGCCACTGATGCCGGATTGTATAGTGTTTACTACAGGGTTAATGGAGGAAACAACTACGATGATATTGCCAAGAGTGGTCCTGTCGAGGTCACTATAGCCCAGAAGGAACTCACATTGACTTGGGGAAGCACTACTACGTTCACATACGATGGCACTCCAAAGAAACCTTCGCTCGAGTTCGCTGGCAAGATTGGTACTGACGACGTGACTGTTACAGTATCTGGTGCACAGACCAGCAAGGGTAACTATACGGCAAAGGCAATACTCGAAGGTAGTGCTTCTGCTAATTACAAGTTGCCAGCTAATGTCACTTTAGACTTCTCCATTTCCGGAGCTACACCTGCTGTGACAGCTCCTGCTGCAAACCATCTGACATACAACGGTGCAAATCAAGAGCTCGTAACACCTGGTTCATGCTCTACAGGTACTATATATTATAGCACCAATGGCATCGACGGATGGACCGAGATTGTTCCTAAAGGCAAGAATGCTGGTTCTGATTATGAGGTTTACTATAAGGTTGAATCGACAGATGACAACTACTCAGGTGTTGACCCTACTGGTCCTATTGCAGTTACTATTGCCAGAAAGACAATAGGCATTGAGTGGTCAAACACAACATTTGTCTACGATGGTAATCCACATAAGCCAACCGCTACTGCAACCGGTAAGGAAGGCACTGACAATGTGACAATTGTCGTAACCGGTGAGGAGACCGAGTCGGGTTCTGATTATGTTGCAACTGCGGTTTCTATAGAAGGTGCTGATATAGCCAATTATGAGATGCCGACAAGTGGTCTGACTACTACTTTCAGCATCGGCAGAAAGCCTATTGCCAAGCCTGCAATTGATCTCACACAGTCGTTTGTCTACACAGGAGCCGAGCATACGTTCTCCGTACCTGGTCCTTCTGATGCTTCTGGTTATACCATAACTGGCAATAGGGAAACAAACGCAGGTACTTATACTGTAGTAGTCAAGCTCGGTGACAACTTCTCATGGAGTGACGGTTCAAGAGACGATATTAACCACGAATGGTCTATCGCTCGTGCTGAGGTCACTTTGCCTAGTGCGGTGACTTCTACGTTTACCTACGATGGTACTGTCAAGGTCTTGGAGGTTACTGAAAATGACAAGTACACTATTGGTTCAGAATATGCGACTGTCACAAATGCCGGTACATACAACAGGGTTGTGTCGTTGAACGACAAGTCAAACTATGTATGGACTGATGGTACCGACGCATCCAAGACTATCACTTTCACAGTCGACAAGGCAAAGGTCGATTTGCCGACAGCACCAACCACCAACTTCATCTTCGACGGTACGGAGAAGACTTTCACGGTCAATCCTAATGCCAACTATACTGTTGACCCGGCCAATGCTTCGGCTACTAAAATTGGCAGTTATCCTCGAACTGTCTCGTTGAACGACGCCGACAACTACGAGTGGATTGATGGTACTGTTGCTCCTAAGACTATAGAGTTTAAGATTGGCACAGGCACTATTGATGAACCTACGATACAATTGGAATATACTTATACAGGTTCGACAATTGTATTCCTGATAGGCACCGAATATGAAATCGAAAATGGTGAGGGTAAAGATGCCGGTACATACTCCATGAAAGTCACTCCTCAGAATGGCTTTACGTGGGAAGGTGGATCTGTTGAAACAAAGACGTATGAAGTGGTAATCTTACCGGCAAAGGTTGACAAACCGACATTCGTTCAGACAGAATATACATGGAATGGTAGCGAATACAATTTCAATGTTCCACTGAATGAGTGCTATACAATCACTGGAGAAACAAAGGCTACAGAGATTGCGGACTACCAAGTCTCTATCACACTATTGCCAAATTATATCTGGAGCGATGGCACATCGGATGCAATCAAAGAGACGTTCAAGATCAAGCATATCGTGATAAATGTACCAGCAGCTGATGAAACGAAGTTCACTTACGATGGCGACGAAAAGACATACACTATACCTGATAATGACGCGTATGTTATCGCTAACAACGTACAGACCGATGCAGGAAAGTATACAGTACACGTATCATTCAAGGACGATGTTCATTATATCTGGAACGACAACAGCAATGTTGTCAAGACATACGAATTTAATATTGCAAAAGCTGTAGTAGCAATACCCGTCGCACATCAGACAATATTCATTTATGATGGTGAGGAGAAGCTGTTTGAAATACCAGAAGGTTCAGGCTATGTCGTTGATAGTAAAAATGCGACAGGTGTTGAGAGCAAATCTTATGACAGGGTAGTCTCATTGAAGGACAAGAAGAACACATTGTGGTCAGATGGTACTTCAGACGACATAGTGATTACCTTCACTATTGGTGATGGAACAATAGAAATGCCGGTTGCAGGTGAGTTCACATATACGGGCAATCCTATCGTCCTTATCCCGGAGAAAGTTGAGTATTCGGTTGAAGGTGGCGTACAGACCAATGCTGGCATATATGACGTCAAGCTGACCCCAACTAATGGATTCAAATGGTCGGATGGTACATCTGATTCAAAGATTGTTGTTGTGACCATCAATCCGGCAAAGGTTGACAAGCCAAATGTTGAAAGCATCAGTTACCCATACGATGGCGAAACACATGGCATTAAGATCTCCGAAAATATCGCTTATGTGATATCTGGTGATACGGAAGCCATTGAGCCAGGAAAGTACGTCGTGACAGTGACGTTGAATAGCAACTATATCTGGTCGGACAATACAAATGAGGCTCAGACATATACTTTCGTTATTGAGGGTGAGGACGAACCAGAAAATCCTGAAACGAATCGTCTGGATGCTTCGTTGATAAAGCTCATGTGGAACGATGTCCTTGTCGTTGACAACTCTGATAATCGATTTACTACATATCAGTGGTACCGTGATGGCGAAATCATAGATGGCGCCAATGAGCAGTTCTATTGCGAGAAAGGTGGAGTCAACGGTTCTTACGAAGTTATTGTCAAGAGCGTTGACAGTCAAGAGTATATTATCGGTCCGGCAGTATTTGTGCAGGAATCCGCAGCATTTAATGTTGCAGTAAATCCGAACCCGATACGTACAGGAGAGGCATTCTCAGTAGTGGTTGACGGATTGTCGGAAACCGAGATGCAAAAAGCGGTTGTGAGGATTTATACTATGTCATCAGCAGAAGTGTTCTCGTCTGATAAAGTTGAACATATCAATCAGGTAATACTTTCTTCTCGTGGCGCTCATGTAGTGTCGGTAGTGTCAGGCAATAAGAAGGCAACAGTGAAGATCCTTGTAGAGTAACCACGTAAATACAATGCTAAAAATGAACAAGTTCTTAAGCATATTGACCATGAGTCTGCTGTTGGGCGCACCAGAAATGGCAAACGCTCAGTGGAGAAGGGCAGTGAGCAAGCCGAATTTCTCCCCTTTGTTTGGTGATAGTCGATATCTTAGCGGAGGATTGAGCGGGGGATTGAGCTCAATATACTTCAAAAGTGGCGATTCGGATCGAAAACTTGGCGGCGGTGGTTCGTTCAATGTAGATTACAACCAATTTCTCAATAGAAATTGGGGATTCACAGCCGGACTTGGTGTGCAGTTGAGCAACAGTACCGCTTCTTTGGATGGAACGCTGAAGTACGATCTCTATGATGAGGTCAACAAGCAGGACTTCACATACATCATTGCTATGAAAGGGTGGACCGAGCATCAACGCTGTGTCAACCTCGAGGTGCCTCTTGGCGTTTTATACAGGCTGCCAATTACCAAGCGCATATCACTTGTTGCAAGTGCCGGACTCAAGATGTATTTCCCTATTGTGACCAAATATGAGGTTAAAGATGGCGAGTACGAAACTACAGGTTATTATCCAGAAACCAATGTGGTCATTCACGATCTGGAGCACCATGGCTTTACGGTTGACAAACCAAGACCAGACGGCACGATTGCTACAAAAGGATTAGGCTTGTCATTGTACTATGACGTTAATGTAGTCACAAAGATCACTTCTAAAATATATTTCTTCGGTGGAATATACAGTTCGATTGGACTGACAGACATGGCTAAGAATCACGAAGGAGCCATGCTTAACACAGACAGGACATATAAGAGCCTGATGGAGACAGATGTGATCAAGAAAGTTAATCTGCGAAACATAGGGTTACGCGCCGGCGTTAAGGTCCCGATGTCGATTTTTAGACGTCGATAGTTTTTTGCTGAACGTTGAGCCAACTGGTGACGAACGGAAATGAAAAGAGCCGCCTCCAAACGGAAGCGGCCCTTGTTTTTTGTGCCAGGGATGCAGTGCACCACTATTCTCTACGCAGTCAATTACAATTCGCGACCTGAGAGGTCGTACCTCTTGTTGTTGCGTATTATGACTACCTTGCCATTCTCGATGGTCTTGATAACCTTGCACGCATTGTCGGCGTTGACAGACTCGATGGCTGTTGGGGTTGACTCTTCGAATTCACCACTTAGAGTAACATTGTATCGTGGCATGACGAAAGATGATCCGCTGATGTACTTGGTTTGCAGAGTGCCACTTTGGTCAGTGTAAGACATTTTTAGAGAACCATCCTTCAACTGGTATCCTTGGGCTGGAATTACAATGACATCTACAGTCGATTTAGTATTGTATTTATCGTATTCGGTAGTAATAGTTCCTTGGGCAACATCGTAAGCGTTCACGCTATGCTCCAATAATACGGTTTTGAATGTAAGAGTGATTACATCGCTTGACTCTTCGCCTTTTATTGCAATTGCCGATAATGTTATATTAGAACCTGTCGCTTCAACCAAGAATGGTTCAGTATATAATGTTCCATTTGTCTTGCTAGGGGTAGTGCCGTCGAGTGTGTAGTATATTTCAGCGCCCTCGGTGCCACATGTAAGTGAGAATGTCTTCTCGTCGTCAAACCATACGCCATTGTAGCTTGACACAGGAGTAGACAACATTGAAGCGTCACCAGTTGTGAAATTGACAGTGACAGCACAACTCTGGCTATTCCAATAACGTGTTCCATAAAATTCACCATTATCTGCTATGTTATAATAGAAATCAAGACTGTTGGAAAAATTATACCCATCCTTAGGTTTAAGGGCAACCTGAATTTTATAAGCTGTATTAGGATTAAAATTCTTTGTAGGGATATTATTGCCATCTTGAGCATAGAAACTTATGTAGTTTATTACATAGTTTGCATCTGGGTCGACATTTGCATATTCTGCAAAATTTGACGCATCCCAAATCGTGCCATTGTAACTATCTCCAGCTTTAGGATATCCAACGAAATTGATGGTCACCGATGTAAGCGTCGTTTGCGCGAATGCTGTCATTGCCATCATCATGACGGCGAATAGAGTAAATAATTTATTCATATACAAATATTTAAATTAATAATTTTGATGCACATGTATTTTTTGCAAATGTATCAAATTATTTTTGTTAGGAATGTAGAAAGTGATGATTTTTTGCCGAAAGTGCGCGAAATTGGTGATGAATGGCTGTTTGTAATCGGTTGATTTACAGATGGTTTGAATGTGTTGTAGCTTGTTTGTTGCTTTTTGCTGTTTTTTGTAATTTGTAAATATTTGATACAAAGCTTCTTATGAGGTGCGTCTTTTCGCGTTGTAGCTTCTTTCTATACTGTTTGTTACCTCTTTCTATATTGTTTGTAGCTTGTTTCTATACTCTTTGTTCGGTGTAAAGAGGGGGTAAGAAGCCATTTGCATTTTTTTTGAAGTGCTATTAATTTGCTGATAATTGCCGGTCATTAGCCGTTAAATGATTATCTTTGCGGATTGAAAATGCGGAATGAACAAAATATGCCGAAAGTGATTACAGCAGAGCAGATAAGAGAGATGGCCGAACGTGAGAAGGGTAATACGGTTGCCCTCAGACGTCATCTTCATAGTCATCCGGAATTGTCGTTCAAGGAACGCGAAACCAGCCTTTATATTCAGAAGCAGCTCGATGCAATGGGCATCAGCTATAAGTCGGGCTATGCCGAAAATGGCATTGCAGCCTTTATAGATGGCTGTGGAGCGGGAAAGACTGTCGTTTTGCGAGCAGATTTTGATGCGCTGCCAATCACTGAGGACGAAGATCATGAATGTTGTTCCCAGAACAAGGGCGTCATGCATGCCTGTGGCCATGACCTGCATACGGCTTCGCTCCTGACGGTTGCAAAGATTCTCAATGAGACGCGCAGCGAATGGAAGGGTAGGGTGATGCTTGTCTTTCAGCCTGGCGAAGAGAGTTTCCCCGGTGGTGCAAACGTGATGATGCGCGACGGCCTTTTTGATGGCATTGAGCCAGACGTTGTTATTGGTGCCCATGTGATGCCGGATATGCCGACGGGGCATGTCGGTTTCTGCGCGGGCAACTATATGGCTTCGGGCGATGAGGTGCATCTGACAGTCAAGGGCAAGGGCGGCCATGGAGGAATGCCTCATTTGTTGACCGACAACGTTTTGATTGCATGTGAGACAATCGTCGGCATGCAACAGCTCGTTGCACGCGAAGTGCCGGCCACGGTGCCTTCGGTCTTGTCGTTTGGCAAGATCATTGCCGATGGCGCGACCAATGTCATTCCCGATGAAGTCTATATGGCAGGAACGCTTCGCATGATGAGCGAAGAGTGGCGTGCCAAGATGAAGCAGCGCATACGCCATGTAGCCACAAGCATCGCGCAGACATACGGCGCGGAATGCAATGTGGATATCAAGGATGGCTATCCGTCGGTTTATAACAATCCGCAGGTGACTGCCAAGGCAGAGGGCTTTGCTCGTGAGATGATAGGCGAAGACAATGTCGAGCGCATGGGTGTGCGCATGACGGCTGAGGATTTCGGCTACTATACGGTCAAATATCCTTCGGTGTTCTATCGCTTTGGCGTGATGCGTCCGGATGGAAAAACGGGCAATGTGCATACTTCGCATTTTCTGCCAGACGAAGATTCGCTGGCGGTGGCTCCAGCCGTCATGACGTGGATTGCACTGCGTTTCCTGAATGAATAACGAAAACAGACAACGGCTGAGGAATGCCGCAAAAATAAGCTCAAACGAATAGCAACTCATGAAGAAAGAAGAGATATACGCCAAGAATATCGTAGAATTTGCGATGGTGGCAAAAGAGTATTGCACGATGCTCGACAATATCGACAAATATTCGAAAGCCGATTTCATACGCGTTTCGTCGCGCATATTGCCTCTGCTCTACATCAAGGCTTCTGTCTTGCCAGAAGATGTCGCAACGGTTCTTGATGACGATCTCGAGGAGTTCGTTGATGAATATTCATACGAGACGGTGCGTCGTTCCGTGCGTGCAAAACTTGGCGGTCACGATGAATATCTCGAGGTTTTCAAGGAGGACATGCAGCGCAGCGAGGAACCTGTTCCAGCAAGCATATCGGAAGATATGGCCGATATCTATCAGGATATCTGCAACTTCTGTGAACAGTATCGCATTGGTGTTGAAGACATACAGAATGATGCCATTGCCGCTGTTGGCGAAAAGTTCCGCACCTATTGGGGACAGCGCCTTTGCAATGCTTTGCGTGCGCTTCATAGTGCGCTCTATAGTGGTGATGATTTGAGCGACGAGAAGCCGATGGCCGATGATGACGATCGTCTGCCGCAGTGGGCACAAGAGATGATGGATTAGTCGTATGCTTACAAATGAAATCATAGACAGTCTGCCACAGACGCAGTTCGATGGGCAGGTGGTTGTCATCGAGACGGAGAAGGCTGCCGAAGAGGCTGCCCGTCAGATGATGCGCGAGCCTGTGCTTGGTTTCGACACCGAGACACGACCTGCCTTCCGTCGTGGCGTGACCTACAAGACGGCTCTTCTGCAGTTGGCGTCGCACGATACGGCATGGCTTATCCGCCTGAATATGATAGGTTTGCCACGTGCCATAGTCAATGTGCTCGAGAATCCTTCGATTGTCAAGACTGGCGTGGCCATTCGTGACGATATTCGCGGTCTTCAGCGTTGGCATAAGTTCACGCCAGGCAATTTTGTCGAGTTGCAGACGCTGGCTCACGACCATGGACTTGAAGAGGCGAGCCTCAAGAAACTGGCAGCCCGCGTCTTGGGCATACGCATAAGCAAGCGTCAGCGACTGAGCAACTGGGAGGCCGGCGTTCTCTCGATCGGTCAGCAGCTTTATGCTGCCACAGATGCATGGGTCGGCATTGAGTCGTATGAGAATCTCGTTAGCGGCGTGACGATGCATCCGCGTCTCCAAGAATTAATCAATAACGCAAATTCAGACCAATTATGATCATATTAACTCTCAAGTCAGGCAAGGAACAGAGCCTGCAGCGTTTTCATCCATGGGTGTTCTCAGGAGCGATTGCCAGGATGAGTGGCACGCCGGAGGAAGGCGAAGTCGTTGAGGTGCAGGATGCCCTCGGATGTTTCATGGCTCTCGGCCATTATCAGATAGGCACAATCACCGTGCGTGTCCTCTCGTTCGATCCTGTCCACATCGATCAGCAGTTCTATACTTCGCGCATCCGCGAGGCATATCAGCTCCGCCGTCAGATCGGACTTGCCGAAAGCACGCAGACAAATGCCTTCCGACTTATCCATGGCGAAGGCGATTATCTTCCAGGTCTTGTCATCGACATGTACAATGGCGTTGCTGTCGTTCAGATGCACTCTGTGGGCATGTGGCGCGACAGAGAGTTCATCTATAACGCACTTCGTGAAGTGGTTGGCGACAATCTCAAGGCAATATACAACAAGAGCGAAGACACGCTGCCTTTCAAGGCTGGCATCGAGATGCAGAATACATATATATACGGTCAGCGTCCGGAAGACAAAACCGCAATGGAGAACGGACTTAAGTTCTATCCAGACTGGGAAAAGGGCCAGAAGACAGGCTTTTTCGTTGATCAGCGCGACAACCGAGCTCTCATCGAACGCTATAGCAAGGGCCGTTCCGTGCTCAATATGTTCTGCTACACAGGCGGTTTCTCGATGTATGCAATGCGTGGCGGCGCAAAACTCGTTCATTCTGTGGATAGCTCCGAGCGTGCCATCGAGCTCACAAACAACAATGTCGAGCTCAACTTCCCTGGCGATAGCCGACATCAGGCTACGGCCGAAGATGCCTTCAAGTTCATGCAGCAGACAGAAGGTGAGTTTGACCTCATGATTCTCGATCCGCCAGCGTTCGCAAAGCACTACAACGTGCTCAACAACGCATTGAAGGGCTATCGACGTCTCAACACAAAAGCTCTCGAGATGATACGCCCGGGTGGCATCCTCTTCACATTCTCATGCTCGCAGGTTGTCTCGAAGGAAGTCTTCCGCACGATGGTCTTCTCGTCAGCCGCAAAGGCACATCGTCGCGTCAGCATTCTTCATCAGCTCTCGCAGCCAGCAGACCATCCGGTCAACATCTATCACCCGGAAGGCGAATATCTGAAAGGCCTCGTTCTTCAGGTGTGGTAATAAAAACGCAATCATACAACTCTACACAATATGACTTTCGACGAATTTGGATTTGACGACGAACTGATGGATAGCCTCGACGCTATGCATTTCAACGAAGCAACACCCGTGCAGAGCCAATCGATACCTGTCATCATGGACGGCAAGGACCTCATTGCATGCGCCCAGACAGGAACCGGCAAGACAGCGGCCTATCTGCTGCCAGTCATCAATGACATCCTCTTCACAGAGGGTGGCCATGTAGATACTATCATACTCGTGCCGACACGCGAGCTCGCGATTCAGATAGACCAGCAGATGGAAGGTTTCAGCTATTTCGTGCCTGTCACATCTACGGCAATCTATGGAGGCAACGACAGCGGCGAATGGGGCCGCCAGCGCAAGGCTCTTGAGGATGGCGCAGACATCGTGATAACAACGCCAGGCCGTATCATCCAGCATATAGCAATGGGCTATGTCGATTTCTCGCACGTGCGACATCTCATCCTCGACGAAGCCGACAGAATGCTCGATATGGGTTTCTTCGACGACATCATGCAGGTTGTGAAGCAGCTCCCGTCCGATGGCAGGCAGACACTGATGTTTTCGGCCACTATGCCTCCGAAAATACGTGAACTGGCAAAGCAGATTCTCAAGAATCCAGAAGAGATAAGCATAGCCATCTCAAAGCCAGCCGAAAACATCCGTCAAGGCGCCTACGTGGTCTATGATCCACAAAAGCCTCGACTTGTCAAGCATATACTCAACGAACGTAAAGATCAGAGTATCATTATCTTCTCTTCTAAGAAACAATCATGCAAAGACCTTGCGATAACATTGCGACGTTCCGGATTCAATGTGGGCGTGATTCATTCTGATCTCGAACAGAAAGAGCGCGAAGAGGTGCTCCGGCTTTTCAAGACACGCAACACGAATATTCTCGTGGCAACCGACATCATCGCTCGCGGCATCGACATCAAGGAGATCGATATGGTCATCAACTATGACGTGCCACGCGATGCTGAAGACTATGTCCATCGCATCGGTCGTACGGCTCGTGCACAGAGTAGCGGCGAGGCATATACTTTTATAAATGAGCGCGATATGGTGGCTTTTGGACGCATCGAAAAGCTCATTGAAAAGGAAGTTGAGAAAATAGCCTTGCCCGAAGAATTCGGTGATGGGCCGGAATATAATCCTCGTCTTCGCAATTCCTCGGGCGGTCGTGATGGCAACGGCAGAAGCAAGCGCAATCGTGGCGGCAAAGGTCGTAAGCCTCAGGGGAACAAGCCAAAACATCAGCCTGTGCAAAATGACGCATCGCAACAGGCGAATGAGTTTGATGCAATTGTCGGCACACTTGAGCAGACGACGGATAACACCTCAAAAAACAAGAAGCGAAACCGCCGTGGCGGAAGACGCCATAAGAAGCCATCTAACGGTTCGCAGCAGCCTCAGCAGTCGCAGTCCGTCGCTGGATAGCGGCTGTTCCTCGATAAATGGGCACAATTTGCCGACATATTGGCAATTCTGTTAGATGCAAAATGAATAAATTTGTACGATGTAAAACAATGACAATAACAATATGATGAAATTTATCGCAAGTTTAATGCTTTTTCTCGCTCTCGCCGTTGAGGCAATGGCGGGCTCAATTGAAGGCCGAGTGGTCGACACACAGAAGCAACCGCTTCAATTTGTTAACGTAATCCTCTATCAACAAGATGGCAAGACGCTCGTCAAGGGTACAATCACGGACGATTCAGGCGCCTATTCACTTCAGAATGTTAAGGATGGAAGCTATGTGCTGAGCTTTCAGTATATGGGTTTCAAGACTGTCACTCGCAACGTGACTCTCAATGCTCAGAACCAGCACAAGGCTGTTGTCCGAGTTACTCTCAGCGAAGACTCAGAACAGCTCGAAGAGGTCGCAGTCGTTGCTCAGAAGCAGACAATGAAGCTCGATATCGACCGCAAAGTGTTCAATGTTGATCAGGATATCGCTTCGGCAGGTGGTTCTGCCAGCGAAGTGCTAGAAAACATTCCAAGTGTCGAGGTCGATGCAGAAGGAAATGTCTCGCTCCGCGGTTCAGAATCCGTTACGATTTGGATTAATGGCAAGGCGCAAGGCATGTCGAGCGACAATCGAGGCGACATTCTCCAGCAGATGCCAGCCGAGAGCATCGAACGCATTGAAGTCATCACCAATCCTTCGTCAAAATTCTCACCAGAAGGCTCTGCCGGCATCATCAATATCGTGCTCAAGCGCGATCGTAAAGCAGGTTACTACGGCGGTGTTCAGCTCAATGCAAACACATTCGGCGGCGGACGGTTAGGCGCAAATATCAACTTCAGCAGTGGCATTCTCGATGCTTACGCAAACGTAGGATATGGTTTGAGAAAAGGCAAGAACGGTGGCTTTACTAATCGTGATAACCTTCTCGACGATGGCACAGCCGTTTCGTTCCTCAACTCGACGAACAAAGGAAAGAACAATGGCAAGAACCTGTTCGCTCGTGCTGGTCTTACGTGGCATGTGACAACACACGACGATATCTCGCTCGCATATATGGGTATGTTCGGTTCCAACGACCGAAAGCAGACATATTTCTACAATAGTGCAGACTATTCGCCTTATAGCTCAGAATTGAGCACTACGATGGACCGTGTCCGTAAGAATACAAGCGATGGCGATTCTCACATGAACAACTTCGAGGTTAGCTATCGTCATGAGTGGGCAACAACTCACGATATCGAACTTACGGTTTCGCGTCATGGCTGGGCTAGCGACGGCGGAACAATCTTCGATCAGGTCTCTGACTATCGTCGTTCAGACGGCTCTTCATATCAGGAACTCTCGTATCAGAATCAGACATCAGACAACGAGAGCACGGGTTGGGAAGTCCAGCTCGACTATCAGCAGCCTGTTGGCGCTTCTTCAAAAATCGAAGGTGGCTATAAAGGCAATTTCAACCATCAGAACAGCCCGACAGAGACATTCTCGGATGAGGACCGTTCACAGACCATCGAGCTCCTTTTCAATCGTTTCATCTATGATTCGAATGTTCACGCCGTATATTTGAACTGGCAGAGCCGAATTGCCGAGAAGTTCGGTTATCAGCTCGGTCTCCGTGGCGAGGGGTGGAACATCGATACCGAGAGCTATGACTATAATGCAGAGTATAACAATGGTAAGCCTGAAGCGTTCAAAAAGGACTATTTCAAGGTGTTCCCGACGATGTTCTTGAGCTATCAGGTCAGTGAGACGCAGGAGTTGCAGCTCAACTACACACGTCGTCTACGTCGTCCATGGGGCGGACAGCTCAACTCGTTCAAGAACATTTCGGATTCAACGAATATCTCATATGGTAACCCACAGTTGACACCTGAATATTCAAATTCGTTCGAGTTTAACTATATCAAGAATTGGGACAATCACACTCTCTCACTTTCGGCTTATTATCGTCCGTCGAGCGACATCATTCAGCGCATCGGTTACATCTCGAACGGCATACGTTATTCAACCAGCGAAAATGTTTCGAAATCAGTTAGTTCGGGTGTGGAAATCATCGGCAAGAACCGCCTTTGGAATCGTCTTGATTTGACAACTACGGTCAATATCTTCTACTATAAACTCAACGGTGGTAATTTCACGTTCCACCTCGATGACGGTTCCGACTACAGAGTCGATATTGCAAACAGCAAGGACTTCTCGTGGAATGCCCGTCTGTTGGCATCACTGATGTTGCCAAAGGAGATTTCATTCCAGACAACATTTAACTATGTCGCACCTCGCGTGATCACTCAGGGTAAGCGCGAAGCCTCTTATGCCCTTGATATGGGTTTGAGAAAGACTTTCTTTAACAGAAAATTCACTGTGGCACTCAATGGTCGAGATCTTCTCGATTCACGTAAATTCCGCAGCACGACAAGCGGTCGCGGATTCAGCCAGGAGAGCGAAAGCTGGCGTGGTGGCCGTCGTGGAGTTCTTCAGCTTTCATGGAGTTTTGGCAACATGAATAACGACAAGAAGAAGGATGGTCGTGATGGCCAAGATAGTGGCGATGACGACGTACCGGCTATTGACGGTGGATTCGAAAACTGATTGCAATGAGAATCGGGCAAAGCGAAACTACGGATAAGACAACGCTCGAAAAGCAGATTATCGACGCGGTTAAAGCTGGCAATGACGTCAAGCCGATTGCCGATCGCTACTATGCAAAATTGCTTGGTAAATATCTGTCAGACAATTGCCTGCTGATTCTCCATAAGTGGAATAATCTCGAATTTCATTCTTTTATAGATGAGTTAATCCGTTTGTGCCCGTCTTCAGAGTTTGTGTGGGCGCAGACGGATTATTCCGTTTCTGTTGCCATCAGATGTGGCTCTGTGTCACTTCTCATCAAGGCCATGTTTTCTGATGACGGAAATTGCAATTGTGAGCTGGTTTATGGAAACCAGTTCGTTGCCCAGCCCAATTTCTATGATGCATCATCTTTTGCCGATTTTATCAATGCCGTTCCAAAACTCTTTCGCCGATGGGAGGCAACGTGGAAACGCATCTTGCACAAAGCTATGGTCGAGTCGAAACGTCAGAAATTGACGGATATAGCGCTCGATACATACATTGTGACAAAGCTCGGCAATCATAAGATCCCATATTATCTCAAATATACCAAAAACGATATTCAGGTATTTTTCAAGATCGGTTGGGGTAAGAAATTTATGGTCTCAGTTCCAGCGTTTGACTTCGTTGAAACAATCGATAATGCCTTGGCCGTCGTCATTCCGCTTTTCGATGCAATCAATGCCGCAGATGCTGCCGGCCGCCATTTTGATATCACTTATAGTGAAAAATGGCAGAATAGTATAATAGAATGATTGCTGCTCTTGAAGAATCGAAGAGAAAAATCGTCTATTGATTTTTTTTGTAACAATATACTGAAAAACAGGTTGTTGTGTTGATATGTTCATCGCAGTGGCCTGTTTGCTCTTTTTGGATGTCGATACTGTTGTCGATAATGGCAAAAAGTGCCGTTGGATTTTTACAAAAGTAGAACCATCCCTTTTTTTGTGGAAAAACGTGTCGTCAAGCATCTTTTTTTATTGGAACTCGGTAGCTGAAGCGGAGTGATTATTCTAAAAAATCATTATCTTTGGGCAAAATTCGTGAAGGAGAGATTGCGATGAGGTATTTGCTGATAAAACGATGCAGAGTTGTCGGAATGACTGAGAAGACTCTCGATATTCTGTGTGCGAACAATCGTATCGTTGCTATCGAAAAAAATATTGACCGCCCGACGATTGAGACGGAAGAAATTGACGTGAATGGATGTGTTGCCATTCCGGGGCTTGTTGATATATGCAGCACTTTTGCGACGACAGACAGCAACGAGAATTTGCGTAGACTCATTAACGACGATGTGCAGGCTGGCTATACGACATGGCTTTCACCTTGTCCAACAGGAATCTTGTCAGACAAGCTCAAAATGCTTGAATTGCAGGATCCTCAGACGCTCAATTACGGTCTTCATTTCTCGATGGATGCTTTTAAGCCTGGCGATATCAACAAGATTCGCAGTCTCAATATCAGCCTTGGCATACCATCGCTCTTCTATACTTTCCACACTCCGCAATCTGCATTCAATGAGCATTTTGAGCTCTATGTAGAGACAGCTCAAAAGCTCGGCTTGATGATTTTTGTGAACGTCGTCAGGGATTGTAATGCTGATGAGCATCTGCGTGCCTTCAATCTGCTCTGCAGCAAGATAAACGGAACTGGATGCAAGGTTTTCTTCAACAATATCCGATACAGCGAAGAACTCGATATCGTCGTCCGCATGAAACAAGGTGGATGCGATGTGACTGGCCAGATATATTACAATCCGTTCAGAGATCGTTCTGCAACAGATCTTCATGAGCTTAGCAGTGTTGAGTTCGTTGAGACTCTGCGCCAGAATACATGGCTTTGTGGTGAGGTTGCCGATGTGAGCGTCAGCGAGAAGGATTCCATCTATGTCGGCCAGGGTATGCCGTATTCGCGCTCGCATAGAGTTGCTCTTCTTGCAACGTTGAGCAAGGATGCTCAGCTGACAATCGACGAGATGGTGACATATTTGACGACTCGCAAATGTGAGTTTATGGGCCTCAAGAATGTCAAGGGCGTCATTCGTGTTGGTGCAGATGCAGATATTACCTTCATAGGTGAAAGTCCGGAACAGACAGTTGTCGTGCGAAGCGCATCGGGCGAATACTACAATGTCGGTCAGAAGAATACCATCCGTTGCGTAGTGATGGGAGGCCGGATGATATACAATGGCGAGGTTAAATACAACAACATATCGGGCAAGATGACATATCGTCGTTTTGTGTGAAATATGAGATGATACGATGCAACATCCGAATCATACGACAAGAAAACCAGCGGAGCCAAACCGCTTCGATAATATAGATTACCTGCGAATATTGCACAATGTATTGCGCTTCTGGTGGGTCATCGTGTTGTGTCTTGGCATCGCGCTTGGTGTGGCGTGGTATCAAAACAAGACGAGCGTTGCCATCTACAAGGCAGGCACGATTGTATTGCTCAAGGAGAGCGATCATGGGCGTATGACCGAATTGACCGAAGGATTCGGCCTTTCCAGTGAGCAGAGCAATATTGAAAATCAGAAATATATCTATTCATCGCCTAAGATGGTCGGCCGTGCAGTTTTGGGCAAAGGCTTTGAAGTGGGCTATTGGAATATAGGCCGTCTCAATGTCGGCGAACTCTATGGCGTAGAGTTGCCGTTTCGCGTCGTTTATGATACGCTTCATGCACAGCCTATTGGCGCGACATTCGAAGTCGTGATGCGAAAAGACGGTAAGTTGCAGATGAAGATTGAGGGCGATGGTGTCTCGGGTTATAGCTATGCGAATAACGATTATACCAACGCTTATGTCGGTCATATCGACACAACCATGATTGTTGAGCCTGGCGAAGAGATCATTAGCCCTGTGTATAGCTTTAAGCTTGATTCTCGAGGATGGAACGATGACAAGGAACGCACCATACGCTTCAGGTTTTTCACGATGCAAGAGGTCGTGTCACAATGGTGCAACAGTGTGAATATCGACATCAACCAGAAGGGCGGAACCGTGGCTTTCATTACTGCGACAGGCACGAACTGGCGCAAGATTATGGCATTCCTGAACGGACTTAACGAAGCTTCGGTGGATTATAATCTTGACAAGAAAAACGAGACGGCGACACGCACGTTGTCATTCATCAAGAGGCAACTCGACCAGACCGCAGATTCGCTCAACTCTGCTGCTCAGCGATTGAGAAAATTCAAGATCGAGCATAATTTCATTGGCCGCAAGGAGTATGCATCGAACCTTGACAAACGCTATTATGCCTACGAAGACAAACTTCAGGAACTTACGCTCACCGAGCAGCGTCTGCGCATTGCCAATGAGCAACTGAAAGACGGCTCACCAATCGAGGATTATTTCCAGATTGCTCAACTCGGTACCGAAAACAGTGTCATTCAGGCTCAGCTCACTGAGATAATCGCTTTGCAACAGGAACTTAACGAGGATCGCAACCAGAACGAGAATAATCCGCATAAGAAGCAGCTTCGCGAGAGAGAATCATTGATTCGAAGCAATGTGCGCACACTTATCAGTCAGTCGATTGATGTGTGTCAGCAGCAGCAGAACGAGCTGAAGTCGCAGATGAACAAAATGTCGCGAGATGCAGACTTGCTTCCGGCAATGGAGGCTGAATATACGAATCTGGAGCGTGACTACAACATTCAGGATGCGGTCTATACGTTCCTCCTTCAGAAAGAAAGCGAGACACTCATTGCCAAGGCTTCGAACACTGCAGACAACGAAGTGCTTCAGGATCCCGTCTTCTACGGCCAGATTTCGCCAGATACACGTCGCAACAACACGATGGCAGTTGCTATCGGACTGCTGCTTCCGCTTTTGGTGTTCTTCTTCATCGAATTTTTCAACAACAAGGTACGATCACTCAAGGAGCTGAAACGCACGTTGCCTAAGATTCCTGTGATTGCGATTATTCCGCAGGACAAGGAGTGCGATGACCTTCCAACAGTCAATCAGCCACAGTCGCCTATAAGCGAGAACTTCAGAGCGCTGCGTGCTAAACTTAAATTTACGGCGGCAGACAGGACCTGTAAGATGATAGCCTTGTCGAGCTGCAATGCCGGTGAGGGAAAGACATTCTGCGCAGTTAATACATCCGTGAACTTTGCGTTGTCGGGCAAGCGATGCTTGCTGATGAACTATGATCTGCGCCGTCCTCGCGCCGAGAAAGTGTTTGGCATTGAAAATCATGTCGGCATAACCGACTATCTTATTGGCAGTGCAACGCTTGACGAAATCATCATCAAGACCGATATTGAAGGATTGAGCATTGCTCCTGCTGGAACAATACCGCCAAATCCTTCGGAGCTCATTTCGAGCGATGCAAACCTCAAGCTTATTGAAGAATTGCGCAATAATTATGACATAATCATCGTTGATACTGCGCCTATCGGATGTGTTGCAGACGGACGTCCGTTTGAGACTGAAGCCGACATACTTCTGCTTGTCGTG
The DNA here is from genome assembly GCA_024401295.1 of Bacteroidales bacterium. Classification (GTDB taxonomy): domain Bacteria; phylum Bacteroidota; class Bacteroidia; order Bacteroidales; family Marinilabiliaceae; genus W3P20-009. The sequence continues at coordinate 65,041 of JAKSLG010000009.1, read as the reverse complement.
AAGTCGGGTAAGACGGATTTTGGCCATTTGACAGAAATTGCAGAGTCGATAAGTCCGGGTCCGAAGACATCGCTTTTCTCGCTCTTCAATGGCGCGCAGCACAATCGTCGCGGTTATGCTCGCTATGGCTATGGCAACTACGGCTATACAAGTCAGCGCAAAAAATAATGTGCGAAGCACACATACATATATTTATTTAGGAAAAGACAAAACATGATTGATATTTGCAGACATGTGCTCAGCAATGGTCTGAAAGTCGTTGTTCACCGCGACACATCATCGCCGTTGGCCGTTGTCAATTTGCAATATGCGGTCGGATCGCGTAACGAAAATCCGAACCGGACGGGATTGGCTCATCTCATGGAGCATCTGATGTTTACAGGTTCTAAGAATGCTCCCGATTTTGACGATGTAGTTCAGATGGCAGGCGGTGAAAACAATGCTTTCACCGATGAAGATATCACCAACTATTACATGACTCTTCCGGCATGCAACGTCGAGACGGCTCTTTGGATTGAGGCAGACCGCATGCATGCTTTGACACTGAGCGACGAGAGCATCGAAGTGCAGCGCAAAGTCGTCATCGAAGAGTTTAACCAGCGATGTCTCAATCAGCCTTATGGCGATTTGGCACATCTGAAATGCGCGCTTGCGTTCAAGGAGCATCCATATCGATGGCCAGTGATTGGCAAAGAATTTTCGCATATTGCGGATGCATCGCGCGAAGAAATTCTCGATTTCTATAATACGCATTATGCTCCAGACAATGCCGTCCTTGTTGTGGCAGGCAATGTTGATCCCGAGCAGATTTTTGCCATGTCTGAGAAATGGTTTGGCGACATCAATCGCAAGGCAAAGCGAATTCCAATCGCTGCAGAACCAGTGCAGACAGCCCAGCGTTTCCTTGAAGTGGAGCGCGATGTGCCTGCCGATACCGTACAGATGATGTATCACATGGGCAGCCGATTGAGCCGCGATTATTATGTGATGGACATTGCAACAGACATTCTGGCAGATGGCGTTTCATCGCGTCTCGAAAATCGTTTCTTGAAGCGTGAGGCTGTCGTAAGCGAAGTTAATGCTGCAATATCTGGCAATTTTGACCCAGGCGTGATTACGTTGAGTGCAACACTGCTTCCTGGAACAAGTCTGGAATATATGACCAATGCTTTGCGCGAAGAAGCCAATCGACTTGCATCCGATGGAGCAACTGAGTATGAACTCCAAAAGGTGAAGAACCGCACAGAAGCCGTTAAGGTCGTTTCGGAAATTCAGCTGACGAACAAGGCTCGCAACATCGCAACGTATGAGACAATCGGCGATGCGAATCTCATAAACACCGAATTCGATATCTATGATTCGGTGACAAATGATGAAATCAAAGAAGCCATGCATCGCATTGTGTGTGAGAGCAATGAATCGCTTCTCTACTATAAGGCGAAAAACAGAAAATGAATCATCAGATGATAGACAGAAGTATACAGCCTCAGACCTATAGCATCGGTTCGCTGACATTGCCTCACTTTGAGCAGCGCACGCTCGACAATGGTGTCGAAATGTGTCTTGTTACAGGTGGCACACAGGACATCGTGAAGATTGATTTTTGTTTTAATGCGGGTTCTGTCTTTGCTCCGAAATGCGGTTTGGCTCGTGCCGTGAACGTTCTTTTGGGCGAAGGCATTCCGGGCATGAACGCCGAAGAAATCGCAGAAAAAATTGAATTCTACGGAGCAAATATGTGGCAGCGTTCCAGCTATCACAACTCTGCTCTCTCTCTTTTCGTGCTCGATAAACATATCGAACGAATCCTTCCGATAATCGAAAAGATGATCAAGGAACCGACATTCCCCGAAAAGGGTTTGTCCGAATATGTTGATCGTTTGCAGCAGCAGTTCCGCATACGAATGCGAAGATCGAATTATTTGGTGGGTCACACGATGACTCAGAATCTTTATGAAGAGGGTTCAATATTTGGCCGTGTGATGGACGAAAACACACTCAGTCAGTTGACAACTGATGATCTTCATGCCTTCCACAAGGCTGCATATTCTCAGAATGGAATGCGCATTTCTATCAGCGGCAAACCTTCAGAAAAGAGTATTGAAAGCATTGCGAAGACATTCGGCTCGACATGGCGGCCAGAGGTCAAGGTTGGCGATTGCCCTACGCCAGTCTATCGCGAATGGACAGAGAATCCAATCATCATAAACCGCGAAGGATCAACGCAGGCTTCGATTCTGATGGCGTGTCCGTTCTTGCCGATCGGCCATCCTGACGTTCAGACGATGAGTTTTGTCAACATGATTCTGGGCGGTTATTTTGGTTCGCGCCTCATGCAGAATATACGCGAGAAAAAAGGATTGACATATGGAATCAATTCAATCACAGACATTCATCGTGATTTCGGATTGCTGAAAATTGCCAGCGAAGTTGAACCAAACAGCTGCGATGTCGTGATTGGCGAGATTTTTGCAGAGATGAATCGTATGTGTACGGAACCGATTGACGAAGAGGAACTGATGATGGCACGCAACTATGTGAAAGGCGTTATGTATCAGAACTATGAGACGACTTTCTCAAGTGCCGACAGCATCAATTCGTTGATACTCGAAGGTGCTCCGTATGACTATGATTTGAGATTCTTCAATCTTGTCGATACGATTGACAGCAACAAAGTTATGGAGATGTCGCAGAAATATCTCAAGAAGGAAAATTTCAGAATTGTAGTCGTAAGATAAATATAATCAGAAATATATGAGTAGTGTAAAACCATATAACGACGAGGGCGAGAGCAAGAAAAGCGAAGTGCGCACGATGTTCAATACCATTGCACCGCGCTACGATTTTCTCAATCATTTTCTCTCGCTTGGCATCGACAAACTCTGGCGCAAGCGTGCCATCAAGACGCTTAAGGATATTGCCCCAAAGCATATAATTGACGTTGCGACAGGAACCGGCGATTTTGCGATAAAGGCGCATCAGATGCTAGGTTGCAATGTGACAGGTACCGATCTTTCGGTCGGCATGCTTGAAGTCGCAAAGCAGAAAGTTGCCGATCTCGGTCTTGCCGATAAAATCAATCTTGCCGAGGCTGATTCGGAGCAGTTGCCTTTTGAAGATAACACGTTTGATGCTGTGACTGTGGCATTTGGCGTTCGCAACTACGAAAATCTTGACAAGGGACTTGCCGAGATGGCACGTATCATTAAGCCTGGTGGCCGAATGGTGATTCTTGAATTCTCGAAGCCTCAGACATTTCCGTTCAAGCAGATTTATATGTTTTATTTCAAGCATATATTGCCGCATTTGGGAGGTTTTGTCAGCCATGACAAGAAGGCTTATGAATATCTTCCTCAGTCGGTGCTTGCATTTCCTGATGGCGAAGAGTTTGAAAGCCACATGAAGCATGTCGGCATTGAGCCGAAAGAGCGGAAGAGTCAAACGTTTGGCATTGCCACAATATACGTTGGAGAGAAATTGAAATAAGATTATATGTCGCAGACTATCAGATATATGGCTATGCTATTTGTCGTGCTTTTTGTGAGCATGACAACGATGGCGCAGAGCAGCGGACAGGTTCAGAACGATGCTCGGCGTCGTGGCTTGCCTAATCTGCCGTCGTTCGACCATAAGGCCGTGCATTTCGGATTCCTGATAGGTTTTAATGCTCTTGATTTTCATATTTACAACACAGGCATTCGCACGCTTGAGAATGGCGAAAAAGCTCGCTATGGCGAGATTCAGAAACTAAATCCGGGCATAAATCTTGGCATCGTGACAGATTTTCGCATCTGTGAACATCTGAATTTCAGATGTCTTCCGGGAGTTGGTTTCGGTCAGCGCGATATCAGTTTTATTGATGAGTATGGGCAACAGATTGGTGATCCGCTGAAGATCAAATCGACGTTTGTTGAGATGCCGTTGTTGCTCAAGTATGGCTCAAATCGTCTGCGCAATGTGCGCCCATTCGTAGTTGGAGGTTTGACTCCGCGCTATGATCTTGCCAAGGATAAGCAGGATCATCTCGTGTTGAAGTCGCTCGACTGTTATTGGGATGCAGGTGCTGGCGTGGATTTTTATCTGCCGTATTTCCGTTTTTCATTCGAGGTCAGAGGCTCGTTTGGTTTGGCCAATGTCAAGAGCGACAAGATGTCTGATGATCTCGAAGATCTCCCATATCAACAAGCCATTGATCGCCTGAAATCGAGAATTGTCTGCTTTACCTTTTATTTCGAATAAACTATCATGAATTACAAAAATATAGAAGTTGAGCGTCTGTTGACCGATAGCCGAAAGCTGTTTACGACCTACGGAACGCTCTTCGTAGCCTTGCGCGGTCAGCGTCATGACGGTGCAAAATATGTTGCAGATCTCTATGCGCGAGGTGTCCGCGCTTTCGTTTGCCATAGCGATTTTGACGTCCGTCCGTATCCCGATGCACGTTTCATTTTATGCGACGATACGACACGTGAACTGCAGCAGATTGCCAAACAGAAACGCAGGATGAACCATGGCCGAGTGGTTGCCATTGTTGGTTCAAACGGCAAGACGATTGTCAAGGACTGGCTTGGTGAACTTGTTGGCGGCGACATGCTTGTTGTGCGTTCGCCACGTTCGTATAATAGTCAGGTCGGCGTTGCCCTTTCGTTGTGGAATATTGAGCCAGAGACGCAGCTTTCGATAATCGAGGCTGGTATTTCAGAGCCTGGCGAGATGGCTCGACTTGAGGAAATCGTTGAGCCAGACGATGTGATAATCACAAATCTTGGTCAGGCACATCAAGAGAATTTCAGCAGTCTCGAGCAGAAACTTGAGGAAAAGCTCGTCATGGCCCGTAATGCAAAACGCATTTTCTATTGTGCAGACAATCAAAAGATTGCAGAATATATTGAAAGCCGTTTCCCTGATGCTGAAAAGATTGGATGGCATAAATCAGACACTCAGAGTCGCAGAATTCTTGAGCGATTCGGCTTCAAGGACGACATTTCGTGTGAAAATATCATGCACGCTGCCAATTATGCATTGGCGATAGGCGTTGACATTGAGACACTTGCAATGCGTGCGTCGCAGGTCGAGAGCATCAGTATGCGTCTTGAGCAGAAAGATGGCCATAACAACTGTACGATAATCGACGATGCGTATAATGCTGACATTGATTCGTTGGCTCTTGCGCTCGATTCGCTTCATCAGCTTGGCGATAAGAAAGGTCTTTCGCGCACGGTTATTCTCAGTGATCTTCAGCAGACGGGCCTTTGCGATGAAGAACTCTATGCCCGCGTTGGACGTTTGCTTGACGAGAAGAAGGTTTCGCGACTCATCGGCATCGGTCCGCATATCAGCATGGCGATGCAGCAACGTCGAAATAGCGTGTTCTTTGCATCGACAAACGACTTCTGTCAGCGAATGTCAACAGCCGATTTTCGCAATGAAGCGATACTGCTGAAGGCTTCGCGAACATTTGAATTTGAGCGCATCGCATCGCTTCTTGAGCAAAAACGCCATCGCACGGTGATGAAGGTCAATCTCGATGCACTTGCACATAACATAGCCTATTTTCGCTCGTTTTTGAAGCCAAACACAAAGCTTTTGGCGATGGTCAAGGCTTATTCTTATGGAACGGGATCGTTTGAAATTGCGAAGCTTATGCAGCAACAAGGTGTTGATTATCTTGGTGTTGCGTTTGCTGATGAAGGCTTCGACTTGCGTGCATCCGGCATATCTCTGCCGATAATCGTGATGAATCCGGAGCAGCACAGCTTCGATCTTATGCTTGAGAATAATCTTGAGCCGGAGCTTTCGACTGTTGAATCGATGAAACTCTATTCATCGATGGCTCGCAAGATTGGCATTTCGCAAGCTCCTATACATATTAAGATTGACACAGGAATGAAGCGTTCGGGCTTCGACATTGCGGACATGGAGTCAGTTGCAAAGTGCGTTCATGAATGTGGCAATCTTCGAATTGTTTCGGCCTTTTCGCATCTCGTCGGAAGTGACGAAAATGTCCATGACGACTTCTCGCAGCATCAGATATCAATTTTTGAAGATGCAACACGTCGTCTGTCAGATACTGTGGGACAGCCGTTTATGCGTCATATTCTAAATAGCGCCGGTATCGAACGATTCTCGGACTATCAGTTCGAGATGGTCCGTTTGGGCATTGGTCTCTATGGTGTTTCGGCTATCGATAATAGTCGTTTGCACAATGTTGTGACGCTCCAGTCGTATATTTCCCAGATTCGCAATGTACCGGCAGGCGAGAGCATTGGCTATGGTCGCAAGACTGTTGTAAGTCGCAATTCTCGCATCGCTGTTGTTCCGATCGGCTATGCCGATGGTCTTGATCGCAGGTTGAGCAACGGCGTTGGCGAGGTAATGATCCGCGGTTCGAAAGCTCCGATCGCTGGAAATGTCTGCATGGATATATGCATGGTTGATGTGACGGACGTCAATGATGTTCAGGTCGGCGACGATGTAGTGCTTTTTGGAGATCAGAATCCTGTTTGGGAGATGAGCGACAAGATTGGTACGATTCCATATGAGATCATGACAAGCATAGGCCGTCGTGTGAAACGAGTCTATTCAATTGAAAATTGATTGTGTCTAAGGTGTTGTAGATGAAGACGTTGCTTGTGCTTGCCGGTCCGACGGCTGTTGGAAAGACAGAGACGGCTTTGCGCCTCGCAGAGAGGTTGCATTGCCCGATTATCTCGGCCGACAGCAGACAGGTCTATCGCGAGATTCCAATAGGTACGGCGGCTCCAACGTCCGATCAGTTGGCTCGAGTGCAGCATTTCCTTGTCGGTCATCGTTCGGTATGTGATTATTACAGCGCATACGAATTTGAACAGGATGTCCTTCAGATTCTCGAAAAGCAGTTCGAGACGATGGACACGGTCGTGATGACTGGTGGTTCGATGATGTATATCGACGCTGTAGTACGCGGAATTGACGAGATCCCGACCATTTCGGCCGAAGTGCGCGAACGAGTCTCGCAAATGCTTGAACGTGATGGTCTTGAACATCTCTTGATGGTGCTTCAGACGCTCGATCCTGAGCATTACGAGATTGTTGACCGCATGAATGCAAAGCGTGTCGTTCATGCCGTTGAGATATGTCTTCAGTCGGGCACGACATATACGTCATTGCGCACAGGACAGGCCAAGCAGCGACCTTTTCGCACCGTTTGTGTCGCACTTGATCGTCCGCGTGAAGAGTTGTTCGAACGTATCGGAGTTCGTGTTGACGAGATGCTGCGTCAGGGACTTGAAGAAGAGGCTCGCAATCTGTTTCACCTCCGCCATTTGAACTCGCTTAACACTGTGGGTTACAAAGAGATGTTTGCATATTTTGATGGACAGATGACGCTTGCAGAAGCCGCAGAAAAGATAAAGACAAATACTCGACGTTATGCAAAAAAGCAGCTGACGTGGTTCAGACTTAAAAACGAATATGAATGGTTTTCGGCATCCGATGATTCTCTTGTCGAAAAAATACTGTCATTACTTTGATATATAGATTGTTAAGATGAAATTAGGCGATATAATAAAATCCAGACTAACTCCGCGTCAGATTCGTGTTTTGAAGCGCATAGGCGTGATTTCCGGTATATCTGTCGGTTGCTTTTTGTTGTTTGTTGCGATTGTGATAAATGTGGTTTTGTCGCCGTCAAAACTCACTCCGATTGTGCAAGGCTATGCCGATGAATATCTCGATGCCGATGTGAAAATCGGAAGTGTCGAGGCTACTTTTTTCTCATCGTTTCCGCGTTTTGGAGTCAAGGTCAACGACGGCATGGTTGTCAGTCGCGCCTACCATGCAATCGAGCGCGATTCGGCCCGTTTGAAAGACGATACATTGGCCGTTTTTAGCGAATTTCGTGCAGGTATCAACCTTATGAATACATTGTTCTCCGGCAATATTTCCATCGGTCGTCTAAGTGTTAAGAATCCTCAGATCCGTCTCGTCTGCGATTCGCTCGGCATCGTCAATTGGAACATTGTCCGTGAAGATAGCCTCGAAACGGATGAAGCAAACGCAGACACGTCGTCTATAAATTTGACACTCAAGCATTTTGAAATTGAAAATGCAAAGATTACGTATGTTGATCGTCAGAGCAAAACGCGTGTTGCCGTTCGTGGCTTCAATGCCGAAGCTGATGGAAATCTCAACCTTGATAATCTTGATCTTGACATCAAATTGTCCGACGACCGAACGACGCTTACCGTCGATGGAACGCGTTATATCCGTCGTTTGCCGCTTGCCTTCGATGGTCATGTTTACTATGATTATCAGCAGGAAAAATACGTTGTCGGCGATTCGCATATCATTCTCGATGGTCATGCGCTCACGCTTGATGGTACGGTTCAGACCGATACGGCCGGTGTCGATATGGACTTAACCTATGCGCTTGATTCGCCTGATGTCGAGAAGCTTTTTGCTCTCATTCCAAAAGATATTGTGAGCGATGATATCGAAGTCAAATCAGGATCGATTGAGTCTAACGGCTACGTCCGTGGTCGTCTCGATAAGGAGAATTCGCCGGTTGTCGCATGCAATATGACGATACGCGATGTCCGTTCGCGCTATGCAAGAATGCCAGAGGAAATCGAAGATTTGTGTGCTGAATTTTCGGCTTATATTGATGCACAAAATCCGGATTCATCGCATCTTGCGGTCGATATTTTTCACTTCAAAGGTGGCAAGTCCGAGGTCGAGTCGACCATACGAATGAGTGAACTGCTTGTCGATCCGCTTGTCGATTGCAAGCTGAACGCGAAGATCGAAATGAAGTCGATTCTGGACATTTTTCCAATGAAGAATTTCACTATGGGTGGTAATGTGACTGCCGATTTGACATCGCATTTCCGCTTCAGTCAATTGCGCAATGGCGAATTCGGTCGTATCAAGCTAAGCGGAAATCTCGACATCGACAGTCTTCGAATCATAAACGACTCGATTGGTCTTAATCTGCGTAACGATGCACATCTCAATTTCGTCGGTAACGACACGCTCAATGCACGTGTTGAAATTGGTAATTTCCTGATGAAGTATCCGTCGCTCAATGTTACTTTGCGCGATTTCAATATGAAGGCGAAGACTCTCATGTCGCGCGATACGACGGCTATTCCAACGCTCATTGCCGATGTCAATGCACAGCGCATCTACATCAAGACCGATACAGTCACGGTATATTCCAAAAACACGAAGGCTTCGCTTGTCAACCGTCCGTCGAAGGCCGATAAGACAAAGGCTCATTTTGAGGCGGCATTGAAATCCGACACGATTTTCTCTGCGATTTTCGGTATTCGTGGTTTCACGGGTGGTCTCGATTCTAAGGCTAATTATGAACGCATTTCTGATACGACATGGATCTCAAATGCATTGGTCGAGTTTAAGAATGCGAAGGTCTTCTTCCCTCGCTATAAACTCCCTGTTGTCGCGACTAATACGCGTATAACTCAGAATATCAGAACTATAGAAATTGAGAAATCTCATGTAGAGTCGGGTAGGACATCGTTCGATGTCAAGGCTACGGTTACTAATTTGGCAATGGCCATAATGAATAAAGAACCGCTTGTCGGCTCGCTCGTCATGAATGCAGATACTATTGATGCTAGTGAGATAATGGCCTCTGTGATAAGGGATGAAGACGAGGCAATTGAGACATCGTCGTTCGTTTCCGACACGTCGTATGTCCACTCTGCTGCAGCCGATTCCATGCTCGTTCATGCAGCCGATGCCGATACGATTCCGCAACAGGCCGAATTGTTCTTCCTCCCTCGAAACATAAATGTCTCGCTCGAGTCAAATATCAAGTGTTTGATTTGGAACAAGATGGAAATGACCGATATACGGACAAAAGCCGAGACAAACAAAGGCTGTCTCCACGTCAAGAATGTTTCCTTCCGTCATGGCGATTCGCAAGGCATTGCCGTGTTGGCATATAAGGGACATAAACGCAGAAAGACTGCTGAAATCAGCCTTTTTGCACGTTGGCTCGGCACCGATCTCGAAGATCTTATCGGCCGTATGCAACTCGATACAATTGTGCCGATGCTCAGTTCCGTGCGTGGCAGAGTCGATTGCTATCTCTCGCTCAATGCTGAACTCGATAGCATGATGAGTCCGGTGCTCTCAAAAGCCAATGCATCGCTGCATGTCAGCGGAAGCAAATTGACGGTGCTTGATGGCGAGACCTTCGCCAAGGTTTCGAAAATCATGATGTTCAAGAATAAGAAGGAGAATGTTATCGATAGCGTTTCGTTCAATGCGCTCCTCGATTCGAACCGCATCACGATTTTGCCGTTCGTTGCAAATATCGACCGTTACAGCGCAATCATCGGAGGCTCGCAGGATCTTGACATGAATCTCAACTATCATGCGTCTGTCGTGAAGTCGCCACTGCCGTTCAAGGCTGGAGTGAACATCAAGGGTAATGTAAGTGATCTCAAGTTTGGTGTGACGACGGCAAAGCTTAAGAAAAAAGCAACGAAAGAGGAACAGGCAAAGAATGACGCAACCACCTATATGCGTCGTCTTGAAACGGTCAGGAACACGTACCTTCTGTCGCGCTTGCCTATGCCGGATCAGATAAAGAACGATGAGGATCGTCAGCGCGAAATACTGCAGCAACAGCTCGCGGCTGCGAGAAAGGCAGAGGCCGAAGCCGAAGCACGAATAGCATCAGAGGAACAGGCTTTGCAAGCCGATTCTGCATATAATGCGGCCGTTGCCGAAGCAAGAGAATTGACAGGAGAACAGTAGCCGAAATCAGTCGAGGCGTTTCATCATATATTTGCAATAACGCCTGTAGATTATGCGCATCAGCCCGTTGTTGTGACGTCTGTGCATTTTGTGAAGCATAGTGCCAAAATTATGACCGCGTTTTTTCAACAGCTCGAGGAATTGCGAGTATAGATTGTTGTAAGTTTCTGTATTGCTGTATCTTGTAATGTATTGTAAGAGGTATTTCATCAGTTGCATGTCTGAATGTGGATCAGCTATCAGCGGAACGATTTCTGTCAAAATCATTCCCCAATGCAGATTGCTTTTCTCCACGCCGGAAATGTTCATTATTGAATCCGGATTGCGATAGTGCAGATATGTCTCTTCGAAAACAAAGGCAATTTTATTGAGTTTCTTGACCATCATGAACATCCATAACTGATCTTCATGTATTATACCTTCGCGAAAGAAAAGATTGTTCCTGACGATGAAATCCTTCTTGACCATTTTATTCCAGGCATTCACTGGAAGACCGTTCGTCCTCTTGTAGAACTCCTTGCAAATGTTGCTGTTACCACATAGAGTCGGATTTTTTGCATATTGCTTTATCGAGTAAAAATCGTCATCGATAGGAATGGTTCTTGTTGTCCCTTGAACCATTTCAACGTCGTCGGTTTTAGCCGCATTTTCCATCAGTCTGATGGCATTCGGCGTCAGTTGGTCATCAGAATCCAGATATATAACAAAGTCTCCTTTTGCTGCCAATGTGCCCGTATTGCGTGCTGCGGACAGGCCTCTGTTTTTTTCGTGTGCGATGATTGAAAACGCAATTGGCCCATCGTATTTCGCAATGTATTCTCTGGCAATTTCAATGCTTTTATCGCTGCCGCAATCGTCAACGAGAATACACTCCAGTTCGCTCTGACAATTCTGCGCTACGACGGAGTTGAGGCATTCAACTATGTAGTTCTCAACATTATATATCGGTATTATGATTGAAATTGTCATACTAGCGAGATGTTTTCCTGATCTGAAATCCATTGATTATATACGCCGCTGCACTTTCCATACGAGTTGTCAATCATGTATGTTTTCTTCCCTAACAGCCAGGCGGTAATTGCAGCGTGCAGCCTTGTGGAATATACTGTTTCATAGCTGTTTATCAGTTTTATTCCACTTTTTATGTAATAGTCTTTCAGAATGTTGGCATAGAAGAAATCTGTAAATGTATTTATCTTCTTTTGCGAAATTCCGATTGTTGTCATTATACGTCTCATCCCCCAAAACAGATATTGTCTTTTGGGATATCTTGTCATGTGAGGCCAGTCTCTGGTCTCGTATTTTTCGCAATCAATAGCAGTGTCTTCTGTTTTTTCGCAGTCGTCTCGCATTACGAGTAACGTGCCTTCCCCTGTTTTTTGTCCGATGCCTTTTTCTTCGCAATATCGCATCATGTCAAAACCTAGAACCATATCTGGAAGTAGCAGTGTATCAACGTTTTTGTAGTTCTCTTTGATGATGTCAAAGGATCTCTTGTCGCGCAGACAGATTGTTGTTTTCCCAACGTGTTTTGCAAAGATGTCGATGTCTTTCTTCATGTAATCTTCAGAATCAAAACGTACGCTTTGCGGCATCTGGATGATAGTGTTGTTCGGGAAGTCTGCCATCACTTTGTGTCGGAATTCCTGATGTCTTACCCATAAATCTCCAAAGTTTCCGCCTCCGATAAAGAGTATTATCGTATCTGTGCCGATATCTGGTTTCTGGTAGTTTTCTATGCTGCTTTTATACAGACATTTGTGTTGTATATGCGATAGCATATCTTCGGTAGCCTGCCAGATAAGCAGGTCGCCGACATTTGAAAAATATGGCAAGTCCAATAGTATGTAATCGCTGGTTATGAGCGTTTTGAATGCATCGTATAAAATGCTGTAGCACTCTCTCCTGTTCATTTTACAATGTTTTTGATTACAATTTCTATCTTGTTTTTCAACTCCAAGACTCTGTATTTCAAGTCGAAAAGCAATTTCTGTCTTGCGGAAATTTCTTCGTTTGTATCTTCAAACTGTTTGCTGAGAAATTCTCTCATTTCGTCCGTCTGCCACGATGCTTCAGGCCTGTTGCGCAGTTCTCCGTACGACGGTTGTGGCATTAGTTCCGGAATGATGCCTTGCGACATGAAATGCGATGAGTTGAAGCAATATTTGAATGGACAATGCTTTCCAACTGGTTCAAAGATAATCTCTTTGTCGGTATCTTCAAAAATATTCTGCTTTCTACCATGTCCATAGCAAGCGCTCATGATGCCTGTGCTCAGGTCGAGTTTTGCCGACCATAATCCTGCATAGCAATATTCTTTGCGCTTTTTCATGAAGTTGCTGACTGTGTATTCGAAGAGCGGCGATTGCATTTCGCGACCTTTCGCCAGATAATGCTCTGTCGAATTTTTTGTCATGATTTTGTATGTATGGTTGCTTTCATCGCGCGTCAAAGCAACTTGTGGCAAGGCTCCGACATGCGCAATGGCCATCTCTTTTATCTTGTCCCAATATGGTTCATATTCGTCAACAAGGTTTATCTGTAGCAGAATTGAACATCCGCTCTTTTTTGCCATGTCGATGGATTCCCAGAATGCATCGAACAGATTGTGCTTTTCCATCTCGACATAATGCATTGAAAATGAGAAATGAAGTCTTTGGTGCATGCCTTCGGATGCATCAAGAATCTTCTTCATTTGTTGCGTAAGGGTTCCGTTTGTCGTTATGTTTACGAAATGCCCTTGTTTCAAAATCTCGGCAACAATCTCTGGCAGTTCTGGCGGAATCAGCGTTTCTCCACTGCCTGTGATAGAAATAAGTGATTGTCCTCCAAGTCTTTTCATGGACAAAGCCTTGCCAATTGTCTCGGCCGAATATTTGAAATTTGCCTTGGCGTTTGTCCGTCGGCCTTCCTGCACGACATAGCAATAGCTACACTTAAGGTTGCATGCTGTAATTGGTATCAGGCATTCAATGAAACGTCTCATAGTGATGTCCTTTTGATTTTGCTATTGACAATGTTTTTTAATGCATCTTTCTCATCTTCAGTAAGTCCGGTTGTCCACATCATGAGTAGGGTAGTGAGTAGCGACGATGCTATGACAAGTATTGTTCGCAATGTTCCTGCCTGAAAATTGATGTGTACGAGATATGCCGTTGCAATGGCTGCAATAGCCGTTGGAACGACGCGGACAATTACTTTTTTGATGTATGTCGTCTGCGCTATTCCAAGATGTTTTTTGAGAAAACATAATCTTATGGCCAGCGTTACCGAGCTTATTGCGATGGAAATCATGAGTGCCACGTATGGCTCTGCGCCAAGTCTGTATGCCAGATATGTGATTGGAAAATTGAATAGTGACAATCCGCTCACGACAATCTGATACCATTTTATCTTTCCTGTCGCCTGTATCGCTGTTCCAATCGTATAGTTGAAACACTCAACAATTGACAGCAGAAGGACCAGTCGTGTCAGCACGATTGTGTATGCCGGAAAATCCTTGAGCCATATTCTCAGGAAATATTCGCATTCAACGATTATTGGCACACTCAGCATTGTTATTAGGAAAAACGTGAATTTGCCTCCCGTAAAGATTATTCTCTGCGTTCCGTTTATGTCGCCGTCTGCATATCGTTTGATGATTTGCGGATTCATTGCCGTCGTAAAGCCATTTGTGAAGTTCATCACGGCCGTATTTATCTGATATGCAATGGCATTGGCAGCGTTGATCGTGGCTCCGAAAAACATGTTTATTAGTATGTTGACGCCTTGATTCTTCATTGTTATCGATGCCGATCCGAGCAGATTCCACGATGAGAAGGCAAGCATTTCTTTGCCGAGTTTTCTGTCGGCTCGTGTATGGCGGAACTCGGATGTGCCGAGCTTCCGTCTGCAATATCCGATGTAGAACGCGAGGATGAGAATCGACAGGATGCATTGCAGGGCCGAAAGCATTACCAGTCGATCGACGGGAGATACATATATGATATATGCAATGATACATTTTGCAATCGCATCGATGATTCCGATGTACGCGTAGATGTTCATCCTCTCGTGGGCAATGATCATCGCGTTGTATGGAACTTGTACGATGGTTATCGCAGATGTAACCATGACGATGAAGAACGATATGTTGCAGGCAACAATTCGGTCGTCGGGAATATTCAGTTTTGTGTTTATGATGATTGTGCCGACAATTGTGCCGACAATGAAAATGCCTAAGGCCATCAGTCTGAGCATTTTTGTCACGGTCATGAATGTGCGTGCAAGGCTCTCGTTGTCGCCTTTGCCAAGGTCGAACGACAGATAGCGCGATGTGGCCGTAGCCAGCGATCCGCTTATGAATGAGAACACTACAACAAGGTCTGCAATGACTCCTTTCAGTCCAAAATCGGTCTCGCCCAGTGAATGCAGAAGAATCCTTGAGGTGAAGAGAGCAACACCCATGATCAGAATCATTCGTGCATACAGAAAAAGAGTGTTTTTGGCTGCTCGTTTGCTATTGCTATGCAGTGAGTTCTCTTGCATGTCTCTGTTTTTCGTTCTGTTGTTTCTTTTGAAAAATGATGGTTGGCTATGCTCCGACTCTTTTTATAGTCTTCTTTATGTTGATTAATGCAACAAAGATACTTATATTTCCGTATTTTTCGTAAAACAGATTGTTTAATATGGCAAAAACTCTTATTTATCAGATATTCACACGTCTATATAGCAATACGAATCAGACCCGTAAGCACGATGGTACTTTAGCTGAAAACGGTTGCGGAAAATTCAATGATATCAATGATGCAGCGCTCGAATCGATTGCAGAGATGGGCTTCACACATGTCTGGTTCACAGGCATAATCCGACATGCATCGGCTACGGATTACTCTTTTATCACGCATAAGGCCAATGCCAATGTTGTCAAGGGCCGTGCTGGAAGTCCATACGCGATATGCGACTATTATGACGTCGATCCGGACCTTGCTGTTGATGTGGACCATCGTCTCGATGAATTCAAGGCGTTGGTTGACAGAGCACACGCGCATCATCTGAAGGTGATTATTGATTTCGTGCCAAATCATGTCGCCCGAAATTATCATTCAGACGTACGTCCGGCTCCGCAGATCGGTGGCAGCGACGATTCGTCGGTAGCATTTTCGCCGATGAACAATTTCTATTATATTCCAGGACAGAATTTCGTGAGTCCGGTGAACGACCGTGATGGTGAATATTTCGAAAATCCTGCGAAGGTTTCTGGAAATGACGCATTTACGGCAACGCCTTCGAAATATGATTGGTATGAGACCGTCAAGCTGAACTATGGCGTTGATTATCAGAATAATCGTTCGCATCACTTCTCGCCATATCCTGATACATGGCATAAGATGCGCGACATCTTGCATTATTGGGCCGAGATGAATATCGACGGATTCCGTGTTGACATGGCCGAAATGGTACCTGTTGAATTCTGGGCTTGGTGCATTGCGCAAATCACAATGCGTCATCCAAAAATAATCTTCATTGCCGAAACATATGATTTGAATCAGTATCGTCAGTATATTTCTGCCGGCTTTAACCTCTTGTATGACAAGGTTAATTTCTACGATACGGTGCGCAGCGTGACATGCGGTTTTGCACCTGCAAATGAAATCGGAAACATCTGGCGCCGAACAGAAGGCATAGGGCGCAATATGCTCTATTTCCTTGAGAATCATGATGAACAGCGTTTTGCGTCAGATTTCTTTGCCGGTGATGCAAAGAAGGCTAAGCCTGGTGCAATCTTGTCGATGACGATGGGAAATGGCGGTTCGATGATATATTTCGGACAGGAACTCGGCGAGCGAGGCATGGATGAAGAGGGCTATAGCGGTTGCGATGGCCGTACGACAATATTCGATTATTGGGGCATCAAACGTGTTCAGCAATTTGTCAATAATCACGCCTATGACGGCGGTGGACTTGACAAGGAAGCAAAGGCGTTGCGCAAATGGTATAAAGATGCTCAGAACCTTGTTCGCAAGCACGAGGCACTGGCCTTTGGCGAAATGTATGACCTCATGTGGAATCAGCCTATATATGTCGATGCGTCAAAGGTTTATGCATATCTCCGATATGACAATAATGAGCGTTTTCTTGTCGCTGTCAATTTCTCTGATCAGCCGATCACTACCAGCATTCGTATTTGCGACGATGCATGGCGACTTATGGGCAGCACATGGAACGAATGTATTCAGCCGACAGATATGTTTACTGGCAAGAGCATTCCTGGCTCGCGCAATTCTGTTGACAACATCAAGGATCAGGGCATCCTTGTCAATATTGGAGCCTATGACGGCATAATTTGGAAAATATAATAAGCTTTAGATATGAGAAAAATTGTTTTCATGTTTGCGTTGATTGTTGCAACAATTGCAGCGCAGGCGCAGATAACAACCTTGAAAAAGGGTTTTAAAACGGTCGACGGAACGTCAATGCATCAGGGTGAGCATGTCTATCCTTCGGATGGCTCAAAAAAAGGCAACGAGGCTGCATTCAAGCTCTATGAAGCAGCTGCGCAGAACGGCAATGCCGAAGCACAGTGCAATCTTGGCTATTGCTATGAAAAGGGACTCGGAACGAAGAAAAATGCCGAGTCGGCTGCCGCATGGTATATCAAAGGTAGCGAGTCGGGTAGTGCCGTTGCATTTTACAATGCCGGACTCTGCTTCAAGAACGGCGATGGCGTGAAGAAGGATAAGCAGAAGGCTGTTTCGATGCTCGAGATCGCTTCTGATATGGGTTATGCACAGGCTCAGACATATCTGGCAATGATGTACTACAACGGCGAGATTGTCAAGCGCAACAGAGATAAAGCAGCCGAATTGTGGACAAAGGCCGCTCAAGGTGGATGCCCAGAGGCTCAATGGAATATAGCAGTCTGCTATCAGGAAGGCGATGCTGTAAAGCGCGATGACAAGGCAGCTGTCGTCTGGATGGAGAAGGCTGCAGAAACAGGAATGGTTGAAGCTCAGTGGAACGCTGGCGTTTACTACGAAATCGGTCGCGGAACAGGCAAGGACGCATCGCGTGCGGCAATGTGGTTCGAGAAGGCTGCAAATCAGAATCTTGCCGAAGCACAATATAATCTTGGACTCTGCTATAAGAATGGCTCTGGCGTGAGCAAGAGTGCCGACATGGCTGCAAACTGGTTCGAGAAGGCTGCAGATCAGAAGATTACAGAAGCTCAGTATGAGACGGCCATTGCCTATGAACTTGGAAATGGCTTCCGTGCTAACAATAAGAAGGCTGCCGACTGGATGGAGAAGGCTGCGGAGAATGATCATCTTCAGGCGCAGTACAAGACTGGCATGTTCTATAAATATGGTGTAGGCGTGAGCAAGAACGACCGCAAGGCTTTCAAGTGGCTTGAGAAGGCTGCCGATCGTCAGCACTCCGAGGCCGAGTCTGAACTTGGTGACTGCTATATGAATGCAATCGGCACAAAGACAGATTATAACAACGCAACCAAATATCTCTTCAAGGCTGTCAAGAAGGACATCACTCTTGCGCAGTATGACCTCGGTCTGTGCTATGAAAATGGTTGGGGAACGAACAAAAATGCCAATGAGGCATTCAACCTTGTTGAGGCTGCTGCCAAAAAGGATTTCGTCCCTGCAATGTACGAACTTGGCATGCTCTACAAGCAAGGCATCGGGACAAATCCAAATTCATCGAAGGCTGTCGATTGGCTCGAAAAGGCTGCAAAGCGCGAATATACAGCGGCAATGTATGAGCTTGGCTGTTGCTACCAGAAAGGTGAGGGTGTCGATGTCAATAACGAAAAGGCTTATAACTGGTTCGATCGTGCTGCAGAAGATGGACACGTGAAATCATTGCTCGCTCTTGGTCATTGCCATCGCGATGCAATCGGCACAAAGCAGAACGAGAAGAAGGCTCTCGATTGCTACGAGAAGGCTGCAAAGAAGGGCGATGCTGAGGCAATGTATTATCTTGCAACATGTTATGTTGACGGTCGTGGCACAAAGCCAGATCCGAAGGATGCCCTCAAGTGGCTCGAGAAGTCTCAGCAGGCAAGCTATGCCGAGGCTGCATTCAAGCTCTCGGAGATGTATGAGAATGGCATCGGAACCGACCCGAATTCTGTAAAGGCTGCTGAATATCTCGAGCGTGCAATTCTTTTGGCTCCTCAGGAACCAAGATATTACGACAAGAAGGGCGAGAATTTCGCAAAGAAGGGCGATATGGTCAATGCCAAGGAGATGTATAACAAGGCTTTAGGTGCCGACATCACTTTCTATGACAACCATAATACCGAACTGAAGAAGAAGGTTCTCGAAAGTATGAAATGAAAATGTGCTATATTTGCATATATTGTCGAACGAAAGTAAAGAACGAAACAGAAAAAATTTAACTGACATAATATAAATCATAGCGTTTGCTATTTATTCGAGGTATTCCAAAAGTTTGGCGACTAAATAAGAATTCCTTCCATAGAATAAGTTCAGTGAACGTCTGCGCATTGCGTGGACAGAACTTATTGGAAGGACAGGTTACGCCAAACACCATGGAATACGATAAGTGAAATCCACGCTTTTCGTGTCTATAGGTGTTTTGTGTTATCTGTATCTCTCGATATAAGTGCTAGCGCTGAAAACGCAATGCCTATGAAAAAATTACTTTTATCTCTTCCGCTTGTCATGTCGCTCGTGGCATGCTCAGACAAGGAGGACACTCGTGTTATCAATGGAATCTCTCAGGAGATTACTGTCGATGCCAGCACGCGAATGATGTATGGCAACAAGGCTCTCAAGACCGGAACGACATTCGATGTCGGCGACCAGATAAGCGTCTATGTCGCAGCAGGTTCGATGGATAATGTCGAGATGGGAACACTTCAGGTCAACAACTCCATCAATACGCTTGGCGATGACGGCTGGACCGCAGATCCGAAGATGCTATGGAAAGACCGCACGACAAAGCACTATTTTCTCGGTGTCTATCCTCAAAGACAGATACAGGATCTTTATGCCGAGAGCTATGCTTTTGACATTGCCGATCAGGAGGCAAGCGATCTGCTCGTGGCAACGAACACGGATGGCCTGACTTGTACGGCAACTCCAGTGCCTCTGACTTTCCACCATGTGATGTCGCGCCTTGATGTCTATCTGAAGTTCGTCGATTTCAGTTCTGTTCCGACAGATGTCGCTGTGAAAGTTGATTTGTATGATGACGCAAGTGTGAATCTCGCGACCCGTGAGGTGACTCCAAGCACGACGAAGCAGGAATACACATTGCCAGTGTCCCCGGTTCTTAAAGAAGGTTATGACCTCGGATATCGCTCAATCGCGGTGCCATGCAACGATCTCTGCAAAGTTACCGTCGAAGTTGATGGTCAGACTTATGTTTATACGCCGAAAAATCCAGTACTGTTGGCACCAGGTATGACAACATCGTTTATGCTGACTGTCAGCCAGAGCGGCATTTCAATCTCAGACGTCAATATTGTCGATTGGGACAGTGGCGAAGTCGTTGAAGGAGAGATTACTGAAGGTGAACCTTCAGTCGGGAACAAGGAAACTCGTGGCTTCGAAAATGGTCACGAATGGGTAGACCTTGGACTCTCCGTTAAATGGGCCACTATGAATGTAGGCGCTACAGCTCCTCAGGAATATGGTTCATACATAGCATGGGGTGAAACAGAAACCACAACCAAGAGTAGCTATGACTGGGATACATATAAGTTTAAGGCGGAATTCATCGGCGACAACAAGACCACCCTCGACAAGGCCGATGATGCTGCCGCGGCCAACTGGGGCGGTGACTGGGTTATGCCATCACCAGATGATTTTGATGAGTTGCAGCAGCATTGCACCTATGAGTGGACAAAACAGAACAGAATGGACGGTTACAAGTTCACGGGCTCTAACGGCAACTCCATCTTTCTTCCTGCCGCTGGCTCTCGCGACAACGGCGGCCTCAGCGGCGAAGGTTCTTATGGCTACTACTGGTCGTCGTCGCTCTACGAGAACGACTCGTACCGTGGCGGTGGATTGAACTTCCGCAATGACGGATTCAACCCTTGGAGCGACAACGGCCGTTACTACGGTCGGTCGGTTCGCCCAGTGTGCCCTTCCGCAGGCGACACCAATGGTCATGTGGCCGTGGATCTAGGCTTGCCAAGTGGCAAGCTGTGGGCAGAATGCAATGTAGGTGCCAGCACGCCAGAGGCCAGCGGAGCTTACATCGCATGGGGTGAGACATCGGCTAAGGAGTATTATGACTGGAGTACCTACAAGCACATGCAGGCCGGGAAATTGATACATAATTTTACAAATAAATATCAGGCACCAGACAGCGAGTATGGCGGTATATGGTATAGATTCGAGAAGTATAGTTACGACGACAACAAAACCACCCTCGACAAGACCGATGATGCTGCCACAGCCAACTGGGGTGACAACTGGCGAATGCCGTCGACCGCCGAATGGGAAGAACTCTTCAACAACACAACCCAAACATGGACTGACGACTATGAAGGTACAGGCATAAAGGGATATATACTCGTCAGCGCAATGGAGGGTCATGAGGGAGCTTCCATCTTCCTTCCTGCCGCTGATTTTCGTGACTACCGCTTCGTCTATCCCGACGGCGTGGTGGCCTCTTACGGCTACTACTGGTCGTCATCGTCGACGCTCCTCGTGGAACAACTGGAACTTTCGAGTTACGGCCGTTTCCTGCACTTCGGCAAGGGTTTTTTCAACCCTTCGAACAACCATTGGCGTTGCAGCGGTCTGTCGGTTCGTCCAGTGTGCTCTGCTGAGTGAATGAAATATAGAAGGTCGAATATTTGATCGACAAATATATAATCTGCCAAAACGATATTTTTCTGCATCGTTTTGGCAGATTGTTTTGTCATAAGCTCATCCGCTCTTCGTTGGGAAGATAGGCAGGGAGTCTCCAAAGCATGTACAGTGGCAAGCTATATGTTTCGGTTTTGCCGATAGTGTTAAGCCCCACGTTTTGGAAAAACGCAAGCAGAACCGCCATAAAACAAAAAATCCCCATCAGATTGCTCTGATGAGGATTATTTATTTTGTCTGTTGCTACAGATTACTTCTCTGCTGCTGCTGCAGACTTAGCTGCACGTGTCATACGAACTGATACGACAACTGCGTTCTTTGCGTTGAGGATTTCGAGACCATTGAATGCAATGTCCTGAACCTTCATTGACTTGCCCAAACCGAGGTTTGTGATGTCGATTTCGAGAACGTCTGGGAGATCCTTGATAAGACCCTTAACGATGAGCTTGCGCATTTCAATCTGGAGCTTACCACCAGCCTTAACACCTTCGCTGTTACCAACGATCTTGATTGGAATAGCAATTGTTACAGGCTTCTCATCGCATACCTCGAGGAAGTCAACGTGGAGGAGCTTGTCTGTTACTGGGTGGAACTGAAGATCCTTGAGGATTGCTTTGTGCATTGCGCCATCAATCTCAACGTTAACAATGTAGATGTTCGGCGTGTAGATGAGGTTGCGGAACTGCTCTTCTGCTACTGTGAATGTTGTAGCTGCCTGACCGCCACCATAGATTACACATGGGATGTCGCCATTCTTGCGAACCAACTTAGCAGCTTTCTTGCCGCCAGCGACTCTTGCCGAGCCTTTGATGTCAAATGTCTTCATTTGTTTTGTAATAGTTTTTTAGTGTTACTCAAAATTAAGTGTTGTTAAGATACAAGCTCGTCTCCGTTTCGGTTGCCCTACTATAAGAGGTATGCTTAATTTCCCATCACACATTAGCTTGCCTTCCAGCAAACCGGGCGCAAAATTACGCTTTTATTTTCTAAACACAAAATGTTTTGCGATTGTTTCGTTGTTGTAGACACATGCGAGTGTCTCTGCAAACATGTCGGCAACAGACAGCACTTTGATCTTGCTGCATTCTCTCTTCAATGGAATCGAGTCTGTCAAAATCACCTCTGTAATCTTTGAATTCTCGATGTTGTCGTATGCAGGGCCTGACAAAACGCCGTGTGTTGCGAATGCTCTTACCGAGAGCGCTCCTTCTGCCATCATCTTGTCTGCGGCAGCTGTCAATGTTCCTGCTGTGTCAATCATGTCGTCCATAAGGATGACATTCTTGCCCTTCACGTCACCGATAACTCTCAACTCACCAACCACGTTTGGTTTTGGTCTGTACTTGTGGCAGATAACCATCGGTACGCCAAAATGCTTCGAGTAGCTATGAGCTCGCTTTGAACCACCGGCATCAGGTGATGCAATGACCATATCCTTCAACTTGAGTTTTTCGATATATGGAACAAAGATTGTCGATGCGTAGAGGTGATCAACAGGAATGTTGAAGAATCCCTGAATCTGGTCTGCGTGCAAATCCATTGTGATGATGCGGTCAACACCTGCTGCAGTCAAAAGGTCTGCAACGAGTTTTGCGCCGATTGCAACGCGAGGCTGATCCTTGCGATCCTGACGTGCATAGCCGAAATATGGCATAACTGCGATAATCTTTGATGCAGATGCGCGTTTTGCTGCGTCAATCATCATGAGCAACTCGAAGAGGTTGTCTGCCGGTGGAAACGTGCTCTGGATAAGGAATACGTGTGAACCACGTATTGTCTCGTCGAACATCACTGTGTATTCTCCATCGCTGAAGTTGAGCTTGTTGACTTGGCCAAGCTCCTGGCCGAACGAGTCTGCAATTTTTTCGGCAAGATAGCGTGTGCTTGTGCCTGAAAAAATCTTGATGAATGACTGAGGTTGCATGTTATGCGAGTTGGTTTGTTTTTGTTTTTTTCTGAACGCAAAATTAATTATAGTTTGCTTTCAAACGTCGTTTTGCAGAATAAATTAGTGTTAAATGACTATAAAATTTATGGTATGTAACGAGCGTCGATAAGCAACTTCTGGGCATCACTTTTGTCGAAGAGCGATCGTATCGTTGCATCGCTGTGATTGTCCATGTAACTGCAAATGATGTTGTATGCGCAATAAAGTGCAGCCCGTCCCGGCGATTTGTCTCCGAAAAATACGGTGAACGGCGTTTCGTTGACGAGTTTGTTGCGGTCGAGTGGGTTGGTGCTGTAGAGCAGTTTCTGCTCTGCCAGATATCCCCACATTTGTTTCTCGGCCTGTTTGAGCCATTTCATTTCATCATCTGTGAATCCAAGGATTTTATTGATTGGCTCATTCGGCAGGCATGCTGCCGTAGCGTACAGGACTTTGCCTTGGTAGATCATGGCAGAAAGGACGTCGTCTTTCTCGCTGAGGTCAGGATAGTTTGAGTATATCAGCGCCTTGACAATGTCGAATTTCAAATTCTCGGCATTTTTGTTCCGTCGGGCATAAGCCGGTATTTCGAGCATTGGATAGTAGCGGCAATTGCTGCCGAGGTAATGCTCGATGCCGAAAGATATGTATGTCGAATCGACAAAAAATCGGCTGTTGAATCCCGAAAAATGTGCATATATGTTTTGCGGAATTTTTGCATCGGAGAAATAAAAACGCATGCAGCTTAGCGCATCATCGATGGCAGCGTGCTGTTTTGTGATTTTCTCGTTGTAAACACTGTCGCAAGTGGCAATCACTTCAGAGTTTTCATCGTATGAGATGAACTGGTTGAAGTTGCTGACAAAGTCGCTGTCGCCAGGTATCCCAATGCGCAATTCTCCTGAGCAGTATGCTTTGAAGTACTCGCCGTATTTATTTTCAAGACGGCAGGCTTTCTCATCTGTTGAAGCGTCGGTTTTGCTGAAAACCTCTTTGTAGAAAGGGTCAATGTCCGTTTTGATGGCGCATTTGCTCGTGTCCGGATGGCTGAAACGACCGCCGCACGAACTGACAATTAACGCAAGTGCCGCAAAAATTATGATATTCTGTATCTTGCTCATATTCATTCGTTTAATATGGAAGTACGTCTGTGTTGTCTGCAGTGAAGTCTGGATAGTTTTCCTCTTGCGTTGCTCCGATTTTTGAAGTGAATGTTTGTGGAGTCATGCCTTGTCCGTACTGCTCGCTTGGTGTTTGCAGGTCGAGTGCTTCGCCCTCTTCGAAACGGACAAGTTCCGGCTGGAATCTGAGATTGATGTCTTCAAGTCCACCACTTCTGTGCTTGGCAATGATGAATAGCGCTTGTCCTTTTGTTGAACGGCCTTTGCTGTCTTCCATGATGTGGTAGTATTCAGGTCTGTGAATGAAGCATACCATGTCGGCATCCTGCTCTATGGCACCCGATTCACGAAGGTCGGCAAGTTGTGGTCGTTTTCCGTCGGCACCGTCACCAGTTCTTTGCTCAACGGCACGGTTGAGCTGTGAAAGTGCTATCACTGGAATGTTTAGCTCTTTGGCAAGTCCCTTGAGTGAGCGGGAAATCATCGAAACCTCTTCCTGGCGGTTGCCTGGACGCATGGCCGAAGCTGTCATGAGCTGCAGGTAGTCGATGATGATACATCCGATTTTGTGCTTCTTGTATAGTATGCGAGCTTTTGAACGCAAGTCGAAAACCGAAAGTCCAGGCGTGTCGTCAATGAATATCGGCGCTCTGTTGAGATTCTCAACGCGCTGGTCAAATATTTTCCACTCTTCACTTGTTAGTCGGCCCGATTTTATCGTGTCTGACTTGATTTCAGTCTCGCCGACAAGCAAACGCTTGACAAGTTCGACACTTGACATTTCGAGCGAGAAAAGTGCAATAGGCACTTTGTGGTTAATCGCCATTTTTCGCGCCATTGAGAGCACGAAGGCTGTCTTTCCCATGGCTGGTCGTGCAGCAATGATAACGAGTGTCGCTGCCTGCCATCCGGATGTGACGCGGTCGATTGCCACAAAACCCGATGGCGTTCCGCTCAACGAGTCCTTGCGTTTTGCCGACTCTTTCATCTGTCTGATTGCCTCGTCGATGACAGGTGTGATGTTTTGCACATCCTTCTTTACCGAACCTTGGGTCAGGTTGAAAAGATCGGATTCTGCCGATTCGAGCAAATCGTCGACATCAACGGTTTCGTCGAAGGCGTCTCGCTGAATTTTGCTGCTTATGCCTATGAGCGAACGCTGAAGATATTTCTGGAAGATGATGCGTGCATGGTGTATGATGTTCGCTGCGGATGCCACTTTTGCCGTCAGGTCAACAATATATGCACGACCGCCGACCTGCTCCAATTCGCCCGTATGAGCCAACTCGTTGCAGACGGTTATGATGTCGATGCCCGAATTTACCGTGTTGAGAGTCATCATCGCATTGTATATGCGCTGATGTTCATCCTTATAGAAATGCTCTGGAAGCAGGATTTCAACAACTTCCTGCATGGCGTCGTTTTCAACGAGCAATGCTCCAAGCACGGATTCTTCTGCATCAATGTCTTGTGGCGGCATCTTTCCGCCGAGTGCAGCAATTGCGGCCTCGTTTGTCTGCGTGTTTCTCCTTCTTGTCGTTTGGTTGTTTTGTGGCATGTCTTTTTTCGTTTGCTTAGCGAATGCAAAGTTAATCAGAAGAGGCCGTTCTTTCTAAACATTTCATGAACAAAAAACAAACACGAATAAAGTTCTGAACTTTTTGTAACTTTGCAGACATTATGAAGAAATGCATTTTCATAGTTGCAACTTTGTTTGCCGTGATTGTTGTCGCTTGTTCCGAGACAAGCGACATGCTTCTTTCGTACCAGAACACACTCCAAGTAGGTGTCTATTCCCGTCATACAAAGAACGATACGACGCTTGTTAATTTCGTTGCCTATGGCGAGGGCCGTTCCGATTCTCTCCTTTATAATATGGAAACTGTCGGCGAGATTTTCTTGAATCTCAATATGCATGCGGATTCTGTTCGTTTCATTCTCCAGACGCAATCTCTTCAAGATGAGATGTTTGTGCGTTATTCCAAGTCACTTGAGCCGGTTTCGGCTTCTGGTGGCATAACGATGAATCTGCATGTCGATTCAATTTCTACAACCCATGTCTTCATCGACTCTGTGGCTGTTTCGCATCCTGCGGTTAAGTATAACGAAAGCCTCGAAAATGTCAAGATTTTTGTCTATTAGCATCATTGCGGTTCTTTTGCTTTCGTGTATCGACTGCTTGGCACAGAGTAATCGTGTCGATCAGATGACGAACGCTATGGGTGTCAACAACAAAACGAGCAAATCGTCAAGAGCCGATGACGACGAACGCCCGCAGACGCCGAAAATTACGGTCGTCAAGGATCAAGGGCTGTCTTTGGGCGTCGATGTGTCGCCGCTTGTGATGATGATTGTCAAGAAAGGCGAGACAAAAGGTCTGTCGTTTGTCGGGCGTTATGGCTTGAAAAACAAGCTTTGGGCAAATGCCGAGGCTGGATATGAAAACACGAAATACGAAAACCAGAATTTTGAATATGAGTCGAATGGCGCATTCATAAAGATCGGTTTGGACTATGACTTGTTTCATTCGGAATATTTTCCTGTGAATGACAATATTTTTGTAGGTTTCCGATATGGATACGCATGGCAGCGACATTCGAGCGACGAGTTCGTTATCGTCGATTCATATTGGGGCGATTATAAAGGCTCTGTCGATAAGACTGCTGTTAATAGCCACATTCTTGAGGCACTTTTCGGTCTCCGATGCGAAGTCTTGCCACATTTCTACATGGGTTGGACTTTTAGAATGAAGGTCCTTATGGCATCTATCCACAACGACGAACTTGAGCCATATCGTGTTGCCGGTTATGGCTCTGCCGATTCAAGAGTGGGCATGGGCTTCACATATACCTTGGAATATCAGATCCCGTTTAATAAACTCCGCAGCCGAAAATGACAAACAATAAGAGAGCAACCGTTTTTTGTGCGTCGAGTCCACGCATTCCGCAGTGCTATTTCGATGATGCTGCCGAACTTGCCAAACTTCTTGTCCGACAAGGCTACGATATTGTATATGGCGGAGGAAGTGTCGGTCTGATGGGCTGTGTTGCAGATAAGGCTCTGAGCATAGGCGGAACAGTCATCGGTGTCATTCCTCGCTTTATGGTCGAGGTCGAATGGCAACACAAGGGTGTGGCCGATATGCGTTTGACGGAGACAATGGCCGAACGCAAAAAGATGCTCATTGAGCTCGCAGACGTCATTATCGTCCTGCCAGGAAGCACTGGTACGCTCGATGAATTGTTCGACTCTGCTTCACAGAAAAAACTGGGTCTCATCGGTGTTCCGATTGTTGTCCTCAACACGAATCATTTTTATGATAACATGCAACTCCAGCTTCGCCGAATGGTTGATGAAGGATTCATGACAGATAAACATTTGCAGACGATCTACTTTGCTTCTACGCCAGGCGAAGTCATTGAATTCCTGCAAGTAGCAAAGAATGTCATGTCAGACTTGAAAGACGCAGCAGTGCATTGAAAGATAATACAATGAATGTTTTGGCAAATATATTTATTCCGCAACAAGATACAGGCTCGGCTCATATCGTCTATGAGTCCTTGGGCCATTCTGTATTGCGCCCGGACAGCACGTGGATTATGGGCATCGGCTTGTTGTGTTTCATGATAATTGGTCTTGTCCGATTCCGTTCGGTGTCGTTCCTCGGACAGCTCTTTTCAACGATGTTTAGTGACATTCATTGGCGTACCGTTACCGAATCGGTCGCAATGCAGAACAGACAACAGGTTTTTTGGCTGAATGTGTGCTTCGTACTCGCAACGTCTCTGTTTCTCTACGAGGTTATGGTCATAATGCATGTCGATGTCGATATGCCGGTGACCGGAATTCTCCTTTTTTCTGCTATTGTCGCCTCGGTGATGTTGTTTATGGTATTGAAGCTTCTCTTGCATTTCTTGATAGGATATGTCTTTGAAATCTTTAATGTCTCATACTCGATATTCTTGTGTAAGGTGTTGTCTGTTAGTATTTTCGGTGTCTGTATTCTTCCGTTGGCAGTCATGTTTCCGTATGTCAATGAGGGCATGTATGGCATCGTTTTGACAGTCGTTGCAGGTGCAGCAGTGCTAATGTATTTATGGAGGATTTTGCGAGTCATGAGAATTATTTTGAGGGATTATCTTTCACTTTTTTACTCAATTTTGTACCTTTGCACCGTCGAAGCAATACCTATGATTTGCGTCTACAAGATTCTTATCGTAGAAATTGCATGAAGAGTTACGGCAGAATTTAAGAAGAAATTAACTAAAATATTGACGCTTTGAATATTAGGAAAATCCTGGTTTCGCAGCCAGAGCCAACCGATCCCAAGTCGCCATATTTCGACATCGCAAAAAAATATGGTGTCGATATAGTTTTTCGGCCATTCATTCACGTTGAAGGCGTAGAAGCAAAAGATTTCAGAAAACAGAAAATTGAATTTCTCAATTTCACAGGCGTAATCTTTACAAGCAAAGTCGCTATTGACCACTATTTCCGTCTTGCTGAAGATATGCGCGTGACGATTCCTGATACTATGAAATATGTATGTATCTCTGAATCTGTTGCTGTTTACCTTCAAAAGTACATCGTTTTCCGCAAGAGAAAGATTTTCTTCCCGACAACAGGAAGCAAGGTTACGGACATGATCGATGTCGCAAAAAAACACAAGGACGAAAACTATCTGTTGCCTGTTAGCGACATTAGCAAGAATGATGTGCCAGACCTTCTCGAGGCTGCAAAGATAAAATACACAAAGGCCGTCCTCTACAATACTGTAAGTAGCGATTTGTCAGACGTGAACATAAAGGACTTCCAGGCATTGGTATTCTTCAGTCCTCAGGGCATTATTTCGCTCAAGCATAATTTTCCGGAATTCCAGCAAGGCGAAACCGTCATCGGATGTTTCGGACCAACAACGGCAAAAGCCGCAGAGGAAGCAGGACTCCGCCTCGATATTCAGGCTCCTTCAAAGGAGTGTCCTTCGATGACAATGGCAATCGATAAATTTATCAGCGATCATTCTAAATAAGATATTCGCCTTAGAACATAAAATAAAAAAGCCGCTCTGCTGAGCGGCTTTTTTTGTCTTTTGTTGGTTTGGTTTAGAACACGAACTGAAGACGGCAGTGGATGAAGTTATATCCCTCTTCTGCATCTTTTTGCTTGCCGTAAGCCCAGTTGAGCTTGCTTATGAGATACTTGTTGAAGACGTAGTTCAGACCAATTGTGATATCGTTGAGCTTCTGGTCGCCGTTGAGGTTGAGATGGTCGAAACGAGCAAGGAGTTCAAGGCTCTTTGGACCAGGATGAGCGGCATTGCCTGTTGCCTTGTTGTATTTCTGCTGGTCGCCCTTCAAGAGGAAGCCTGCCTGTGCCCATACGCCATCGACGCTGTAGTTGTCCTCACCAGGAGTGTTGACCTGAGCACCAAGGAATCGTGCTTCTGTGTAAAGTCTTCCTGTAATGAAGATGGCTTCAACTTCATAGCGAAGCATGTTGCCGTCGAGAGCGTCAGATGAGATGATTGTATTCGTTCCAATCGTTGTTGGAGCATTGCCCTTGAATGTGTTTGATCCAGTTGAGTGAGTAAACAATGGTGCTACGCCGAGGTGGAGAACTGTGTGCTCGTCGAGGATTGGTCGGGCAATTACCTTTGCTGCGAGATTGAATCCAGCATTGAGTGAACTGTATGTGCCGTCAGAGAAAATGCCGGCTGTAAATTTCAGAGGGTCGGAATTGTAGTTGTATGCGATACCGGCTTTACGAGCTCCGTGCATTCCCTCGTCAACAGATGCGTCCTGTACGAAACGATATTGTGGGCCCTGGATCTTATAGCCGAAAGGCATCCAGAAGTTACCCATCTGCAAATCGCTCTTTTCATTGAATTTGTAGTCGATGTAAACGTCTGTGTATGTGATGGCGTTAGCGTCGAATTTGATTTCTGCCTTAGCAGTCCATTTCTCATCGAAGTTCGCAATGAAGCCAAATCGTGTGTCTTGCACTTTTAGGCCGACAATGTATTTGTCGTCTGCGTTCTTGCCTTTGTCGCCACCGAAATATGTGGCAAAGTCAACGTGCGTTCTGCCTTTGAATGTCAGGCTCAAATCGCCAGCTTCAGTCTTGATCTTGAGCTGTCCGTTTGCAGTTACTGCACAAAGTGCAATCATTGCGACTGCAGCAAAGAAGTTCTTTTTCATAAGTGTTGTTACGTTGTTAAAATTGCGTGACATTTATTTATGTCATCGTGTTGCAAAGTTAATGATTGTATATGACTGAAATTCGCATTAGGGTTTAATTAAACTTAAAAATAGCCATATATGTAAAACACGCCGGCCTTCCTGTAGTGGAAAACCGGCGTGATATGTTCGTTGTTCGTTTTTTTTTATCTTACGATAACGACGAGGTACTTCGATGATTTCCAGAAATCATCAGAATTCTTAATGTTGAGTGTGATGAAACCTTCTTCATCTTCGTCAAGTGTGTAAGAGCTTTCTGGACGTTCGCCTACAAGTTTTGCACGCTTTGTGTTGAGCTGCAATGACTTGAGCTCTTTGATGTTTGCTGCCGTGAAATACTTGTTATCGAAGTCACCTGTTGTCTTCTTTCCAGCAAAAAGACCGGCAGAAGTGATGATGCCAAGCTCTGTGAGCTTTTTCTTGTCTGCGAGAATGTAATATACAGTCTCGAGGTTGTCTGTTGCATCGGCGAGCTTCTGGTCAACGTCGGCTTTCTTGTCGGCAATTGAATCAACTGTGCTTACAAGGCGAATGACAGAGTTGTTGAGGAAACCGATTTCGATGTCCTTCTCTTCAAGCATGTCGTTCAGTTTCTGAATCTCGGCGTTCTGCTGCTCAATCTGTGTGTTGAGTACGCTGATGATGCCTTCGAGTTCTTTGTTGTTCTTTGTCGATTTGCTCAACTGTGCCTGAAGGTTTGCGACCTTTTTCTTGTTGGCTTCCATTGCGTTCTTGATGGCATCAAGATCGCTCTGAATCTGGCTCTGGCTTGAGCCTTCCTGCTGCAATGCAACGTTGATGATGCCTTCGTGCTCTTTAATCACGTTGATGTTGCTCTGTATGTCGGCCATTGTTTCGGCAAGCAGACCCATGCTGCTGTCTTTCAGGTCGTTAACCTGCTGGAGCGAGTCGATAGTGTGCTTCATGTTATCAACCTGCTGCTGCATGTTGTTGCAGCTGCAGAACATGGCTGCAACTGCGATTGCCATAATTGAAAGTGTTCTCTTCATTTTAATAATTGGTTTATTGTTGTTTTTTATTCATCTTCGTCTTCGTTGCTCGTGTCAGAGTATTTGTTTTTCGACAGTTTTCTCGAAAGTCCTTCCACCACAATTACGAATTCGCCCTTTGGTTCTGTTTCGGTGAAGTGTTCAATCAGTTCTTCGAGCGTTCCACGTGTCGTCTCTTCATACACTTTGCTGATTTCGCGCGATGTGCTGGCTCTTCTGTCTTTGCCAAACGCTTCCGCAAGTTGCTGGAGTGTTTTCAGAACTCTGAACGGCGATTCGTAGAAAATCATTGTTCTCGTCTCTGTTGCGAGTTGCTCTATTGCGGTTTTTCGTCCTTTTTTATGCGGAAGGAATCCTTCGAAAGCAAATCGATCACATGGAAGACCGCTATTTACAAGTGCAGGGACAAAAGCTGTTGCGCCAGGCAGACATTCGACTTCGATGCCGTTGTCGATACATTGTCTGACAATGAGATATCCTGGATCGCTGATCGCAGGCGTTCCGGCATCACTCACGAGCGCGACTTTTTCTCCGGCGGCAATCCTGTTGACAAGACTGCTTACGACTTGATGTTCGTTGAATTTGTGATAGCTCGCAAGTCGTGTCTCAATGCCAAAATGCTTGAAGAGATTGCCTGTCGTGCGTGTGTCCTCCGCAAGCACAACCGACGCTTCGCGCAAAACTCGCAACGCACGAGCCGTGATGTCTTCAAGATTCCCGACTGGTGTCGGCACTATTGTTAGTTTTGCCATGTGTTTATATAAACTTTCTGTGAACGGCTTTCAAAAATGCAGCAACGGTCTTGTCTTCAGCATCCCATCCGAATGTGGAAATGAAGAATCTTTCTGCGTCATCGTATGTTTGCATTTCGTTGGCCGCATCTATAGCATTGTTCATTTTAGCTTCGTCTCCGCCAAAAAGTTCCTTCTTGTATAGGAAGCGGTCTGCGATGCCAATGGCCTTCTTTATGTTGTCAACCGGTGTTCCGTAATTCTTGACATCGCTGGCTTTTGCTGCCGTCTTGACCTCTTTTTGCATTGGGCTGACAACGGTTTTAGGCTCAGGCTGTGGCTCTGTTTTCAGTTCGTCCTTTGCAACGGGAGCCTCTTCAATCTCAGCTTTATTCTCTTCGAGCTCTATTTTCGGTTCAACTATAGACTCTACTGGTTCGGGCTCAGGCTGTGGCACTTGCTCAATGATTACAGGTGCTTCTTCAACTTTTGGCTGCTCGACAACCACATCTTCGGGAACAATAACCGGCTTGATTGGTTGCTCGGCTGGAGCTGTATGCACAGATTCTTTCTTCCAAAAATCGAGCAATGCAATTTCGCGGCCAATGTTTTGATGCTTTGTATCAAGTAGTTCTATGAACTCGGCGGCAATGCCGTCGTCGTCTTTAAAATTGTCAAGCAGTGTCAGCATCTCTTTCAAGTCGTTGCTGATGATGTCGATGATAGCTTCTTTTTTCATTGTTGCTTTTTCTTCAATGCGACAAAGATATTACCTTTGCATTGAAAAAACAAAATATTACTTACTATATGTACATAGAAAGTCAACTGCGTAAGGGAACAATCGAAGTGATATGTGGTTCTATGTTCTCTGGCAAGACGGAGGAGCTCCTTCGTCGCATACGCAGGGCTTCGTTTGCCAAACAGAAAGTGGCGCTTTTCAAACCTCAGATCGATACCCGATATAGCAGTTCTTCTGTCGTTTCCCACGATTCAAATTCAATTGATGCAATAACTGTCAGACAATCGTCGGAAATACCTTCGCTTATGGCCGATTCTGATGTCATAGCTATCGATGAAGCTCAGTTTTTCGATTCGGAATTGCCTTCTGTCTGCCGGAATCTTGCAAATATGGGCTGTCGCGTCATTGTTGCAGGCCTTGACATGGACTATTTGGGCAATCCATTTGGATCCATGCCTTCATTGATGGCAATAGCTGAGGACGTCCAGAAGATGCATGCAATATGTGTGCGTTGCGGAAATCTTGCTCAGTTCAGCCACCGATTGTCTGGTGGTAGTGATCTTGTCGTGCTTGGCGAGACTGATCACTATGAGCCTCTTTGCAGATGTTGCTATAATGCAGCCTTAAAGGAAGATGGACACATATAAAAAGGAAAAGAGACTGAGTTGTCTCAGCCTCTTTTCTTGCGATGGCAATCGTTATTGCCTCCGCTTAACCAAAATTCCAATCTATGAAAAAAATCTACGATGCAAAAGTAGTTCAATAATCAAACATAGCGTTCAAAAGAATGTTAAGTATTCGTAAACAAAGTTACGACGGCGCTTATTTGTGTTTTTTATTGCGTTTTCTCCGCGTTTAGAATAAATAATAGCTATTTTTGCTTATTAAAAAACAAAAAAATGCTTTCTGCGTACATATAGAATAGCTTGGTCCGCCAAGTCGTAATTGAAAAACGCAATGCAGAATCTGCATAATAGATAAAGAGAATGAAGGTCTCGATAATTACAACGTGCCTCAACCGGGAAGCGACAATACGTGGCAGCATCGAAAGCGTGCTGTCGCAGACCTATCCGGATATAGAGTATATCGTTGTTGATGGAAAAAGTCAGGATGGCTCATTGAAAATTATCAATGAGTACAAAGACCGTATACATCACATAGTGTGTGAGGCCGACAACGGAATGTACGAGGCCATCAACAAAGGTCTGCGTCTGGCGACTGGCGATATCGTCGGTTTCCTTCATTCGGACGATGTCTTTTATTCTCAGGACACCATTTCACGAATCGTAAAAGAGTTCGAGAATCGAGACATAGAATATGTTTATGGCAATGGTTTGTATGTGACTTTTGGCATGGATCAGGTTGTTCGTGACTGGGTTAGTGGCGAATTTGACAAGGAAAAGCTAAAACATGGCTGGTTGCCTCTTCATACGACGGTGTTTGTGAAGCGACACATTTTCGATCGTGTCGGATATTACAATGAAAAGTATAAGATTGCATCGGATTCTGATTGGCAGGTGAGATGTCTGTATCTCAACGACACAAAGGTCTCGTACATAAATGAATATATCGTCCGTATGCGAATGGGCGGAATTTCAACAAGTTTGCGTCTTACGTTGCGCAAATGGCGTGAGGATCTGCAGCTGTTCCGTGAGGCCGGCTTGAATCCGTTTTTTTCTCTGACGTATAAGGTCGTTTCTAAGATGCCTCAGTTCGTTTATGCAAAATTGAAGAACAAATTAATGAGCTTTCTTTAGCATAAATGCAATTTATGTGTGCAATAAGAGAGAAAGTCGTGGTCAAAAGTGGCTATTGCGACAAATAAATTCGTAATTTTGCACAAATTCAAACAATAAAAGCAGTTATTATGCCGTCTATTTCGCAGCGTGGCGTTATTATGCCATCATCGCCAATCCGCAAGCTCGTCCCATATTCGGACGCAGCAAAGGCTCGCGGACTCAGAGTGTTTCACCTCAACATTGGTCAACCTGATATCTTGACTCCAGAGGTCGCGCTCGCGGCGGTAAAGAATGCGAATTTCCCAATCGTCGAATATACGCATTCGGCTGGCATGCCTGAATATAGACGTAAATTGTCGAAATATTACGCAGCATCGGGCATTGATATCAAGCCAGATGAAATGCTCGTGACGTGTGGCGGTTCTGAAGCCGTGCTTTTTGCGTTTATGAGTTGCCTCGATCCGCTCGATGAAATAATTGTTCCAGAACCGTTCTATGCTAATTATGAAGCATTTGCTGCTTCTGCTGGAGCTTGTGTAAAGCCAATCACATCTACGATTGAAACAGGATTTACACTGCCATCGATTGAGGAATTTGAAAAGGTGATTACGCCAAAGACAAAGGCGATAATGATATGCAATCCGAATAATCCGACCGGTTATCTCTATTCGGAGCAGGAGTTTATGCAGCTTCGCGATCTCATAATCAAGTATGACCTTTTCTTGATCGTCGATGAGGTTTATCGCGAATTCTGCTACGATGGTGCGCAGCACTTCTCGTGTATGTATCTCAAGGGTGTCGATGATAATGTGATAATGATTGATTCGGTTTCAAAAAGATACTCAGAGTGCGGATTGCGCATTGGCCTTTTGGCTACGAAGAACAAGGCTGTCATTGCATCGGCAATGAAGCAGGCTCAGGCTCGTCTGTGTCCTCCGACATTCGGTCAGATTGCAGCTATGGCATCGCTTGATGTTCCTGAAGAATATTTCAAGGCAATGAACGAAGAGTATCGTCGAAGAAGAAACTTCCTGCTCGACGGACTTAACAAAATACCAGGAGTTTATTCGCCAATGCCTCGAGGTGCATTCTATACAGTCGCAAAACTTCCAATTGACGATTCGGAAAGATTCTGTCAGTGGCTTCTGTCGGAGTTTAGCTACAACAACCAGACGTTGATGCTTGCGCCGGCAGCCGGATTCTATTCAAATCGTCTTCTTGGCCGTAATGAGGTCCGTATTGCTTATGTGCTGAATTGTGATGACCTCGCAATTGCAATAGATCTTTTGGCACGCGCCCTCAAGAGCTATCCTGGGCGTACTCCGGAAAGTGGTTCTCCGCTCATGGAACATGAAAAGCGTTGGCTGCAAGGCAATAAGTAGTGTGCAACTTACGCCAAGCACCTTATGAGTTTACAGAAAAATCATACAAGTCATTCCGATAGAGCTCGGAATCTTTTCTCGTCGAATTTCCATTGTTCACAGGCTGTTATAGCTGCATTTGCAGATGAGTGTGGCGTAACAGAACAGCAGGCTCTCAAGATGGGCGGTTGCCTCGGTAGTGGCATGAGAAAGGCTGAGGTGTGCGGTGCGTGTACGGGAGCTTTGGTTGTTCTTGGACTTCTTTATGGACAATCCGAGGCAGATGATCTTGTAAGCCGCAAGAAGGCAAATATGGTCAACGATATGATGATGGACAGATTCGCACAATCCAATGGATCATATCTTTGCAAAGATCTTCTCCATTGTGATATATCGACACCGGAAGGCCTGCAATACGCACGCGATAACAATCTTTTCACGGAATTTTGTCCGCGTATGGTGCAGAGTGCTGTCAACATTTTGGAAGATATCATATCTGAAACGGATAGTAGCAAATGAATTACAGTCTATTCATAGCGCGACGTCTTCTCAAACAAAAGAGAGGCCGATTGTCGGGACCGGTCGTGAAGGTTGCCACGGCTGCTGTCGCTTTGGGTGTGGCTGTGATGATTATATCGCTCTCTGTCGGCCTCGGATTTAAAAAAGAAGTCCGTGACAAAATTGTTGGATTCGGTACTCATGTTCAGATAGTTAGCTATGACTACAATAAGAGCTATGAGACCAATCCGATACCGATGGATACGACTCTCATTCGTGAAGTCGTTGCTATCGACGGTGTTAGGCGAATGCAGCCATTCATAGTGAAGCCGGGTATAATCAAGACAAATGATGCGATTCAAGGTGTTGCTTTAAAAGGTGTCGATGACAAATTCGAGTGGGATTTTCTCAATTCTGTAATGGAAGAGGGTAGTGCTTTGGATTATTCCGACAGCATATCATCTGGAATCGTTTTGTCGAGAACGCTGACATCGTTGCTCGATTTGTCTCTTGGCGATGCCGTCAGAATGTATTTTATACAAAACAACAACATTCGCGCCCGACGTTTCACACTTCAAGGAGTTTTTAATTCGCATTTTCCGGAGTTCGACGAGAAAATGGCTTTTGTAGATATGCGCCATTTGTCTAAACTGAACGGCTGGGATGAAGGACAAATATCTGGCTATGAAGTGATGTTGTCCGATTTTGACAAAATGGATGCTGCAGCGTCTGAAATTGCGATGAAAACATCTCAATATGTGGGTCCTAATGATACGTTTCTTCGTGTGCAGTCCATTCGAGAGTTGCAGCCTCAGATTTTTGGATGGCTCAATCTTCTCGATACGAATATCATCGTTATTCTTACGCTGATTATTGCCGTGGCAGGACTCAACATGATATCCGGATTGCTGATTTTGATTTTGGAAAATACCAACACGATAGGACTTCTGAAAGCAATGGGAAGCAGGACTCAAAGCATCCGACGAGTGTTTGTTTACATGGCGATGTACATCATCGGACGAGGAATGATTATTGGCAACATTATAGGTATCGCTCTTTGCGTCATACAACAACAGACAGGCCTCGTGTCACTCGATCCGGAAAACTATTATCTTGACACAGTTCCGATACTTTTGTCGCCTTCGGTCTTGCTCCTTATGAATCTGGGAACGCTGATTTTGACAACGCTTCTTCTCGTGGGTCCATCCTATGTCGTGGCGAGAATTTTGCCTGCGAAAGCAATTCGATTCAATTGATTTCATCTTTTTGCTGTGAAATGATGTTATAAAACCGGATTT
The DNA here is from genome assembly GCA_024401295.1 of Bacteroidales bacterium. Classification (GTDB taxonomy): domain Bacteria; phylum Bacteroidota; class Bacteroidia; order Bacteroidales; family Marinilabiliaceae; genus W3P20-009. The sequence continues at coordinate 26,770 of JAKSLG010000009.1, read as the reverse complement.
CTCGTGTTTTATGCATTTAAAATTCTTATTTTTGCAAGATAACAATTTGTTAGGATTCTTTTTTTGCAAAAAATGGGAAGTGAAACGAAAATAGCAGTAGCCGGAACAGGCTATGTAGGTTTGTCAATTGCAACGCTTTTGGCACAGCATCACGAAGTTGTTGCTGTTGATATCGTTCCAGAAAAGGTCGATATGATCAACAACAAGAAGTCGCCAATTGTCGACAAGGAAATCGAAGAGTATCTGGCAACAAAGCCACTGAACTTGCGTGCTACACTTGATGCGAAATCCGCATATTCTGATGCAGACTTTGTCGTTATTGCTGCTCCTACAAACTATGATTCGCAAAAGAATTTCTTTGATACGTCTGCAGTTGAGGCAGTTATTAAACTCGTTATGCAGTACAATCCGAATGCAATAATGGTGATAAAGTCAACGATCCCAGTTGGATATACACAGAGCATTCGTGAAAAGACTGGAAGTTCAAATATCATTTTTTCACCAGAGTTTTTACGTGAAAGCAAGGCATTGTATGACAATCTTTATCCAAGCCGAATAATCGTAGGAACAGACATGAATGACAAGCGTCTTCTTGAAGCTGCACAAGCGTTTGCTGCTTTGTTGCAGGAAGGTGCGATAAAGAAAGATGTTGATACGCTTTTCATGGGCTTCACAGAGGCTGAGGCGGTTAAGCTCTTTGCAAATACATATCTCGCTCTCAGAGTGTCATATTTTAATGAGCTTGATACTTATGCAGAGATGAAAGGTCTTGATACTCAGCAAATAATTCGTGGAGTAAGCCTTGATCCTCGTATCGGTGATCATTACAATAATCCATCGTTCGGTTATGGCGGTTATTGCTTGCCGAAGGATACAAAACAGTTGCTTGCAAACTATGCCGATGTTCCTGAAAATCTGATAGAAGCAATTGTTGAATCTAATCGAACTCGTAAGGATTTCATCGCAGATAGAGTCCTCAATATGGCTGGCTATTATGACTATTACAATAGAGGGGACTATAAGCCATCTGAAGAAAAGGAGTGTGTCGTCGGAGTGTATCGCCTTACGATGAAATCGAATTCGGATAATTTCCGTCAGAGTTCTATTCAGGGCGTCATGAAGCGTATAAAGGCGAAGGGTGCAAAGGTGATAATCTATGAGCCAACGTTGAAAGACGGCGAGACATTCTTTGGAAGTCTGGTGGTTAACAACATTGATGAGTTTAAGAAACAAAGCCAGGCAATCATTGCAAATCGCTATGATTCAGTTCTTGACGATGTTCAGGATAAGGTTTATACACGTGATATTTTCCGTCGCGACTAAAAACGATTTAACATGAAAGGTATTGTATTGGCAGGTGGTAGCGGAACTCGATTGTATCCTATCACAAAGGGCATTAGCAAGCAGCTTATGCCTATTTATGATAAGCCAATGGTTTATTATCCGATATCAGTGCTCATGCTTGCTGGTATTCGTGAAATCTTGATTATTTCGACACCGTATGATTTGCCGGGTTTCAAGCGTCTGCTTGGCGACGGATCGGATTATGGCGTTCGTTTTGAATATGCAGAGCAACCATCGCCAGATGGTTTGGCACAGGCCTTTACGATTGGTGCTGATTTTATTGGCGATGATAGCGCGTGTCTGGTTCTTGGCGATAATATCTTCCATGGTGCAGGATTTAGCGCAATGCTTAAGGAATCGGTGCGTATTGTTGAGGAAGAGAAGAAGGCTGTAGTATTCGGCTATTGGGTTAATGATCCTGAGCGCTATGGTGTTGCGGAATTTGATAAAGAAGGCAATTGCCTTTCGATTGAAGAGAAACCGCAAAATCCGAAATCAAATTATGCTGTTGTCGGACTCTATTTCTATCCGAATAAAGTTGTCGATGTCGCTAAGAATATAAAGCCATCGGCACGTGGCGAATATGAAATAACAACTGTCAATCAGCAGTTCCTGAGCGATGGAGAGTTGAAGGTACAGACGCTTGGTCGTGGCTTCGCTTGGCTCGATACGGGTACTCATGATTCGCTTTCTGAAGCATCGACATATATCGAGGTGTTGGAAAAACGTACGGGCTTGAAAATCGCATGCCTTGAGGGTATTGCGCTTCGTAAGGGTTGGATAACAACCGATCGTTTGCGTGAATTGGCAAAGCCTATGATAAAAAACCAATATGGTCAGTATCTCATGAAACTGGCTGATGAGTACGATAAGAAGTAATTCAGGATGGAAGTTATAAAAACGGCATTGGATGGCGTGGTTATCATTGAACCACGAATCTTTAAGGATGCGAGAGGCTATTTTTTTGAGAGTTTCTCGCAGAGAGAATTTGACGAGAAGGTACGTCCGATCAACTTCGTTCAGGACAACGAGAGCATGTCGTCATATGGAGTGATGCGTGGCTTGCACTATCAGAAGATGCCATATACGCAGAGCAAACTTGTACGATGTGTCAAAGGTGCAGTTCTCGATGTGGCTGTTGATATTCGCAAGGGAAGTCCGACATTCGGCCAGCATGTTGCAGTTGAGTTGACTGAGGAAAACCACAGACAGTTTTTTGTCCCACGTGGTTTTGCGCATGGTTTCGCAGTGCTCAGTGAAACGGCTGTTTTTCAGTATAAATGTGATAATTTCTATCATCCGGAAGCTGATGCAGGAATCAGCATAAAGGATGAATCGTTAGGAATAGACTGGCGAATTCCTGTCGCAGAAGCGATCCTTTCCGAAAAAGATTTGAAGCATGCTTGTCTCAAGGATGCAATTCTGGATTTTGACATTAACGATAAGCTTTATTAGTTCATGAATATTCTTGTTACCGGTGCCAACGGACAACTTGGCAATGAGATGCAAATCGTGTCGAAATCATCGAAGGATAACTATATATTCACAGATGTTGCCGAATTGGATATCACTGATATTGCCGCAGTTAAGGCGATGGTGAAAGAACGAAACGTCAAGGTTATTGTTAATTGTGCGGCATACACGAATGTGGATAAAGCCGAGGATGACAAGGATTTTTGTGAATTGCTGAATGCCAAGGCTGTTGAGAATCTGGCAATCGCCATGAAAGAAGTTGACGGTTTGCTCGTTCATGTCTCTACCGATTATGTTTTTGGCGGTGACCCATACAACACGCCTTGCAAGGAGGAGCAAAAAGGAACGCCAACAGGCGTTTATGGTTTGACGAAACTTCATGGCGAACAGAATATCATTGCAACGGGCTGCCATCATATTATCATTCGCACTGCGTGGCTTTACAGCGAATTTGGCAAGAACTTTGTTAAGACAATGTTGAGTCTTACTGCGACTAAGCCTCAGTTGAAAGTGGTGTTTGATCAGGTCGGCACGCCTACGTATGCATACGATCTTGCAGAAACAATATATGATATTGTTGAGAATCGTAAATATGTGAATAACGATGGCGTATATCACTATTCGAATGAAGGTGTATGCTCTTGGTTCGATTTTACGAAGATGATAGCAGAAATGAGCGGTCAGACACAGTGTGATGTGCAGCCATGTCACTCAGATGAATTCCCATCAAAGGTGAAGCGTCCGTCATATTCTGTACTCGATAAGACAAAGATCAAGACGACTTTTGGCATAAAAGTTCCATATTGGACTGACTCGTTGAAGGTTTGTCTTTCAAGAATGAACAATAATAACTGAATTATTGCCTTATGAAGAATATTGTTATAACAGGTGGTGCTGGCTTTATTGGAAGTCATGTCGTTCGCCTTTTCGTAAATAAATATCCAGAATACAATATTATAAATCTCGATAAGCTGACGTATGCAGGCAATCTTGCGAATCTCAAGGATATCGAAGAAAAGCCGAATTATAAGTTTGTCAAGATGGATATATGCGATTTCGATGCATTCTACAAATTGATGCAGGATGAGCATATAGATGGCATAATACATCTCGCAGCAGAGAGCCATGTCGATCGTTCAATCAAGGACCCGTTTACATTTGCCCGTACCAATGTGATGGGAACATTGTCGCTCCTTCAGGCTGCGAAACTCTATTGGGAGAGTCTTCCGGAAAAATATGAAGGCAAGCGTTTCTATCATATTTCAACCGATGAGGTCTATGGCGCACTTGAATTGACAAATCCAGAGGGTATTGAGTCGCCTTTTACGACAACGGCTTCTTCTGCCGAGCATCATCATGCCTATGGCAAGGACTTTTTCCTTGAGACGACAAAGTATAATCCTCATTCGCCATATTCTGCTTCAAAGGCGTCGAGCGATCATTTTGTACGTGCTTTTCATGATACGTATGGAATGCCAACAATCGTGACAAACTGCTCGAATAATTATGGCCCATACCAATTCCCTGAGAAGTTGATTCCGCTCTTCATAAACAATATTCGTCATCGTAAGCCTCTCCCTGTTTATGGTAAGGGTGAGAATGTTCGCGACTGGTTGTATGTCGTTGATCATGCGCGTGCTATCGATACGATTTTCCACAATGGAAAAATCGCTGAGACATATAATATTGGTGGTTTCAATGAATGGAAAAATATTGATATTATCAAAGTCGTAATCAAGACTGTTGACCGTCTTCTCGGTCGCAAAGAAGGTGAAGATATGGATCTTATCACATATGTGACAGACCGTCTTGGCCATGATGCTCGCTATGCTATCGACTCACGCAAACTCAAGGCAGAGTTGGGTTGGGAACCATCTTTGCAGTTTGAAGAGGGCATTGAAAAGACAGTTCAGTGGTATCTCGACAACCAGGAGTGGATGGACAACATTACAAGTGGTGAATACGAGAAATATTACGAGTCAATGTATTCCAACCGATAAGTATGCAACAGCTCTATCCGTTGCTCTTTGAGCCAAATCTTCATCGCGTTGTTTGGGGCGGCAATCGTCTCAGACCAATGAAGGGTTTGTCTGCGAATGAGGAGCCGATCGGTGAGAGTTGGGAAGTCAGTGCTGTAGAATCGAGTACAAGTGTCGTGTCAAACGGCAGCTTGGCTGGTCGCGATTTGATTTCCATTGTCGGTGAGTTTGGAAAAGAGATACTTGGCGAAGCTATATCGAAGCAATATGAAGGGAAGTTTCCTCTGCTTGTCAAGTTGATCGATACTAATAACGATTTGAGCATTCAAGTGCATCCAAATGATGCTTTGGCGAAAGAACGCCATGGCAAGTTCGGTAAGACCGAGATGTGGTATGTGATTGATGCTCAGCCTGGTTCGTATCTCTATGCAGGTTTTAAGGATTCGATAGGCAAAGAAGAATATGCTCGACGTGTTGCCGATGGGACAATATGTGACGTCTTGGCGCGTCATGAGGTTCAATCTGGCGATGTCTTTTACATTCCTGCAGGACGTATTCATGCTATAGGTAAAGGAATTTTGCTGGCGGAAGTGCAGCAGAGTAGCGATGTTACTTATCGCATATACGACTATAATCGCTTGGGGCTTGACGGCAAACCGCGTGAATTGCATACGGAGCTCGCTGTAGATGCGATTGATTTCTCCGTTGAAGATGATTATCTCACGCATTATCGCTCGAGCATTAATCATCCGGAGCGTGTCATCGATAGTCCGTTCTTTAAGGTGAAGATGCTGCAGGTTAATCGCAGTTTTCATCGTCGTATGTATAAGTATGACACATTTATCATCTATACGTGTATAAACGGAGAATGCAAAATCGTTCTTCGCGATACGAATTATTCGGTCGTTTTGAAGTCGGGCAATAGTTGTCTGATTCCGGCTTCGGTTGCGGATTACGATGTCGTGCCTATTGGCGAGTCGCCACGTTTGTTGGAGATATATATTGACAACAGACGAAGCAAATTCAGAAAGATGTTGTCAAAGGTTCGTTTTGTGCGAAAATTCTTCAGAGTAACAAAACGTTAGTCATGGATCAGAATTTGAGCAGAAAGTCTCCGACGGAGAAGATGAAGACAGGCCAGGATGGCGAAGACGTGGCTGTTAAGTTTTTGACATATAAAGGATTGACGATTCTACACCGCAATTGGCGAATGTGGCACAAAGAAGTTGATATCATTGCTCGCGATGGAGATGAAATTGTTTTTGTTGAGGTCAAAACGAGGCGTGTTGAACCTGTTCATACCACAGATGTTATAACACAAAGCAAGATGAAAAATCTGATTGCTGCGGCATCTGCATATATTACGATGAATAAGGTGAGCTTGGATTGCCGTTTTGATGTTATCATTCTGACAGGACGCGCCGGTAAATATAGCATTAACTACATTCCTAATGCGTTCAGACAATATTTGAGATAAAAGAAATTTAGCAGAAGATACATGCGCAGATGGTTTGACTGTCTGCGTTTTTGTTTTTAGAATGCCTCGCGAATGTTGAAGTAGATGGCATGGTCGCCGTTTGTGGTCAGTCCGGCATCGAGGCGTAGATTTAGGCCATGCTCGGGGAAAACCTTGAAGCGAAGTCCGCATCCGAACATACCACAACTGTTGTTGATGAGGTCTCGATTGATGTCGTGTGATACGCTGCCTGCTCCAGCCCATGTCGTCGCTCCGATGCGCCAATAGACGGGGAATCGGAATTCTGCTTGGATGAGCCATGCGTTCCTGTCGACATGCTTGAGGTTGTGTGGAATAGCTCTGCCAAGGCGTGTTCCTCCGATGCCTGGCATCTTGTGAAATGGTGTTTCGCGACCTGTTGCTGTTGAGACGTAGGCTTGCAATGCCATAACACTTTGTTTTCCTATCGCAATGTAGCGTCTGGCATCTATCGTTGCAAGGATAAAATCATGCCGGGAGCCAATGAAGCCGCCGTAAGACATTACTTTCATATTCGCATACCATCCGCAGCGAGGATTCAGGACATTGTCTCTCGTATCGATTCCGGCAACAATGCCGAGACCGTTGGTCCATTTTTCTGCAAGGCCAATCTCTTGAGCAATCGTATCGCTGCAATTCTCTATGGACGTAAAACTGTGGTATGTGAAGTCCGTGGATATGCCGATTTGTACCGTAGTGCCGATTTTTTTGAGATAGTCGGCCGTGAAGAGAAATCGTCGGTATTTATATTTTGCGATTGTTTCGCCATTGTGGATGCTTTCGATGCCGAAATAATCATCCGGCTGTCTGTAGAATTCGGCTTTGGCCAGAATTGTTTGTCCATTCTTCAGGTATATGTCGGCATCGCATTGCAATTCCCACATGCCCTTGGTCGAGATCAATGCGGATGGCGTTATTGTTGTCGGCCTGGGCAAGTTCGGGTTTCGCAGTTGGAGCATCGGCATGATGCCAAGTGCAAGGCCTTGTCTGCCAGAATATGAAGCGGCGGGGTAGATGGCGAGTGACCATGAACTGTGGTCGATCGTCAGGACGTCAAGAACGGTTTCTGCAAAATCGATGACTTTGTCGAGCGCGTTGTGGCGCAAAGAATCATTCTCTGCCTCTTGAGCTTGCGAAATTGTTGGCATTAATACGAGTATCAATGCTGCAACAATGCCCAACGCGTGTGTCTTCTTCGTCCTTTTCATAGCGGTATGTCGTCGTATGCGCCAGAGTCGATGGCATGAACAATGTGCTCGATGGCTTTGTCATCGCCTTCTGCATCATATTCACTTTTGAGGTTCGAACCGAAAAGTCGTGCGACACCTTGCCACAGGAATGCAGAGAAGCGTCCTCGAAGTGATTTAATCAATTCGAAGCTCGTGTTGCCTGTTTCGCGGTCGATGAGTTTTATGAGAATGCGGCCTTGCGAAACTGTCAGGTGCTTGAGCGGCTTCTCGAATTCTGCAAACAGCTGCTTTTCAGCCTTTTTCATGTATTCGTCGCGTTCTTTACTCCGCGAGAATGTGTTGAGCGTGTCTTCGATGGCTTTCAGTCGCACTGCAGCCATGCGAGCATAGGGTAGTGCCTTGCGGACGTTGCGGACAAGTTTGGTGTATCGCTCTTGAGCGCGTCTTGTCTTGAAGGCGCGTCGAGCCATACATCTGACCTCTGAAATGCGCACATGCGGCAGTGTGTCGCCATCGACGATAATGCCCTCTGTGATGATGACAGAGTGCTGTCGGTTTTGTGCGACAACGTCAGCCATAAAGCTGAGCATGAGTACCACTATGAACGCAATGTGTTTCATCTTCTATTGCTTGATGTAGCTCTTGAGACGTGCAATCTCATCGGCCCAGATTTCTTCGTTTGGCGTCTCTAAAATGAGCGGAATATTGTCCGTTCTAGGGTCTTCAATAATCATTCTGAAGGCATCCTCGCCGATCATTCCGAGTCCGATAGACTCGTGGCGGTCGACCTTCGATTTCAACTCTTTTTTAGCATCATTGAGGTGCATTCCGCGCAGATAGTTGAATCCGACAATCTCGTCAAATTCCTTCATCGTAGCAGCGTAAGTTTCCGGCGTTCGGATGTCATAGCCTGCGGCGAACATGTGGCAGGTATCAATGCATACTCCAACGCGGCTTTTGTCATCGACGAGGTCGATTATCGATCGAAGATGGTAGAAGCTGAAGCCGAGGTTTGAACCTTGTCCGGCCGTATTTTCGATGACTGCGCATACGCCTTGTGTCGCTGCAAGTGCCTCATTGATGCCATCTGCGATCAATTTGATGCATTCGCTTTCGCTTATGGCTTTGAGATGGCTTCCTGGGTGGAAGTTGAGCATTGACAGGCCCAGCTGCTGGCATCGTTGCATCTCGTGAATGAACGAATCAACTGATTTCTGGCGAGCTTCTGCCGTTGGGTTGCCGAGGTTTATGAGGTAACTGTCATGTGGCAGGATTTGCTCTGGTGCATATCCCAGTTCTGCACACTGCTGCTTGAACGCCTCAGGCTCGCCTTGTGCAAATGGCGCTGCTGTCCATTGCCTTTGGTTCTTCGTGAAAAGTGCGAATGCGGTTGCGCCTATTTGTGATGCATTTTTCGGCGCGTTCGCAACGCCTCCAGCTGCGCTTACGTGTGCTCCAATATATTTTGTCATAGTTTGTTCTTCTATTTTATATAGTGCAAATATAATCACTAATTGTGAATTACGGAATCATTCTCCGCATGGCCTTTCGCATGTCTTGGCAGACTCCTGTTTTTCTTGCATACAAAATGTGTACCAATCCATCATGTCTATTGCGGTCTCCGCATATTCATGATTCGTATTTCCCGACAAGATGCAAGATTGTTTCTTCCCCGAGGACGACCTCGAAGAGCAGCGCGAGCTCATCAACGACCAGAAATTCCGCCTGCGTGGCATTATCAAAGCCATTCAAGGCTTGCGCGATTATATCGACGGAGGTCTAACTGAATGAAAAAAGAGCAGGCTCTCGGGCTTGCTCTTGTATTTGTGTAATTTTTTTATACCTTTGTTGTGTAACTTATTCTAAATTGTAAGGATATGTCTAATAGATTTGTTCAAGAGTTCCCGGAAGAGTACCTGCAGGAGCTCGATAAACAGTGCGCTGTTGGCTTGGCTTCGTTCGATATCCATGAGAGATCGTTTGACATCGTTACTGAAAATGGCAATGACTACGACGACGGTACGGCTGTGGATGATATTACAATAGAGGCCGAAGCTGCTCTGGTCTTCGCTTATATCGTGCGTCTTATTGATGAGCAGAACATTCCTGCCGGTCTGGAACAACTGCATTTCTTTGAACGTTACGACAGAGCGTATTCTGCTTATTGTCGTGAAGGTCACCCTGCTTCTCCTTTTTTTGATGTTACTAATCTCGAACGATTGGTTTCAGCTTAACAATAATTAAGTTTGTCGTTTCCCTTACTTTGCTCACAAGGTATTCACACATGCTGCTGCATAGTATTTCGTGTTCGTCTCGATTCTTGGATAAGAATCCTATGCTTGTTCCATTTTGCGTCTCATAGCATTCAAATATGACGGGTCTTTTTTTCTGCCGTTAAGAGGCAAAATAATTGTGAAACTCGTGGAGTTTATGGAAAATTTCCGTAATTTGGCTCTCAGTAATCATAGCGGGAATCATTTTGTCGCTGGACTTGGTGTGTTTTTGCTATTGTGCTTATAATCAATGTTTTGATATTCGAATAAAATCGTCGAACTCTCGTTAAATATACCCCAATGGGAAAGAATTCTGATAAAAAATCGAAAAAACGGCAGAATAGCAAGAGCGAACATCCGGCTGCTAACCTTCAACCCGTACAGGGCAAGTGTCCTAAATGCGGTTCTTCGGACATATCGCTCAATCCGAATAACGGAAAGCTGAGATGCAACTTCTGCCACCAGGAGTTCGAGCCGATCTATTCAGATAAAGTAATTGAAAACGCTTCCAATCTGACAGGCGTAAACATCAATTGTGGAGCCGTTGACATAGACGATTCTACGGCTGATCTTGTAACAATCAAATGCCGTAATTGCGGGGCAGAGGTGACGGTTGATACTGCCCACTCGACATCGGCTCGATGCCACTGGTGCCGCAGCTATCTCTCTATCAACGATGCTATACCTAATGGCGCCGTCCCTGATATGATCCTCCCATTTATTGTCAAGAAGGATGAGGCACAGGAACTTATCCGGAACTTTGTCAGTGAACGAAAATTCTTTGCGAAACGAAGATTCAAGCGCGAATTTACTGCCGACAACATCATGGGCGTTTATTTCCCGTATATGGTCGTTGATGCCAACCTGCATGTTGACCTTGACGGTGAAGGCGGTCATCGTCTATACACAGACAGCATGACGCGCCAGGATATTCAATACTATAGTGTTCACCGCGATTTCGATATCTCTATCAAAGGACTTACCGTAGAGTCGGCAAAGGATCGTCTTGACAATCATTCGTCTGAACGAACAAATAATGTGGTCAACTCAATCATGCCGTTCGATACTGACAAGTGCGTGAAATATGACTCAAACTACTTGCGTGGATTCACTGCGGAGAAACGTGACATGAACGTTGAAGACCTGAAGACTATCGTCCATAAACAGATAGGGGATATATCGCGACATGCAATTCTGCCGAAAATCTCTGAATACAGGGCAGGAGTGAGTTGGAAAAGCGAGAAGTATGACTTTAAAGGCATCAATTGGAATGCAGCGTATCTCCCCGTGTGGCTCTATAGCTACATGGATAAGAATAAGAAACTGCACTATGTGGCCGTGAACGCCCGTACGCGTGAAACCTGTGGCAGCATACCAATCAACCATTTTAAATTAATCTTTTTCTATGCCTTGTTGGCTGCAATTGGTGCAGGGCTGTTTTTCGTGACAAAGTCAGACTTTGTCCTAATCGCGACCTTGACTATAGTACCGACATTGTATTGGGCTTTCTATAGCATCTACCGCAATCAGGATGAACGTCACTATCACGAAAAAGAGACTGCAGTCAAACTGACAAATGTGCGCCATGACGACCATAAAGGTGAAATCCGCCAACAGTATTTTGATGTTAATGTCAAAAACGAAAACTCGAAGTCGATCAACGGCGCTACTAACAGATAAGCGCAATCATTGCACAAACAAAAAAGACAGCAGCAAGTGATAGCTTAAGATGAATTTTTATGCTATATTTGCGGTCATATAATGTAAAAATAACAAAACCAAAAATATTCACATGGCAGAATTCAAATATGCTCCAATGTTTCAATTGGGCAAAGACACAACAGAATATCGCCTCCTCTCGAAAGATGGCGTTTCTGTAAGCGAATTCGAGGGTCAACCAATACTTAAGGTCGCTCCAGAAGCTCTCGAACTTCTCACAACTCAGGCTTTCCATGATGTCAATTTCATGCTTCGTCGCGAACACAACGAGATGGTTGCTTCAATCCTCAACAATCCTGAGTCATCAGACAACGACAAGTACGTTGCTCTCACGATGCTTCGCAATGCCGAAGTGGCATGCAAGGGCCAGCTCCCATTCTGCCAGGATACGGGTACTGCCATCATTCATGGTGAGAAAGGTCAGCAGGTATGGACAGGTTTCTGCGACGAAGAGGCTCTCGCAAAGGGCGTTTACAACACATACACGGAAGACAATCTCCGCTACTCGCAGAATGCACCTCTCAACATGTATGACGAGGTGAACACGAAGTGCAATCTTCCTGCTCAGATTGATATCGAAGCAACAGAAGGCATGGAGTACAAATTCCTCTGCGTTGTTAAGGGTGGCGGTTCTGCAAACAAGACATATCTCTATCAGGAGACAAAGGCGCGCATCCAGAATCCAGGCACACTCATTCCATTCCTTGTTGAGAAGATGAAGAGCCTTGGCACAGCTGCTTGCCCTCCATATCACATTGCAATCGTAGTTGGTGGTACGTCGGCTGAGAAAAACCTTCTCACAGTGAAGCTCGCTTCAACAAAATACTATGACAGCCTTCCAACAACTGGCGATGAGACAGGTCGCGCATTCCGCGATATCGAACTCGAGAAGCAGCTTCTCGAAGCAACTCGTAAGCAGATCGGATTTGGCGCACAGTTCGGCGGTACAGCATTTGCTCACGATATCCGCGTTGTACGTCTTCCACGTCATGGTGCTTCTTGCCCTATCGGTCTCGGCGTGAGCTGCTCTGCAGACCGCAACATCAAGGCTAAAATCAATAAGGACGGTGTTTGGATTGAGAAGATGGATGACAAACCATACGAACTCATTCCAGAAGCGCTTCGTCAGGCTGGCGAAGGCGACGCTATCAAGATTAACCTTGATCAGCCTATCGCTGACGTATGCAAGGAACTGTCTAAATATCCTGTTTCTACACGTGTGTCGCTCAACGGAACAATCATCGTAGCACGCGATATCGCTCATGCTAAGATCAAGGCTCGTCTCGATGCTGGAGAAGGCATGCCACAATATTTCAAGGATCATCCTGTTCTCTATGCAGGTCCTGCAAAGACTCCTAAGGGAATGCCTTGTGGTTCAATGGGTCCGACAACAGCTGGCCGTATGGATCCTTATGTATATGAATTCCAGGATAATGGCGGTTCGATGATTATGATTGCGAAGGGTAACCGTTCGCAGGTCGTAACTGATGCTTGCCGCGATCACAAGGGCTTCTACCTCGGTTCAATCGGTGGCCCTGCTGCGTTCCTCTCAAGTTCTAACATCAAGAGCATCGAGTGTGTTGAATATCCAGAACTCGGCATGGAAGCAATCTGGAAGATTCATGTTGAAGACTTTCCTGCATTCATCCTCGTTGATGACAAGGGCAACGACTTCTTCAAGCAATTCTAAGGAAGAATATTGAATTCTTATATGACGGATGGTGCACATTCCTGCATCATCCGTTTTTTTGTTTTTAATGGATTTGTTGATATCTAGTGAGCGCCAGATGAAACAAAATCCTACGCTTTGCGTTATTATTACAAGTAGAGTTCTTTTTTCTATTTCTTTCATTGTAAACATCGTTCGATTATGAAGATAAAAAGCACTTTTGTACTCGCTGCAGCTTTTGTTTTGTCGGCATGCACAGACGGCATTTCTGGTATCATCGAAAAGGCAGAACAGGGCGATCCGCTTGCTCAGCTTGAGTATGGCCGTTTGCTCAAGACAACTGGCAACGGCGTTGAACAGGACTGGCAGGAAGCCGTCGAGATGCTTCAGAAGTCGGCCGATAACGGCAATTGTGATGCTCAATGGGAACTCGGGCTGATGTATGAATTTTCTGACAAGGTTGTTCCTGATGAGGCAAAGGCGCTCGACCTCTATCGCAGAAGTGCGGATGGTGGAAGTCCGATAGGTCTTTACATGGTTGCGCATTGCTATCAGCATGGCATTGTCGTCGAGGAAAACCATGCTGTTTCTGATAGTTTATATTCAAAATCATTTTCAGAACTCGTGAAACTCGCACCAGAGGAGGATATCTATGTCTTGAATTTTCTGGGCAGTGCATATTATTGGGGTGATGGCGTTGAAGTCGACCGAGAAAAGGCCTTTCACTACTACATGATATCTGCCGAAAAAGGCAATCCGGAGACGCAGTATAAGATAGGCAGTTGTTACGAAACAGGGCAGGGTACAGCAAAAGATATGTCTGCCGCCGTTTTGTGGTATCGCAAATCTGCAGAACAAGGTTATCCCGATGCTTTGGCCGCACTTGACCGTCTGTGAACCATAGGATGATATGCAAACGTTTTATGAGTAGTCGAGTTCGTGTCAACGCTGTAGCCGGCAAACGGAAGAAAGCGTGATTGCGCATTAACAGTGTGACATTTTAATTTTGTAAAATAATGTGTTGAAATGTTGAAAAATCGTTTTTAATATTTATATTTGCTAATACTAAAGAGAATACTAATAATTAACATCTTAATATCATGGGAAAATTTGTTATTGAGAAATCAAAGAACGATAAGTTCAAATTTAACTTGAAGGCTGGAAACAACCAGATCATCGCTACATCGCAGATGTATGATTCGCTTGCAGGTTGCAAGAACGGCATCGAGAGCGTAAGAAAGAACAGCATTGCTGCCAACATGGAGGATCAGACTGTTGAAGGATTTGCAACAGCAAAGAATCCAAAGTGGGAAGTTTACAAGGATGCAAAGGGGGAGTTCCGTTTCCGCTTGAAGGCTTCTAACGGCGAAATCATCGTAACAGGTGAAGGCTATAAGGCAAAAGATGGTTTGATGAACGGCATTGAGTCTATCAAGAAGAATGCACCAGATGCAGAAATCGTTGATAAGTCAGCTGAATAATCAGACTCGCAAATTTATTTTCTAAAGAGAGGTCCAAGAGGATCTCTCTTTTTTTGTTTCGTTGCATCGGGGGCGTGTCTGCGTGAAGATGCAAGTCTGCAGGAAACATGAAAGAATGTTTTTTGGTTTTGTGCAAAAAATGGCTCTAGTCGTTATTTGCTTTATAATAGTTATATTTGCAAGAAATAAGAATCAATGAAGTCTTTATCTGTTTTCGCAGCCTTTTTCCTGATGACGCTATGCGCTGAAGCACAAGTGTTTGACCGCTATTTTACGGACAGGACACTGCGTTTGGATTATCAGCTGTGTGGTGATGCAAAAGAGCAGCATATCTATCTGTCGGCTGTGTCGGAGCTCCCTTTGTGGGCAGGACGTCGTTGCAATCTCTCGCAGATGCCGTATGAGGCAGATGGCAGGATTCGTGTTTATGATTCTGAAAGTCATGAACTTATATATGCAAATGCATTTTCGTCGCTTTTCAGTGAATGGCTTTCGACGCCGGAAGCGTCGAGTATCTCGCGAGCTTTTGAAAATACTCAGTTGATTCCGATGCCGCAGAAAACTGTTGACATCGAAGTGGCTTTTTATGACAGCCATCATCGTCAGTCGGCATTGCTGAAGCATCGTGTCGATCCCGATGATATTCTAATTCGTCAGCGTGGAAAACATCCTCAACCGATAACCTATGTGACTTACAATGGCGGCAGTTATGACGAGTGTATTGACATCGCAATTCTTTCAGAGGGCTATGCCAATGAGCATGTCGGTAAGTTTATTGCCGATGCGCAGAAAGCAACTGCAGCATTGTTCTCGCATGAGCCGTTTGCGACTTACAAGGATCGCTTTAATGTTACGGCCGTTTTTTCGCAGTCAGTAGACGGAAGTGTTAGTGTCCCGCGAGAAAAGAAGTGGTGCGAGACTGCTTTCTCGTCGAATTATTCGACGTTTTATTCAGACCGTTATCTGACTACGCTGAATGTCTGTGATATACATGATGCTTTGTGTGCGTTGCCTTACGAACATATTGTCATTCTCGCCAATGAATCGGAATATGGCGGTGGCGGAATTTTCAATTCATATACATTGACGACAGCTAGCCATGACCTCTTTGAACCGGTTGTCGTTCATGAAATTGGCCATAGTTTTGGAGGCTTGGCCGATGAATATTGTTATGAAAATGAAACAGATACGTTGACTTATCCGTTAGATGTTGAGCCATGGGAACCAAATGTTACCACGAAAGTGGATTTTGGAAGCAAGTGGCAAAACGAGATGGGCAAAAACGGTGTTTCGCTTATCGAAGGTGCGGCATATAACGCAAAAGGACTTTACAGGTCAAGTAAAGATTGCCGAATGAGAAGCAATGACGCTGAAGGCTTCTGTTCCGTGTGTCAGAAGGCTCTCGTCGCATTAATAAAATTCTACACAGAAGAGAAATAAATGGAAAGAGCTATGAGATACCTGTTTGTGATTATTGCCATTTGTCTTGGTTTGACAGCAATGGCGCAGATGCCAGCGCCTGTCAACGTGGAAACAAAATTCATGCAGAGTTCAGACACGACGGCAAAGATCGTTTTCGTTGTCAACATCATTCCGGGATGGCATGTCTATGCCGTTGATGAAGAGATGGCAACGCCAACCACATTGACTGTTGAAGATATCAAAGGATGCCGATTGAATGGCAAACTGACAGCCGACAAACCGTCTATTGCAAAATACGACGAAGCCTTCATGGGCGAGACTCGCTTTTATGAGCACTCCGTGATGTTTACGCAAGAAATCGTCATGACAGGCGATTATGCCATCTCTGGTTACATGGAGTATGGCGCATGCAACAATACCATGTGTCTGCCGCCTACCGCTGTGAATTTCAGTTTCGATGGCAAGGTGCAAAAGACAAAGCCTGTTGTTGAAACGCGAAAGCAGGATGTCGTTGCAGAGCCGGTTGTTGTTGCTCCAGTTGAAATATCTCTAGCCGATTCTTCAGTTGAACCTGAGCCGGTTGTTGATTTGTGGGCACCGGTGAGTTATGAGAAACCGACATCGTCAGAGTCTGCAACTTCTCTATGGCTGATTTTCTGGTCATGTTTTTTGGGCGGTTTCCTTGCATTACTGACACCATGTGTGTGGCCGATTATTCCGATGACAGTCTCGTTTTTCTTGAAGCGGACAAAAGATAAAGGCAAAGGAATTCGTGACTCATTTCTCTACGGCTTGTCGATAATTGTCATTTATCTGGTCCTTGGGCTTGCAATCACGTTGTTTGCCGGACCGAATGCATTGAATGCATTGTCCACAAATGCGGTTTTTAACCTCGTTTTTACGGCAATGCTCATCGTCTTCGGATTGTCGTTTCTGGGCGCTTTTGAAATCACTCTGCCATCATCATGGAGCAATGCTGTTGATCAGAAAGCAGAAAGAACAACAGGTATAATTTCGATATTCTTGATGGCATTCACATTGGCTCTCGTCTCATTTTCGTGTACGGGTCCAATCATTGGTTTTCTCCTTGTCGAGGTCTCTACGGCAGGAAATCTGATAGGTCCTGCTGTCGGAATGCTCGGCTTTGCGACGGCTCTTGCCTTGCCTTTCACGCTCTTTGCCATGTTCCCTTCGATGCTTCAGAAAATGCCGCGTTCGGGTTCGTGGATGATGACCGTCAAGGTCGTTCTAGGTTTTGTTGAACTTGCCTTCGCACTGAAGTTCTTCTCGGTCGCAGATCTTGCTTATGGCTGGCATCTGCTTGACAGAGAAGTGTTTATCTGTATATGGTCGGCACTGGCGTTTTTGCTTGGCCTTTTCCTCATAAAGAAAATCAATCTTGGTCATGCCAATGATGGCGACAGCGATGTTAGTGCTTTCCGATTTGTTGGCGCAGTGGCTTCGTTTGCCTTCTGCCTATACCTGATTCCAGGATTATGGGGAGCTCCATTGAAAGCTATCAGCGCATTTTGTCCGCCTATGAAGACACAGGATTTTGTCGTCGTTGACAAGACACCTCATGCGCAATATACAGATTATGAGCAAGGAATGGCGGCTGCTAAGATGCAGGGGAAACCGGCTCTTGTGGATTTTACAGGCCATGGATGTGTCAATTGCCGCAAGATGGAACAGAGTGTATGGAGTGATCCACAAGTGGCTAGGATGATCAACGAGGATTTCGTCCTGATAAGCTTGTATGTCGATGACAAGACAGCTTTGGCTGAGCGCGTCGTGATTGACGAAAATACGATTCTTCGCACTGTCGGCGATAAGTGGAGTCATCTTCAGCGCACGAAATTTAGCGTCAATGCACAGCCTTTTTATACGATTCTTGACGGCGATGGCAATCTCCTTGCGCAACCTTATGCGTTTGACGAGAGTGTGAACCATTTTGTGTCATTTCTCAAGAGCCCTGCAAATAAATAATGTAAACATTTGATTGATTGCGTGTTTGTATGATGCGCATGTTCGCTTTTGTTAGCAAAAAGAAGTTTGCGAGTTTTTTTGGCATGCTCTTTGATTAGACCAGACTTTGGTAGAAAACCTTTTCGACATGAAAAAGACATTAATGATATTGTGGCTGATGTCGGCGCTTGTTGCATCGACTGTTGCACGTGTAAATGATAAGAAAATGAACGTCGATAGAATGACAGATCAGGCATTGTGGCAAGCTGTTGATTCGTGCTTTGAGCGAAGTTTGCCAAGGAGTGCAGAACCTTATCTTGCTGAGATAAAGCGTCGCGCGAGTGACCAGAAGGATATGCGTGCGATGATGAAAGCCATTGATAAAGAGATACAAATCAATGCCGAGAGATGGGAGACGATTGACAACGAACACAAGTATCTTGACAATGAGATAGCCAAGGCGTGGAGCCCTATGGCGGAAATGTTGTTGTTGCGTCGTGCCGATTTCAGCGACACGGCTGTATTAGACCGTATTTTTACAGATGAAATGGCTCGTCATAAGGCTGTTGAAGCCGTTGACAGCAGCAGTCTCATTGTTGATATGTCGCTATATGACTATGCCATGCTCATGGCAAACAGCAATTCGCATGTACATGAATCGATGCTGATAGAAAGATGGCAACAGATGGCAGGCAAGACCGGCAGTGAGATATCTGAAATGTTGATTCTTCTTACAAGGATTTCGAGATCGTATGGCGACAAGGCTGAGGCTTTGGTTGGTGCAGCGAAAAGCCGTGCTATTATGCCTCAGAGCAAAATGCTGGCGGATTATGCCGAGGCAATTCTCCATTTCAAAAATGCGACTTATAAGGCTGATGATATCGATATTTCCAACAAAGAACGTGAAAAATCAATAGAGATTCTTCGTAGAATTGTTGCAAATCAGGAAGTTGCGCCTCGTGTTGCAAAGGAGGCAAAGTCGATGCTCGATGATATTCTGAGACCGCAGGCGACATTGAGTGTTGAAAACAATGCGTTGCCAAAGCGACCTGTTCCGGTTTCGTTGGAGTCGCAAAACATTGATTCGTTGAAAATAAGCGTGTACCGCTATTTTGTCGGCATTGATGTCGATAAAGTAAAGCCTGTATATGAGCAGGAATATGTAGTAAAGGAGCAAAAAGCAAAAGTCCTTTTGCAGTCCAATAGTTTCGAACTGCCGTCTCTTGAACTGGGTCATTATTTGATTGTTGCACGGGCTGAAGATAAAAAATATTCGATTGTAAATGTGCAGGTTACGGACATCAAGCCATTCCATGCAAATACCAATCGAGAGTCGATTGTGGCGGTGGTGAGTGCAACAACTGGCGCACCGCTTTCGGGTGTTAATATCAATGGCTCAAACGCTGACGAGAATGGTATGCTTGTAGCATCTTCGAAATTCGGTCATAATATCAATAATTTCAATATTGTCAATGGAAAAGACCACTATACGACGTGGTATTCATTTTATGGCGACAATTCGCAACCGTCTAAAACACGGAAATATAGTTTGTTGACAGACAGGAAAATCTATCGTCCTGGACAAACAATCGAGTTTAAGGTTTATGTCTATGATGCGACTTCTGAAAGTCTTTCGGCTCAGGCTGGTCGTCAGCTTAAAATCACGCTTCGCAGCCATAATTGGCGTGAGATCTGTAGCGTTGATGTCGTTTCGAATTCGCTCGGTACGGCTTCGGGCAAGATTGTGATCCCTGAAGATGTTGATCTCGGTCAATCCACGCTTTGCATTTCGGAGGGGCATAATTTTCAGCATTCCATAGGTCTGCGTATTGAGGAATATAAGCGTACGGGCAATAACATTGCATTCGATCCGCTCAATGGTGCATGGCTGCTTGGCGATACTGTTGTGATTGGCGGCGTGTGTACGATGGCCGATGGAAAAACTATTGCAGGTGCACGTGTTGTGATGAGCATCGACAACGAGGTTCGCGATACTCTGACGACAGATTCCGATGGCCGTTTCGAGTACGCCATTAAAGATAACAGTCGTGAGTATTGTTTTGTTGAGGCTAAGATGACAGATCTTGCAGGTGAAACGACAACAGCAGGCATCTCAATCCACCTCGACAGAGAAGGTTCACGTGTTGACATGGGCATTGACAGGCATGTTTTTACAATGGCTGAAAACGTCTCGATTTCACTTAATTCCCACAACACGAACAATCGTCCGTATCGTTCCGATGTAGCGCTTTGTGTTAAGGATGAAAACGGTAAGGTGTTGAAAGAACAGCAATTGAGTGTCGATTCTCTCCTCATGGTTGATCTTGGCAAATTTGCCGATGAAGGCGATTACATCATCAATATATCATATAAAACGCTTGGCTCACAACGTCGAGGAGAGAAGGATAGAACAGATGAATTGATGTTCAGCATAGTCAATTCCAATGACGGACCGAGCAAGACAAAATGTGAAATTTATGTTGATGCTCCGAAGTCGTTTAGCGAAGGAACACGCGTGGCTATGCGCATAGGCACTGGCCTTGAAAATGCACATGCAATGGTTCTTGCAGAGTGGGGTAATGCCTTCATAATGAAGCGTTACGTTGATTTAAACAAGGAGATAAAGACCATTCAGATCGACGTGCCGGAAATCAAACGTTCGTTTCAGCAGATGCATGTTCATATCCAGATTGTCAAGGATGGTATAGTCTATAGACAGGATTTGCGTCTTAATTCGCTAGGTGTCAAAGATATGCGTTTCGAAATGAAACTGGCGTCGTGGCGTGATAAGAGTGTGCCAGGTGCAAAGGAAAAATGGACATTGACATTGCCGTCTGAGCTCAAGGACAAGGAGACTGAACTTGTTGCATCGATGTATGATTCGCGTCTTGATCGCTTGGTGAGCAATGTGTGGGACCAGACATACTCTCCGTTCCAAAAGCTTCCGCTCTATAGCCATCTCAGTGTTGATGTGATGCGTAATAATTTGACCTATCACTATAAGAATGACGGCATACGAAAATATGGATATTCGCCATACAGTGTTTATGATTTCAATGCAATAATCCGATTGCTGCATATCGATACATATCGTCATGCATATTATAATAGTGTCAATGACTTTGTTATGATGCGGGCCACTGGTGCGAGCAAGATGGCAATGCCTGTGGCTGAAGAATCTGCAGATATGGAGATGGAGGTGATGGAGATACACGATGATAAGGCCGTTGTCGAAAATGATGCTGCAGAAGTTGAAACTGTTGCCGAAGAACAATCGGATGAGTCAGCTGATCAGATGCGCAGTGATTTCCGCGAGACAGTCTTCTTCTATCCGCATCTCAAAGCTGACGATAGCGGGGCTTATACAGTTGAGTTCGAACTGCCTGATAACGTGACTACATATCGATTCCGCGCTGTAGCCCACGATGCTCAGATGCACAGTGGACACGCAGAAGCGTCTCTCGTGGTTACCAAGCCACTGACCGTCAAGGCTTGGCTTCCTCGCACAGTGACAGAGGGCGATACCATAGATGTTGCGATGTCGGTATCGGCAGACAAGAGTCTGATCGGCGATGAAACCATTAAGGCGAATCTCGAGATTGATGCCGAGCATAATTTTATTTCCTCAGATGCGTTGCAGACCCGTTGGCGCATTGTGGTTCCTTTTGGTGTTGATAAGCTCAGTCTGAAGTTCTCGGCATCGTCAGGCAATTTTGTTGATGGTGAGATTCATGAAATACCTGTGCGCAAGCGTTACCAGGAGGTGGCAGAGTCGGAGCCGTTTACGCTCTTTGATGCAGGGCAATACGATATGGCCAATCCTTTTATCGGACGTCCGGCACAAAAGCAGCAGCTCTCATTCTCATATAATCCAAATGCTTGGGCAGAGATTCTGCGCTCACTGCCATACATATATAACCTGCCTTTCGAATCGGCTGATACCTATCTTGGTCATGTCGAGTCGTCGGCTATCGCAATTCTTCTCAAACAACGCTTGGATGTTAAGTCGCTGATAGCCAAAGGTCCTGATGCATTTGATGAAAAGCATGAGCTTGATAAGAATTCGCCTTGGCAACTTTTCAATGCATATCAGTTACAACATGACAAGGATGTCATTGAAATGTTGAGTGGTCAGAATGCCGAGCGTCGTCTTGCGAACGGATTGCGTAAACTCCGTAAGCTTCAGCTTGCTGATGGCTCGTTTGCGTGGTGTCCGGGAATGGATGGTTCTGAATACCTGACTTATACCATAACAGAGACACTTGGTACTCTTGTACGTTTTGGAATGCTGAAATCCGAAGATGTCTCGTCTATACTAGCAAAGAGCCGCACATTCGTCGAGCATGATATAGCAAAGTCTATTCGTGAGTGGCGTAAAGAAAAGAAGGACAACAAAAACGCAGAGCTTTATTTCGATCATGACATGCTCTACGAACTCTATGCTCTCTCATGCATTGGAGCATTGCGTAATCCAACTTCGGATGTTGCCGAAGCACTAAAACACATACCAAGTGCCCGCAAGCTCTCAGATCCGATGAGTAAGCTCTTGGCCGCTCTTGTTTACAACCGCATTGGAAAGCTCGATGAAGCGCAGCTCTTGGTGCAGTCTGTATGCGAGAATCTTGTCCGTCCTGATGATCAAACGGCTCATATCAGCCTCGCAGGCGGCAACTGGTGGATGAACGATGTACATGTCCATTCGATGCTCGTTATTGCCATGAATGAGGTCGGAGTTGAGCAAGTTGTAGGCGATCAGAAGCGCGTTATGAACTGGATGATCAAGGAAAAACGCACTACGCACTGGAATAACACGCAAACGACATCGCGTGCGGTGCTTGCCTTGCTCACGCAATGTACGGATAATCGTTCGACTGATGTTGTCCGTTATGATAATGCGGAAATGTCTGTTGATGCCTATTGCAATTTGCCTCTTGACGAGACAACAACTCATATCGTCATCGAAAAACAAGGAACAGTGGCATCTTGGGGAAGCTGGAAGCGAACGGCTCTCGTGCCTCTTGATGAGATGGCCGAGTCGGGTTCTGACGACATTCGTATTTCACGTACATTGAGTGGCGGTCGCAATGTTGGCGACAAGGTTACAATCACGCTTGTCGTAACCACATCAACAGATATGGATTTTGTCCGAATCAGTGATTGGAGAGCTGCCGCTTTTGAACCTACAGATCAGCTCTCTGGCTATCGCGGTTGGTGGTTCTGGCATTCGCGCGATGCTGTTCCATACTACTATTCGCCAATGGATGAATCTGTAAGCTTCTTCATATCGCGTTTGCCTCGCGGTACGCATAAGTTCTCTTATGAGTGCGTGATTACAAATGGTGGTGAGATGTCTGGTGGCTATGCCGATGTAGAGTCACTCTATGCCGAAGGTTTCAATGCTCATTCTGAAGGTTGTCGCATAAAAATCGGCAAGTGAAAAAGTAATAAGTTGTAAGTGATCAAGTTTTAAGTTCAAGAGTCAAAGCCCAATTAAGGTTTAGAGCTCAAAACTCAGAACTTCGAACTCATAACTCAATACTTAGAACTTTAAACTTAGCACTTAAAACTTATAACTTATAACTCAAAAGCTTAAAACCTGAAAAGCTAAATCTTGAACACCTCAACAACTTTTGAGATCTTCATGAGCATTTTCTGAAGATCGCGGGCATTGCTATCGAGTTCTTCGGCATTGGCTGCATTTTCCTGTGTCGTTTTGTTGAGTTCGATGATAGCCGAGTTGATCTGCGAAACGCCAGAGTTCTGCTCGACACTCGCAACCGTTATCTCGTTAATGAGTTTGACAATTTGCTCGATCTTTGGCAACAGTTCGTTCAATCCATCGAATACGTGGCCCGTTTCAGTCATCGAAGCATTTGTCGTATTGTTTATTGATAGTGCTGTGTTGCGTGTCTGATCAGCCAATCGACCGACCTCTTTCGCAACGACGGCAAAGCCCTTGCCTTGCTCGCCTGCGCGTGCAGCCTCGACCGAAGCGTTGAGTGCGAGAATATTTGTCTGGTTGACGAGTTCGTTGATGGCTGCGATGTCCGAAGCAATGTTGTTGATTGCTTCGTTGCTCTTCTTGCTTGCTTCGCCAAGTTCGGCAATGAGATGAGAAATCGTTTCCGCCATCTTGTTCGTCTCGATTGAATTAGCCGTGTTCTGCTGAATGTTTGCGCTCATCTCTTCCATTGATGAAGAAACTTCCTCGAGCGATGCTGCCTGACGGTTGGCCGAGTCTGTGATACTCTCCGACGATGCCGTCACGTGTTTGATTGAATTGACGATGACGTTGTTGAGGTCAATAATGGGGCTGACCACAGATTTGATTCCGTCCTGCATGTCTCGGACGCTATCCGACAGTGAAACAATCTCTTGTCCTGAGACGACGTCGCTAATCTCTTCATGCATGTCTCCTGTCGCAATGATGCCAACCTCTTGTGTGAGGTTTTTGATTGGTTTAATCACGTATTTTGTCAATACACGGACAGAGGCAATCAGGATTATGATGAGTACAACTCCAATGATTGCAAACATGACGCCTGCCTTCGAAACCGGTTCGCGTACAATCGAGTCATCTATGCAGAGCATAACTGCTCCACTTGGCGTTGAGTCGTATGAGAAGAATGGCAATACGGATGCGTAGTACGATTTTTCGCCTGCATCAAATTCGCCAATCCATGTCTGTCCTGGTTTTTCACAAGCCGCGGTAATTTCATCTGTCAATGCCGCTTTGTTGACTGCTTCATTGGTTGAATAAACGAGTTTTCCATTGTCAAATGTTAGGAAGTCAATCTGTTGCTCGATTTTGAGGGCATTGAAGAAATCTCTGTCCGTCGAGAGAAAACCAACGAAACCAATAATCGCAATATCTTCACCTTCGAAGTTGACGACATCTGAAGTATAGAAGCAATTGCCTTTTTTCGTCAAAGGCGAATAGCCGGTTGATTGTCCGTTTTTTAGCGTATGATTGATGAGGTTCAATGTCTCAGACTTGTTTAGTTCGGGCAGATCCGATACGAGAATGTCACCATCGAGAGTGAGAAGGAAATATCCGCGCATTCCAAAGCCATCGCGGTCATTGGTCATGTGGAATCTCATGAATGAGTCACGTGTGACAATGCACTGGCGGAATATTGTTGAATTCTTCATGTGTATACACGCTCGCTTCTGCTTGTCGGCAATTTTTGCCATCAGCGTGTCCATCGCCTCATATTTCTTCTGTGCCAATTCTGTCGCGTAGCCGCTGAGATGCTTATACACCATTGTTGAAATAAGCATGTCGGAGATGATGACATATGCGATGACCAAAACGAATGGGGTAAATATCAATAGCTTGAGACTGTGCTTTTTGATGAAGTTCATGTTCATTTTTTTATCAGATAAGAGTTTACCAAATATTGACGTGCGAATGTAGCCATAAAGGTTGATACAACCAAGATTTTCGGTCCGGGAATTCTACTTTTAACATTTTGCACAGATACAAAAAAAATCGGGCCGCGCCATCACGGTGCGACTCTACCAACCAAAATTGAAAGTTCTTAATGTATGTTCCTTGTTACGATGCTCTATTTCAAAAGTTACTGTTGTCGAAAAATAATTGTGAAACTCCGATGCAAAATTGTTCGCAAATGGCTTCTTACCCCCTCTCCACACCGAACAAAGAGTATAGAAACAGGCTAGAAAAGGCAACAAACAGGCAAGAAACAGGCAACAACATGAATATGAGCATCTAATAAAAATCTCTGTATCAGATATTTACAAATCGCAGAAAACGACAATAGGCTACAATATATTCAAATCGTCTGTAAATCAATCGATTACAAACGATCGTTGATCACCGATTCGACGCATTTTCGGCAAAAAACGTCAGTTTTTTGTATTCGAACCAATCTATTTTGATATATTTGCAAAGTATATATGTGCAAATTCATGACTATGAAATACACCATACATACATATTGCATATCTAATAATCTGATATACAACATTTTAGGGGGTGTATTCCGCTCCGCTGAGTGTTTGTATGTCAAATAATCATAGCCTTCTGAGGATGCGAGAAACATCTTCTGAAGGCTTTTCTCGTTTTCAGAAATTATTAATTTAAATATTTGTATATGAATAAATTGCTTACTCTTTTATCTTCTGCACTCCTTGCCACAGGTGCATGGGCGCAGAACCTTGAGAATGGTCACGAATATGTCGACCTCGGCCTCTCTGTTATGTGGGCTACTTGTAATGTAGGTGCTGAAGATGCATTTGGCTATGGGTCATACTACCAATGGGGCGCAGTGGAAACCTTCTACTCTGCAATAGGTGACTACACTGCATTAGGTGACAAATATGATCTAACGATGAAGGATGGGTATTCTGAGGGGTACGTTGAGAGTACATACAAGTACATGGATCATTCTATAAATACCCATAAGGGCTACACAAAATATACTTTTGCCGACAACCAGACTAATGCCGTTTGGTACGATTCGGAAGGTAAGTTTATCGGAGATGATTTGAGAGAACTAGAAGATGATGACGACGTAGCCATACAGGAGTGGGGCGGGAAATGGAGAATGCCTACTGCGGAAGCGTAAAACACTATTCGCACACCCACGCACAATGACACGCAATAACGCACACAAAGAATTGTAATACAAGATATTACACTCGAAAACGCTCCTTTGAAATAATCCTCTAAAATCCTTGCAAATTTGATTTTTCTGCGTAGTTTTGCGAAGTCTTGATACAAGATTGCTACACGTG
>JAKSLG010000008.1 GCA_024401295.1 Bacteroidales bacterium | reverse complement strand
TAAGGCTATGGTTGCCAAGATGGATGAGCTCGGCTTCGGTAACTGTACAAACACACGTGCTTGTGAGGCTGAGTGTCCAAAGGGCATCTCTATCTCTAACATCGCACGTATGAACCGTGAGTTCCTCTGCGCTAAGCTTAAGGACTAAGAGAGAAACAAGCTCTTATAAATAATGACTCCCCTGACCGAAAGGTTGGGGGGGTTTTTTTATATGCATTATTTAATATGTATGTATTTATATTTGACATCGAAAACAATCGACGTCTTGGTTAGAATGTTCTTATTGGTTCCGATATTGTCCATATAATAGTAACATGTCATTAGATGATACGATAGAACGTTATTCTATCCAAGAAAAATAAATTGGTTCAAATCGTTCAATCAGTGGTCAAAAAACGTATTAAAGCCCCATTTTAGCCTCCAAATGTTAAAATATGTCTACATTTTTTCAAAAAAATCTTTACTTAGCTATTGCAATTCAAAAA
This sequence comes from Bacteroidales bacterium, assembly GCA_024401295.1. Classification (GTDB taxonomy): domain Bacteria; phylum Bacteroidota; class Bacteroidia; order Bacteroidales; family Marinilabiliaceae; genus W3P20-009. The sequence continues at coordinate 92,262 of JAKSLG010000008.1, read as the reverse complement.
ATATGTTTACATTTGCATCGTTAAACAAAAAAACTAACACTTAAAAGAAACGAATATTATGAAGAAGAATTTTTTCCAGATGAGCAAGTATTTCATGCTTGCATCTGCACTCTGCATGGGTATGGCTTTCACAGCATGTGACGACGACGACGACGAGCCAAAGAAGCCACAGGAAGAACAGAAGGAAGACAAGGAAGACGAGAAGAAGGAAGACGAGAAGAAGGATGACGAGAAGAAGGATGACGACGTTAAGATGGAAGGTTCTGTTATCCAGGAAATCGACTACACTACATACGATGGTGAAGTATTCTGGATGTCAGATGCTAACAAGGAAGGTGACGACCCTTGGTACTCACGCGACAGCGAAGGTTTCCACATGAACGTTGCTGAGGCACAGGAAGCTAACTATGTTAACCAGTACCTCATCCTCGACCACTTCGATGGTATGTGTGTTACAGGTAACGACTACAAGTTGTATGTAACTATCGACTCTGAGGTTGATGGTCTCATCGAGGTTCACGTAGGTGGCTGGGATCATGGCGTGGACACTACTTTCGAATTCCAGAAGGGTTCTAAGACTTACGAAATTGAAATCGCTGGTGACAGCCTTGGTGAGAAATCTCAGCACGTTAAGTTCAACAGCGCTATGACAGCTGGTAAGTACACTATCAAGTTCATCTCACTCCGCATGATCGAATAATAAGACATCGGTTAGTTAGATTAACTACGTAGACTTAAAAATAAAACCTCGTCAAGAGTTATCTTGGCGAGGTTTTTTGTTGTATGTATGTGATGATCAGCTTAAATGATGATCAGTAAAGGAAACTGATAGCCCTAATGGATGCTTCTTGGCGAATTGTACATGATAGATTTGGTATATTGCGCTGCGCTAAGTGGCAAAAACACAAGCGACACCGAACTATGTCCGATGTCGCTTGTTGTGTGTTATATGCGTTTGTCTTTAGCAGACTTTGCTGCCTGGGGCAACTATTGCGCTAGGTGAGACGACAACGAGTTTGCCGTCTTTGTCCATGGCAGAGAGAATCATGCCTTGGCTCTCAACGCCTTTCAATTTGCGTGCCGGGAAGTTGGCGATGAAGCAAACCTCTTTGCCGATGAGATCTTCTGGCTTGTAGTATGCTGCAATGCCGCTCACAATCGTGCGACCGCCCATTCCGTCGTCAATCTTGAATTGGAGCAGTTTGTCGGCCTTTGGCACTTTCTGGCAGTCGAGAATCTTGCCGACGCGTATGTCGAGCTTTTCAAATGTCTCGAAATCGACAGGTGCGCCCACGGCTTCTGGCTTCCAATTTGCAGCTTCAGCAGCTTTTGCGGCCTCTTCGTTTGCCTTTTTGATGTCGGCAAGACGTTGGAGTTGTCCATCGATGACAGAGTCTTCAATCTTCTCGAAGAGAAGTTCTGCAGGCTTGATTTCGTGTCCTTCGGCAAGAAGGTCAATTGAACCAAGCTCGCCCCACTTGCATTCAGTCATGTTGAGCATACCGCGAAGTTTGGCAGCGCTGAATGGCAGGAATGGCTCAAATGCGATGGCGAGGTTTGCCGCAATCTGGAGCGATACGTTGAGGATTGTTGCCACACGATCAAGGTCTGTCTTGGCAACTTTCCAAGGCTCGGTATCTGCAAGATATTTGTTGCCGATACGCGCGAGGTTCATCGCCTCTTTCTGTGCATCGCGGAAGCGGAACACGTCGAGATAGCTTTCAACCTGCTTCTTGACCTCTGCAAATTCGTTGATAGCGGTTGTGTCAATTTCTTGCAGATTGCCGCGTTTCGGTAATTTGCCGCCAAAATATTTGTGAGTGAGGACGATGGCGCGGTTAACAAAGTTGCCGAATATGGCAACGAGTTCGTTGTTATTGCGTGCCTGGAAATCCTTCCATGTGAAGTCGTTATCTTTTGTCTCTGGAGCGTTTGCCGTCAGCACATAGCGCAAAACATCCTGCTTGCCTGGGAAGTCCTTGAGATATTCGTGCATCCAGATTGCCCAGTTGCGCGAAGTCGAGATCTTATCGCCTTCGAGGTTGAGGAATTCGTTTGCAGGCACATTTTCCGGGAGGTTGAAACCGCCGTATGCCTTGAGCATTGCAGGGAATACGATGCAGTGGAACACGATGTTGTCCTTTCCGATGAAGTGGAGCATACGTGTCTCCGGATCTTTCCACCATGTCTCCCATGTGTCTGGGCAAATCTCCTTTGTATTGCTGATGTAGCCAATAGGCGCATCGAACCAGACGTAGAGCACCTTGCCTTCGCCGCCTTCAACAGGCACTGGAATACCCCAGTCGAGGTCACGAGTCACGGCGCGTGGCTGGAGGTCCATGTCGAGCCAACTCTTGCACTGGCCATATACGTTTGGACGCCATTCCTTGTGCTCTTCCAGTATCCACTGCTTGAGCCAACCCTGATGGCGGTCGAGTGGGAGATACCAGTGCTTTGTCTTGCGCATGACAGGCTTTGAACCCGAAAGCTTGCTCACCGGATTGATGAGCTCTGTTGGTGAAAGTGCTGTTCCGCACTTCTCACACTGGTCACCGTATGCACCTTCGGCATGGCATCGTGGGCATTCGCCAACGATATATCTGTCGGCGAGGAAAGTCTTTGCCTCCTCGTCGTAATACTGTTCGCTCTCCTGCTCAACGAACTGATTGTTGTCGTAGAGCTTCTTGAAGAACTCCGAAGCGGTCTCGTGGTGTGTCTTCGACGATGTGCGCGAATAGACATCGAACGAGATGCCAAACTCCTTGAACGAGTCTTTGATGAGTGTATGGTAGCGGTCAACTACGTCCTGTGGCGTGATGCCTTCCTTACGTGCACGGATGGTGATAGGCACACCATGCTCGTCTGATCCACCGATGAAAAGCACGTCTTCGCCCTTCAGACGAAGATAGCGCACGTAGATATCTGCCGGCACATATACGCCAGCGAGGTGACCGATGTGTACAGGGCCATTGGCGTATGGCAGTGCCGAGGTCACAAGCGTTCTTTTATATTTCTTCTCTTCCATCTACCTTTTTTATTTTGTCGGCAAAGATACGGATTATCCTTTAAAGTATTGAGCTGTTAGCCAAACAAAAAAGCCCGCCGGACATCGGCGAGCCTTAGAGTCATATTTGGTTATGCGTTTTCTTATACCAAGTGGCGGATAAGATCCTCGCGGTCGCCTGGCAAATAGTCGATAACTGGGATTTCAATCATCGTATATGCACCTGGCTTCTGCTTCATCGATGCACGTGCCACATTGACAAGAACCTGAGCAGTAAGCGCAGGGTTGTTGATCTTCATGTTGAATTCGAAGAGCTGGTTGTGAGTTGTACCGCTCACACCCTTGCGAACAAGGTTTACGCCGTGACCGACATCGTTGAGAGCGTCAACACTTTCAACCTGGAAGACGTGAGTCTCGTCGCTTGCGAAGTAAGGGTCAGCCTTGATTGCTGCAGTCACTTCGTCGAGTTTTGCACCCTCTTCGAGCTCAACGTAAACCATGCGTCGGTGAATGCCTTCGCCAACAGGAATTGTCATTGAAAGAGCATCCTTGACACCAGCCTTTGAACGAACGCAAACGCTGTGGCCCATTGAACGGCCAGGACCGAAGTTTGTATATGAAATGCCCTTAGGAGCAAGGCTTTCCATCAATGTACGAACAACGCTGTCTGAGCCTGGATCCCAGCCTGCTGAGATGATGCTTACGGCATTGCCTGCCTTTGCAGCTGCGTCGAGTGAACGGCGAAGGTCAACAATCTGAGTGTGGATATCGAAGCTGTCAACTGTGTTGATGCCCATTGCAAGATATTCCTTTGCGTATGCCTCAACGCTACGTGTTGGAGTTGCAAGAATGGCAACGTCAACCTTGCCAAGTTCCTTGATGTCCTTAACTACCTTGTAGTCTGCCAATTCTGCTGGCTTATTTTCTGCACCGTTGCGACGAACAACGCCTGCAATTTCCATGTCAGGCGCTGCCTGAAGAGCCTGAAGCGTGTAGCGGCCAATGTTGCCGTAACCTACGATTGCTACCTTTATCATATTATTTCTTTTTTGTAATCTTTATCAATAGAAAAGCCTTTTCGGCAAAAGGCATCGCAAAAGTAATCATTTTTTCTAAAAATGCAATCCGTTTTATAATATATTATTACTTTTTTATCCGTTGACCTTACAATCCGAAATGATTACGGCAATTTTTCAGCTAAAATCAAAAAACTATTGTTTTAGTTCGAGTAGCAGGAAAAATATGCATTTTTGTCTTAAAAAGTGCCGAAAAATATGCATCTTTGCCTCATAAAGTGCCGAAAAATATGCATCTTTTTGTTTAAAATGCAGATATACAGACATATACATGAATATTCTAAAAAGACACATAAATGAGCAGTTGCGGGCGTGGCGAAATGAGAAGAAAAATGATAGATTGTCTTGCCAGACGAGGCTGTAGACCGTACAAGCAAGACGCACCTTATAGTGTTTGACGCCAAGGAATTCAGAGAGCAGCCAGCGGAGGAGTAACTTTCCGTTCGTCACCAGTTTTGCGCCGTTCGTCACCAGTTTGTACGAAAAAATCGCCGTTCGTCACCAGTTTTGCGCCGTTCGTCAAAAATATTGGGAAATAGGTTGTTTTTTAATTCGATAATTGTACCTTTGTTTCATATAGTGTTCTAAAAAGCAGATGACAATCTATATGAAAAACAATGCAATTAGATATAACGAATTGACACTCAATATATTAAGGGGGGGTGACTCTCTCTATTTTTCGATTTACCTAATAGATAAGCCTTTAGAGGATGACAATGCTGTCATCTCTGAAGGCTTTTTCGTTTTAACATAGCAACAAATAATAAACAAAAATAATATGAAACACTATTTACAAAAAATTGCTCTGACGGCCATATTCGTCATGACGGCTTTTGTTTCGTGGGCGGCTATTACGCCATCAACGCCTACAAAAAACTCATCTGGCAAATATGAGATCAAGACTGCTGCTGAACTCCTCTGGTTCCGCAACAACATGAAAGGAAGTACAGCATCATTCATTTTGATGAATGACATCTATTTCAACTCTTCTTCTGCATGTGCCAATTATAAGAATTGGACTAAAGGCACATCAGGCATTAATGTTTGGCAGAACATTTCCACAGGCAATACTGACGGTAATGTCTTTTATGGAACTTTTGATGGCAACGGGCATACCATCTATGGACTTTTTATTGATTATGAAGAGAATGGTGATCCATATTATAATAATGATGATGACGAGGAGCACTATTATGGATTTATTCCGAATCTTGGCGTAGGCACCACAACTGGTCGAATTGTCAATCTTACCATTAGACAGTCAAAGTATATTGTGCATTATGCTTCTGTAGAAATTTGTTCGAAAAATCATTCAGCATATTGTGGTATTATAGCTGGAGGATGCTCTGGACAAATAGAGAATTGCAAGGTGATCGATTGCTATATCGACAACTTGGCCTCTATATCATATAATGACGACTACAATAGTGAAATTTACTATACCAATGGTTTTATTGCTGGTGTTTTGTATGACAATGCCAATACTGCCAGAGTAATTCCTTACATTAGAAATTGTATTGTAGGTGATGAGGCTACAGGTCTTAATGCTGTAAAGAACAACAGTTATGACAACCTCTATCCTTATATGGAAGCAAATGGTTATTGTTCTAAAGCTGGCGGTATTGTTGGCAAATTGTCTGGTAATGCAGTTCAGTTGGAAAATTGTGCATTTTTCGGTCGAATCAAGGCAGGTGGATACGTTGGTGGTATTGTTGGTGAAAACGACAAATCTTATGGATTTAGAACAAACATCTTTGCCGGCGTTTTGATTGCCAGAAATTCTTACGCAGGTAATTATCTTGGTGGTATAGCAGGTAAGTATACTTCAAGGCCAACAAAATATTCCTCATATTGCCTTTCTGCCGGCATTGTTCGTGGCGCAGGCAGCAAAGATGCCGATGATACCAAGTCCAACAGAGGCGGATTGTATGGCAGACTTTATACATTAGCTAACGCTGTATATCGTATGCCTTATAAAACAGCGAATTTCGCTACTCTGAAAGCTGTTGTCGGCAAATATGAATCAGATGGCAAATGCGAAATGGAGCCTATCGTCAGTTGCGAGGATTACTATGGAAATGGTGAATACGCATACGGCAACGGTTATTTCATGCGTGTAGGCGTAGACACGTTCCCACGTGTTTTGGAGACGACATATTCTACATATACAGACAAAATATATAAACTTATTTTGAAAGACAAGTTCAATGGCGCCTTCAGTGGTCAGAAGACTGTTTACGTGAATGACAATAAGAACTTGAACCTGCCAAATCCTGAAACGACTCATAAGGGATATGATTTTGACGGATGGTATACGGCAGAAAATGGAAGTGGTACAAAATTGGTAGCAACTGCAGCCCTGCCTTTGCCTTTACCTTCTGACTTGGCTTTCTATGGTTACTGGAAGCCTAAGTCTGTAATTATAGCGGCAGGCACCAATTTGACTACTAATATTCCTACTATCACTTATCAATATGGTACTCTTAGTGGAACTTCTAATGGTTCTATAACGACAAGTGGTATTAAAACATTCACTTCTTATTACGATAAGGAATATACATTTACCATACCGGCCACTTATGGTGATAATGAACTGTATGGCGTTAAAATATCAGTATTCAGAAGGATCAATTTGGATAAGGCTGATATGTCGAATTCCTTTGTCTATACAGATCTTTCTGGAAACGAACAGCAAATGCTGCCTTCTCTGATGGACTTGACCGTTGCTAAAGTGAACGTGTGGAACGTATTTACGAAAGATGGTTCAAACTATAAAATCACAAGTAAGATCTCAGAGACATCAGGTCCTGGCTACGAGTTCATTTTCCAGCCAAAGGGTGGTTATGCCATCAATGTAGCTTGCAACAACTACAACTATGGTAAGGTAGATGCTTATTATGGCAGTAATGATTATTCTGGGCATCACAAAGAAACTACTACTGAAGCCATATCATTCCAACATGATTATTTGCAGAAAGTGGTTCTTGTTGCTCGTCCAGAGAATGGTAGTGCCTTCATAAAGTGGAGTGATGGCAATACTGATAATCCACGTGTCATAACTATTGAATCGGCTGTAGAACTCACTGCCGAGTTCTCTCCAGCTACCTATACTATTGCCCTCAACAGCAACAGCAGCAGTCTCTATGGTTCACCTGTTGTGACTCTCACTGGCAATGGTACATTCACACATGGCGATAATGCAACAGTCAAATCTTCTATTGCCGACGACACCCATTTCACTTTTGATGGATGGTATAATGGTAGCAGCAGAGTCAGCACATTGCAGGAGTATGCATTCACCGTCGGTGCAAATGCTACGCTTACAGCAAAATATGCTCCGGTAAAATATACTGTAGAAGTGGGCAACGCCTTTGGAATGAGTAAATATAGCGATGATATTCTTGTCAATGGTACACAATATGGCGAGTCAGAACAATTTGGTTATGGAACTGAAGTAGTCGTTGAGGCAATACCTGTCGAGGGTTACCAGTTCACTAAGTGGAGCGACAATAATACTGAAAACCCACGTACTATTACCATACTTGGCGATGTCGACATTAAGGCTTCATATAGCGAGATAACAGCCACTGCTATCGGTGACAATCTCTCTTCCGACAATGTTGTCAAGGTTGAGTATATTGGTGTTAGTGGCGTTGTTACTTCCGCTCCTCAGAAGGGACTCAACATTATCCGTACAACATACGAAAGCGGACGCATAACAAACGAAAAGAGATTATTTACTAAATAAGTAATACTAATGAAACGACTGATATTTATGGCATTTTGCCTTATTGGTCTTTGTGGTGCTGCCAACGCACAGATTTTTGTGCCGGCAGCTACACCACCAACAGACAACACATCTTCTGCTGGACTTTTTGGCATGCCTTTTACATTGTATTCGCCTGTCACATTTATTTCTACTGCAACAGGACTCGAAACAGAATGCAACGCGCAGGTTTCAGTTGTCGGCAATGCCGTGAAACTCACGAACGTTGCTGGACAAAAAGTAGAACTCTATGACCTCAAGGGCGTCTGCATCAAACACGTTGACAAAGCCGAGGAAGTTGAGCAGATCAATGTCGAGCAGCGAGGCATCTACATTCTCCTTGTCGGCAAGGCTGCAAAGAAAATAGTATTGGAATAAAAAGAATAATAAAAAAGATAATATGAAAATTATTAGCAAGATGATGGCAGCAGCAGCTCTTATGCTTACTGCCATGACCGCAGAGGCTCAGATATGCCTCATGGAAAATAATGACGGTCTGACATATCAGACAGTCATCACTAACGAAGGTAACGTTGTCAATGGAGACATACAGCTTGTATTCGAATTCTATGGAGGCACAGGTTTTGCCAGCACAGGTTTTGCTTCTGGCAACCTTATCTGGAAAGAGGTACACGAAATGGCCATTGAGAATGGTTATGTTACCGCCGCTGTAGGTGCCATTAATGCAAAAAACGAAAAGTATAAGTACAACAACAACGACGTGCTTGCCAGCATAGATAAGAAGGGCAACGCCGACTTCATTACTATGCTTGCCAAGGCTTGTGGCATTAAGATACAGTATACTCTCGACGGTTCTAAATACACCACACTTGGTGAAGTTCCTGTTCTTCGAGTTCCTGCAGCCTTCTTCGCCACTAAGGCATCTTATGCAGAAACAGCCAATACAGCTAAATCAGCTGATGTAGCTCAGTCAGCACAGGCTATAGAAGGCCTTGAGTATGCTACTGTCAATGTGACATTCAAAAATACGACTTCTGTTTCACACAAAGGCTATTTCTATGGTCAGAGTGTGACAGTTCCTGCTAATGGCAGCAAAACTATTACTGTAAATAACTACATACCTGGTTGTTCTCAAAACATCTATGTAGAGGCATCTGATAATGATACTAAAACAGACAACGTATCAAGCCTTGTAGCAGGCAGTAAGACAAAAGATCAGACTGTTTCAGGAGTTGCTCCAGCCGAAACAAAAAATATTACTGTAAATATTATAAAGGCTAAAATAAACTAGTATCATCAGATATAGGTTTATAACCCAACAAGACATCACCACAAGTTTATGGTTTGTGGTGATGTTTTTTGTTACTGCTTTCGGTAAAATACTTACGATTCATAAGTATTATACCTATACAACTCACAAACCGCAAGAAAAAATATCTAACTTTTTGTTAAATTTTCCTATAATCTCTTTTAAATTTCAATAAAAGTACCTAACTTTGTTTCGATTTATAATTCAAGCATGAGATATTACTTGAATTTATAAGCAAAAAGACGTGAATTAGAAAATAGGAATTAATATACTCAAGTTATGATACAGAAGCGTTTTCCAAAAGCTCAGGGTTTGTATGATCCACAGAACGAGCATGACGCGTGTGGTGTCGGTTTTGTAGCCAACATAAAGGGTGAAAAAAGCTATGACATTATCCGTCGAGGCTTGCAGGTGAATGTCAACATGACCCACCGAGGAGCAGAAGGCGCCGACGACAAGTCGGGCGATGGTGCAGGCATACTGATGCAGTTGCCTCATGAATTTTTCAAGGCATTGGTGCCGGATCTTCCAGAAGAGGGACGTTATGCCTCGGGTCTGGTTTTTGTTCCGAAGAATGAATCGGCAGCACAGAAGTGTATGGAGATTCTCAACTCGTTTATCGAGAGTGAGGGTCTTGGACTTATTTGCTACCGCGATGTGCCTGTCAACAGCAGTTGTGTCGGCGAGATTGCACTTCGCAATGAGCCTCGTGTTGTTCAGGTGTTCGTGAAGAGCCATGGCGAGGAGCTCGACAAATTTGAACGTAAGCTCTATCTCGTACGTAAGCAGGCCGAGATCAAGGTAAGAAACAGCAATATCATCGACAAGGAATCATATTATGTGGTTTCGCTTTCGTCGAAGACATTTATATATAAGGGTATGCTCACTCCAAGTCAGCTTGGTGAGTATTTCCTCGATTTGAAGGATACGCGAATGAAGAGTGCCATTGCTGTGGTTCACTCTCGATTCTCGACCAACACATTCCCTACATGGGACTTGGCTCAGCCATTCCGTATGCTTGCTCACAATGGTGAGATCAACACAATCCGCGGTAACCGTCTCTGGATGCAGGCTCGCGAGGGTATTCTCCAGTCGGATATGTTCGGCGAGGATCTGAAGAAGGTTTTCCCGATTGTTGAGCCAAACATGAGTGACTCTGCGTCACTCGACAACGTGTTCGAGTTCCTTGTTCAGGCTGGTCGCACATTGCCACATGCGTTGACAATGATGGTTCCGGAATCGTGGAATTCCAAGAACCCAATCCCGGACAGCTTGAAGGCTTATTATGAGTATCATTCAACAATCATGGAGCCATGGGATGGTCCTGCAGCTCTTGTCTTTACTGATGGCCGTTATGTAGGTGGTACGCTTGACCGCAATGGTTTGCGTCCGTCGCGCTACGTCATCACGAAGAACGACATGATTGTGATGGGTTCTGAAGTTGGTGTTCAGGTATTTGATCCTGAAGAGATCAAGGAGAAGGGTCGTTTGCGTCCTGGTAAGCTTCTTCTTGTTGATACTCAGCTTGGTACAATCATCCCTGATGATGAGGCCAAGTTGCAGCTGGCTCGTATGCATCCATATGAGAACTGGTTGAAGAACAGCCGTTTCAGCCTTGATGATATCGATGCTGAACTCAAGATGCCAGAGGACAAGATTGGCGATAAGTTCGAGACGTACAAGAAGGTGTTCGGATATAACAAGGAGGATTTCAATGTTACGATAGCTCCTATGGCCAACACTGGCAATGAGCCGGCTTCGTCAATGGGTAATGATACGCCTATTGCTGCATTCAGCGATAAGCCTCAGAACCTCTATCTCTATTTCCGTCAGACATTTGCGCAGGTGACAAACCCACCTATCGACTCTATTCGCGAGGGTCTGGTGATGTCGCTCACTCACTATATCGGTTCTATTCAAGGAAACTTGCTTGCAGAGGAGCCGTTGCGTTGCCGCACATTGAAGTTCGAGAGTCCGCTGATCACGAATACGGATCTTGCGAAGATTCGCGATGATCGCAACTCGATGTTGACTCATGTGACAATTCCTACGCTTTTCCCTGTGGGCAGTGGCGCAATTGGTTTGCAGAATGCATTGAAGAGCATTTGCAAGGCAGCGGAAGATGCCGTTGATGCACAGAAGAACTATATCATTCTTTCAGATAAGGATGTCAACGAGTCGATGGCTCCAATTCCATCGCTCTTGGCTGTTGCAACGGTTCACCACCACCTCATTCGTGCCAAGAAGCGTATGCAGATCGGTATCATCGTTGAGACTGGTGATGCTCGCGAGGTGATGCATTTTGCTCTCTTGCTTGGCTATGGCGCCAGCGTCATCAACCCATATTTCTGCTTTGCCACAATCTCGCAGATGTGCAAGGAAGGCAAGATCACGACAGATTATGTGACAGCTCGCGACAATTATATTCATGCTGTTGACAAGGGTATCTTGAAGATCATGTCGAAGATGGGTATCTCGACATTGCTCAGCTACCACGGTGCACAGCAGTTCGAGGCTATTGGTATTTCTGAAGAGGTTATCAATACAAGTTTTGTCGGAACTCCATCGAAGATCGGTGGTGTCGGCTTCAAGGAGATTGCTCAGGAAGTCGAGATGTTCCACAAGAGAGCCTTTGGCGAGCAGCAGTTCGGCGATTCCGACGTGTTCGATATCGACGGCCGTTTCGCATATCGCAAGTATGGCGAAAAGCATGGCTGGAACCCAGAGACAATAGCGCTCCTCCAGTGGGCTACATCGCAGAACGACTATTCTAAGTTCAAGGAGTTCAGCAAGCAGGTTGATGCTGACAACAGAGCGCCACTCTTCATCCGTGGTTTCTTGAAACTCAAGGATGGTGTTTCTATCGACATCAATGAGGTCGAGAGTGAAGAGGACATCATGAAGCGTTTCGTGACAGGTGCGATGTCGTTCGGTGCCATCTCGAAGGAGGCACATGAGGCTATGGCCCTTGCGATGAACAGCATCGGTGGCCGAAGCAATACAGGCGAGGGTGGCGAAGATTCAGAACGCTTCCATGGCCCATTGCGCAGTTCGATCAAGCAGATCGCTTCAGGTCGTTTCGGTGTGACGAACAACTACCTCGTAAATGCCGATGAACTTCAGATCAAGATTGCTCAGGGTGCAAAACCTGGTGAAGGCGGTCAGCTCCCAGGCTTCAAGGTTGATAAGATCATTGCCAAGATGCGTAACTCTACGCCAGGCATCACGCTTATCTCGCCTCCACCTCACCACGATATCTACTCAATCGAAGACCTTGCTCAGCTCATCTTCGACCTCAAGTGTACTAACCCTACTGCAAAGATCAGCGTCAAGCTCGTTTCTGAAAGTGGCGTAGGTACAATCGCAGCCGGTGTGGCAAAGGCACATGCAGACCTCATTGTCATCTCGGGTGCTGAAGGTGGTACAGGTGCAAGCCCTGCTTCATCAATCAAGCATGCTGGTTTGCCAGTCGAGATCGGTTTGGCAGAGACACAGCAGACTCTCGTGATGAACAACCTCCGTGGCCGTGTGAAGCTTCAGACAGATGGTCAGCTCAAGACAGGTCTCGACGTCATCAAGATGGCATGTCTCGGTGCCGAGGAATATGGTTTTGCAACAGGCGCACTCATCGTTCTCGGTTGCGTCATGATGCGTAAGTGTCATCTCAACACATGTCCTACTGGTATTGCAACTCAGGATGAGCAGCTCCGCAAGCGTTTCATCGGCAAGTCTGAATATCTTGTAAACTACTTCCGCTTCATTGCACGTGAAGTGCGCGAAATACTTGCTTCAATCGGTGCTCGCAGCCTCAACGAGATCATTGGTCGTACAGACCTTCTCGAGCAGGACAAGAACGTGGGCAACTGGAAGACTGGCGGCATTGACATGTCAAGAATTCTCTACTTCCAGGAAGCTGGCAAGCGTTTCTCAATCTTCAACAGCGTTGAACAGCAGCATAAGATTGATGGCGTGATGGACTACGATCTCATCAAGCAGTCTGAAACTGCCATCCATGGCGGCCAGCGCGTATGGATCTCGAAGGATATCAACAACGTCGATCGTACTGTAGGTGCAATGCTCTCGGGCGAGATCTCTAAGGTATATGGCGAAGATGGTCTTCCTGAAGATACAATCAACGCAACATTCTTCGGTTCTGCAGGTCAGAGCTTCGGCGCATTCTTGACAAAGGGTGTTACATTCCGTCTCGAAGGCGAGTCGAACGACTATCTTGGCAAGGGCCTCTCTGGTGGCAAGATCATCATTGTTCCTCCTGTCGGCAGCAAGTTCGTTCCTGAAAAGAACATCATCACAGGTAACACCTTGATGTATGGTGCAACATCAGGCTTCGTTTCAATTCGTGGTGTGGCTGGCGAACGTTTCGCTGTGCGTAACTCGGGTGCAACGGCTGTTGTTGAAGGTGCAGGCGACCACTGCTGCGAATATATGACCGGCGGACGTGTTGTAGTGCTCGGCAAGACAGGACGCAACTTTGCAGCCGGCATGAGCGGTGGTATTGCATACGTTCTTGATGAAAATGGCGACTTCGACTACTATTGCAACAAGGGTCTCGTTGACCTCTGCAAGGTTGAAGACAAGGATGACATCCTTGAATTGCAAAGCATCCTGAACAAGCATTTGCTCTATACAAACTCAGCAAAATGCCGCACCGTGCTTTCAAACTGGAGCCGCTACGTACACAAGTTCGTCAAGGTTATTCCATTCGAGTACAAGAAGGTTCTCGAAGAGAAGAAACTCAAGGAACTTGAGGAGAAGATTAAGCGTACTGCCGATGCTCCACACAACCAAGAGTAGTAATAATCGATTAAAAAACCCAGAATTAGAATTCGATTTCGAAATTCGAAATTCACAATCATATAAATATCATGGGAGATCCACGAGGATTTATGAAGGTCGAGCGTAAAGAGGGCGGTTATCGTCCACTCGCTGAGCGCATCGAAGACTACAGCGAAGTAGAGCAGACCTTAAATGAAAACGATAGAATGCTCCAGGCATCACGATGCATGGATTGTGGTGTGCCTTTCTGCCACTGGGCTTGTCCGCTTGGCAACAAAACGCCAGAATGGCAAGACGCAGCATACAAAGGCGATTGGGAGCTCGCATATAACATATTGCACTCAACAAGCAACTTCCCTGAGTTCACAGGACGCATCTGTCCTGCACTTTGCGAGAAGGCTTGTACTCTGGCCGTCCACAACGAAGCCGTAACCATCCGCGAGAATGAGGCTGCCGTTGCAGAACATGCGTTCAACCTTGGCATCGTCAAGCCACGCATCCCTGTGAAGCGCACCGGCAAGAAGGTGGCTGTCATCGGTGGCGGTCCTGCTGGTCTGGCTTGTGCCGACCTGCTCAACCAGGCTGGTCACTCTGTGACCGTATTCGAGAAGAATAATGCTGTTGGCGGTCTCCTCCGCTATGGCATTCCTGACTTCAAGCTCTCCAAGAAGGTCATCGACCGTCGTGTAGCGGTTCTGACTGCAGAAGGCATCACCTTCAAGGTAAACCAGGAAGTGGGTGTCAATATGAAACTCGATAAGATCAAGAAGGAATTTGATGCTATCGTCGTAACTATCGGTGCTGGTCAGCCACGCGACCTCAATGTAGAAGGTCGCGACCTCAAGGGCGTACACTTCGCGCTCGAATTCCTCCAGCAGCAGAACCACGTCGTTCGTGGCGACGAGGTTAAGGAAAAGGACCGCATCCTCGCAACAGGCAAGCCTGTCCTTGTCATCGGTGGTGGTGATACAGGTTCAGACTGTGTCGGCACATCTAACCGCCAGAAGGCTCGCTCTGTGATGCAGATCGAAATCATGCCTAAGCCACCTGTTGACCGCGCTCCAGGCAACCCTTGGCCTTACTGGCCTACTGTATTGAAGACAACTTCATCTCACAAGGAAGGTTGCGACCGCCGTTGGCTCCTCAACACAAAGCGTTTCATCGGCGACGACCAGGGCAACGTGAAGAAGGTCGAACTCGTTGAAGTAGAGTGGAAGAAAGATGCAGCAACTGGCCGTATGCAGATGGTTGAAAAGCCAGACACAATCTTCCAGGTTGATGCCGAACTCGTTCTCCTTTGCATGGGCTTCGTCTCACCAGTACACGAAGGTCTCGTCAACGAGCTTGGCGTAGAATTCGATGCACGTGGCAACATCAAGGTCGATCAGAATGGCATGTCAAGTGTCGAGGGCGTATTCGCAGCCGGCGATGCCGCTACAGGTGCCAGCCTCGTTGTTCGTGCCATCGCACGTGGCCGTGAGACTGCTCGTGGCGTCCATGAGTGGCTCATGAAGAAATAAGCATACATAACTTGAGTTAAATAGCGTCATCCCGCTCAGAGAGGCACGGCTTCTCGAGCGGGATGATCTGTATTATTACGGGTCCCATTGTGTTCGGCGTAGGCTCCTGCCTTGCCATTCCTCCATCAATCCTATTCGCCACTGTTCCTGGCATTTTAATGCCAGTTCTTCTTCTCTTCTGCCTACGCCGAACGAACTCACCACTCACGCAAAAAGTCGCCTTGAGCTGTTTGCGTTAAAAAAAATCGGTAAGATCAGCGTTAAGCACGGCAAATGTCTGAGCGAAGCGAGTTTTTGCCGTGTAGCTGAGTGAGACGATTTTTTAGCGAGACAGCTCTCTGCGACGAGCTCTTTTCTTGGTTCGTTCTTTTCTGAGCGGAACAGAAAAGAATGAACATAAAACTGAGCGACAGCTAAATGAAGACTTGTCCACGAATATCACTTCTTTTCCTCTGAGCGGAAACAGAGAAAAAAAAAGCCAGCGCAAAAAATGCGCTGGCCACTCTGCTATATCAGAATTATAAAACTCGAATTACTTCACGATGAGGAGGTAGAAATTCTTCTTACCCTTCTGAACAAGAATATACTTGTTGTTGAGCAAAGCATCAGCATTGACAACCTTTTCAGGGGCATCAATCTTCTCCTTGTTGATTTGCAAACCTGCAATGTTGCGTCGCAAATCGCCCTTTGAAGGGAAGACAGCAGCATCAGCTGTGAGGAGGTCGGCAACAGCCACGCCAGCCTCGATTTTTGAACGCTCGATGTCGAATGTCGGCACGCCTTCGAAAACCGAAAGGAATGTCTCTTCGTCCATCTTGTGAAGTGTCTCAACCGAACCCTTGCCAAACAGGATCTGCGATGCCTCGATGGCAGCCTCAAGAGCCTCTTTGCTGTGAACCATGATTGTGATCTCCTCGGCGAGCTTCTTCTGCATTGGACGACGGCCCGGATCCTCAGCCTGCTCCTTTGCCAAAGCCTCAATCTCCTCTTTGCTGAGCATTGTGAAGATCTTGAGATACTTCTCTGCATCGGCATCTGAAGTGTTGAGCCAGAACTGGTAGAACTTATATGGCGAAGTCTTTTCCGGATCGAGCCAGATGTTGCCGCTTTCAGTCTTGCCGAACTTGCCGCCGTCAGCCTTTGTAATCAATGGGCATGTCAATGCGTATGCCTCGCCATTGAGCTTGCGGCGGATGAGCTCTGTGCCTGTCGTGATGTTGCCCCACTGGTCGGAACCACCCATCTGGAGGCGGCATCCTTCGTGTTCGTAGAGATATTGGAAGTCGTAGCCCTGAAGGAGCTGATATGAGAATTCTGTGAATGACATACCAACGGATGAATCTCTTGACAGACGCTTCTTCACAGAGTCTTTTGCCATCATGTAATTCACGGTGATATGCTTACCGATGTCACGGATGAAGTTCAGGAATGAATAGTCGCGCATCCAGTCGTAGTTGTTCACGAGCTTTGCGGCGTTTGGAGCATCCGAGTCGAAATCAAGGAACTTTGCGAGTTGCTTCTTGATGCAGTCTTGATTGTGGCGGAGAGTATCTTCGTCGAGCAAGTTGCGCTCAGCAGATTTCATCGAAGGGTCGCCAATCATGCCTGTTGCACCACCGACCAATGCGATAGGACGATGGCCTGCATTCTGGAAATGCTTGAGCATCATCACAGAAACAAGGTGGCCAATATGCAACGAATCGGCTGTTGGGTCTATGCCTACGTATGCCGAGGTGAGCTCCTTGTTGAGCTGTTCTTCTGTGCCTGGCATTATCTCGGCGATCATACCACGCCACTTCAATTCTTCAACAAAATTCATCGAAGTATCTTTATATTTTTGTTTGTTATTACTTTACGGGTGACAAAGGTACGCATTTTTATTCAGCAATGAAAAGATGACCATTATTTATGGTCAACTATGAGTAATAATCGTGTGTCGGGAGCGTTGTTGCCAAAAAATCTGAGAATCTTTCTGCCCTTTTCGGGCGTCTATGTGCAAATAAATGTATATCTTAGCACAATATTTATCAATATAGACCACACGATGAGACTGAAGAAGGCATTGATGACCATGGGCTGCGTTGCTGTTGCAGGCGCTGTCGCATGTGTTTTTCTCGGATTTAAGAATGACAAGCGTAATTTCGAAATAATCAAAAATCTTGATATTTTCTATTCTGTCTTTAAGGAACTGAATGCATATTATGTTGACGAGACAGATCCTAAAAAGCTGATAAAGAAAGCCATAGACGAGATGCTCGGCAGCCTCGATCCATATACGAATTATATTCCGGAAGAGGAGATGGCCGATTTCAAGTTCATGACAACAGGCGAATATGGCGGTGTCGGTTCAATCATCTCGGCTTCGGACACATGCTATGTCATGTTCCGCGAGGTCTATGAGGGCAAGCCTGCCGATCGTGCCGGAATACGCAATGGCGACTATATCGTCGAGATCAATGGTAAGTCTGCCAAGAACATGAAAGTCAGCGATATAAGCGAAAATCTGCGTGGCGAGCCTAACACCGAAGCAAAGGTCAAGATATGGCGAATCGGCGAACCTAAACTCATCGAAAAGTCAATACGTCGCGAGAAGGTGCAGATCAATCCTGTCTCGTTCTATGACATGGTTGATGGTAATATTGGCTATATCGACTTCAACAATTTCACGCAGGACTGCTCAAAGGAGATTGAGACGGCGTTGTCTGACCTCAAGAAACGAGGCGCAACAAAGCTCATCCTCGATATGCGCGACAATCCGGGCGGTTTGCTCGACGAGGCGATAAAGATCGTCAGCATGTTTGTTCCAAAAGGCTCGGAAGTGCTCAGCACGAAGGGCAAGATAAGCATGTATGACAAGACCTACAGAACGACGAAAGAGCCTATTGACACGCAGATTCCAATCGTTGTTCTTGTGAGCCGCAGTTCGGCTTCGGCAGCTGAAATCGTTGCCGGTGCACTTCAGGACCTCGACCGTGCGGTAATTGTCGGTCAGCGTTCGTTCGGCAAGGGACTTGTGCAGAGCACACGCGAAATTGAATACAATGGCGGTCTCAAGCTGACGACGGCAAAATATTACATTCCTTCGGGCCGATGCATCCAGGCTATTGACTATTCGCATCGCAACAAAGACGGTGCCGTCGGTCTCGTTGCCGATTCGCTCATCAGCGAGTTCAAGACAGCCAACGGCCGCAAGGTCTATGATGGTGGCGGCGTCTCGCCAGACGTTCACGTGACATTGCCTTCATATTCAAACATCTCGTATGCCGTTGTTGCCAACGATTTGATATTCCGCTATGCCGTTCAGTATCGAAGCACACATCCGACAATCGCACCAGCCGAAGATTTCAAGCTCAGCGATGCTGATTATCAGGATTTCTGCAAATTCGTTGCCCAGAACACCAAGTTCACATACAAAAACGAATCGGACGAAGAGTTCAAGAAACTCGTCAGCGCAGCAAAGCGCAACAAGTATTACGATGCAAACAAGGAACTTTTCGACCAGATGGGCAAAGCACTTGCGCCAGACCTCGACAAGGACATTGCAGCTGCACGCGACGAGATACAGGATCTTCTCGAAAGCCAGATTCTCATCTCATACTATTATAATAAGGGCGCAGCCAAGCATGCTGTCAAATCCGACGAGGTCATAACCGAAGCAGTCAAGACCATCAACGACGAAGCACGCTACAAAGGCTTGCTCGACGGCACCGTCGCAAGTCATGCCGGCGACAAGCGTGGCTCTATCGAGAAGGATTAATTCTGTATGGAGAACCGCGAAACACGCTTGCGAGCAATTTCAACACTCGTTGCAGCGCTCATCGCCATGATGGTGATGACCATTGTCAGCAGCGCCGTTGCAATCTATATGATTGGCGACAGCAAGACAGCCGGCTATTGGTCACTCATGGTCGCACAGGGCATCTCGAGCATCATAACATTTCTCGTACCGGCATTCATTGCCATGTATGTCGGCGAACGGCGCATCTGCGCATCATATCTCAAATGGAAGACAAAGGGAAGCGTGATGACCCTTTCCATACTGCTGATTTTTGTCTGTCAGCCGCTTGTCGCGTGGACATCGTTCATCAACGAACGAATATGCGAGATGCCACAGATGGAATGGCTCAAATTCGTCGATGTCGATACGAGCGACCTTATCGCCAAGATGATATCATTCAGTCCGTCCTCGCATCTCATCATGACATTCCTCGTCATCTCGATTCTGCCGGCAATATGCGAGGAATTTTTCTTCCGTGGCGTCATTCTTCGCGGAACATTGCAACTCATGCAATCGACGACTTCGGCCGTCGTCATCTCTGCAATATTCTTCAGCCTCATCCATCTGGAAGCATCGGGCCTGCTGCCTCGCATCGTCCTTGGCTTTGTTCTCGGATTCATCTATCTGAAGACTGGCAATCTGCTCTATTCCATAGCTGCGCACGTGGTCAATAATGCGATGGTTCTCGTTGCTGCAATGACAACCGACATGCCGATTGCCGAATTCGTTTCGCAGCCGGCCGAAGACCCAGGCGCCATTCTGCCAATCATCTCGGTTATCGCCATAATCATTGTCTGTGAGGGCATTGCGGTACGTTCCGACGACTATTGTCCGGCACCCGAAACAGGCAAAGACGACGACGTTGAATAAAAATAGATGCATATTGCACAACTATCTGCAAAATAATTTGTAACTTTGCACCGCTTTTTGAGAAACTGTGGACCAGATGGAACTCAACGCTAAATACAGCATCGCCTTCAAGGCGCTCAAGGATGGCTCGCACGACTTCACATTCGAGGTTGATGACGCATTCTTTGCAGGCATTGAGAATTCGCTCATCAATGGTGGCAAGCTCACAGCCGAGGTCAATCTCGTCAAGAGTAGCCAGATGCTCAAGTTCCACTTCAATATCAGCGGCATCATACGTGCAACGTGCGATATTTGTCTCGGAGAGTTCGACTATCCTATCGAGGATTGCGAAGGCGACATGATGGTTAAGTTCGGCGAAACGAGCGAGGAAATTTCCGAGGATTTGTTCCAGCTTGCCGACTACGAAAACGAAATCAACGTCGCACAATGGATTTACGAGATTCTGGCTGTCAGCCTGCCGATCCGATTCGTTCATCCAGAAGATGAAAACGGAAATTCGACATGCGACCCCGAGATGATTGAGCGTCTCAACCAGTATCTGGTAAGCGAAGATGAAATAAAAACCGACGAAGAGGCCGACAAGAATCTGCCGTTTGCCAATTTGAAGGGATTGATTGATAAACAATAATTTAATAACCGTAAGAAAATGGCACATCCTAAACGAAACCATTCGAAGACACGTACAGCAAAGCGTCGCACTCACTACAAGGCAGTTGCTCCTACGCTTGGTGTATGCTCAAACTGCGGTGCAGCTATCCAGCTCCACACTGTTTGCTCTGAATGTGGTTACTATCGCGGAAAACTTGCTGTAGAAAAAGAGGTTATGGCCTAATTTCTCAAGCATTTCTACGATGTAGAATTTGCCCCTATGGTCCCGGTGACTGTAGGGGCAAATTCTGTTTATGGACATATCTTGCGCGTCGAAACAAATATTTTTTCTAAATTAGGGGCAGGCAAAAATTACAGGTTATGGACAAAAATCTTATGAAAGAGGCCATTCGTCTGGCATCGGAAAACATAGATAATGGTGGCGGACCATTTGGCGCCGTCGTCGTGCGCAATGGAGAAATCGTCGGACGTGGCACAAACAGAGTTACGGCAAACAACGACCCGACGGCTCATGCCGAGGTGACTGCCATTCGTGACGCATCAAAGAATCTGGGAACATTTGACCTCAGCGATTGCGAAATCTACACGTCGTGCGAGCCTTGCCCAATGTGTCTCGGCGCAATCTATTGGGCTCGTCTTCGTCACATATATTATGGCAACACACAGGCCGATGCCGCACGCATCAACTTCGACGACAGCTTCATATATAGGCAGATTGAAAAGCCTATCGGCTCAAGAGAAATTCCTGAGACGCAGTGCCAGCACAAAGAAGCACTCGCAACTTTCCGCAAGTGGGACGAGAAAACGGATAAAACGCCGTATTAGTCAGAATCTGAGTACATTGAACGACATGCTCAGCGCATCGAAGATCAGTAGTCTGTCGGTCAGCAGCTGGCCTAGAGAGAGCGTGTGCTTTATGGCTTCCGTTGCCTGAATTGTTCCGAGTATGCCCGGAACGATGCCGAGTATGCCTTGAGCGGCACACGACTGGCAGCCGCGTGTGTCTTCTGCCTCAGGAAAGACGTCGCGATAGGTTCGGCTGCCTGGAACACACGTAATTGTCTGGCCTCCGAACTGCTGGACTCCGCCAATGCTGAACGGTTTGCCAATCTTCACACACGTATCGTTGACGAGATATTTCGACTCGAAATGGTCCGTTGCCTCGATTATGAAATCATACTGACTCAGTATCGATTCGGCATTTTCGGCCGTGAGAAATTCATTGTAGCAGACGACATTGACATGCGGATTAATCTCGGCAATGCGTCTTTGGGCTGAGAGGCATTTGGGCGTGCCGACGGCCGCTGTCGAATGTATTACCTGACGCTGAAGATTGCTCAGATCGACATTGTCGCCATCCACAATGCCTATCGTGCCGATTCCTGCGGCAGCAAGATACAGCAACGCTGGCGAGCCGAGTCCACCCGCACCGACAACACATATTCTGCTGTCCTTCAGTTTGCGTTGACCTTCAGGACCAACGCCCTTCAGGTCTATATGGCGCAGGTAACGCTGTACCTCTTCATCTGTGAATATGCTTCTTCCCATTTTTCGTCTGTTTTCGATGTGCAAAGATACTGAAAAACATTGTGTCGCAACAATATGTCGCATATATCGCATGGCAGCATATAACATATTTGAATTCAGGGAGGTTGGTGTCATGCCAATGTTGGATATATCCTTCATTATATGCAACATATTGAAATATATTACATACCTTTGCGGATATATTTTTCGGATGTTTTTTACTATTTATGGAACTAATTTATCAACTATTTATATGAAGAAAATTCTAACACTTTTATCATCTGCACTCCTTGCCACAGGTGCATGGGCGCAGAACACACACGAAGGTCACGAATATGTTAACCTTGGACTGCCAAGCGGCACAATGTGGGCAACTTGTAACATAGGTGCAGATGCTCCAGAAGCTGCCGGGTATTACTACGCATGGGGTGAGACAGAGACTCACTATTCAGCAGGCGGCAATACAGACAAACCAACATGGAAAGAGGGCTATTCGGCTGGCTACAACTGGAGCACATATAAGTGGTGTAAAGGTTCGGATAATACGCTTACCAAATACAATCGTCAGTCGAAGGCATCCGACTATGGCTACAAAGGCTTCTATGATGACAAGTTTACTCTTGAAAAGGCCGACGACGTGGCTTCAAAGCTATGGGGTGGCAGTTGGGTAGTCCCTACACACGCTCAGCAGGACGAACTCTGCAATGAATGTGACTGGGAATGGACATCAATAAACGGCGTCAATGGCTATAAGGTAAAGAGCCGAGTGAACAGCAACTTTATTTTCCTCCCTGCCGCTGGCTTCCGCTGGAATACAAAATTATACGACGTGGGCGACAACGGCGAATACTGGTCGAGTTCGCTCAACGAGAGCTTCCCGAACAACGCGCAGTATCTCGACATCAGCTTGAGCAACGTCAGCTCTTTGAACGGTGCTAGTCGCAGCTTCGGGTACTCTATCCGTCCTGTCTGCGTACCTCCTGCTCCTATCGCCCAGATTGGCGAAACAACATATACTGATGTAGATAAGTTCCGTGAAGCATTCTATGCAATCGGAGGCACAGCCACGGTCAAGCTTCTTGGCGATATCACTTTGTCTGAAAATGGATGGTTTTACAACGATAAATCTACTGCCGACATCACACTCGACCTCAATGGACACAACATCACAGGCAGCGTATCCAATAATGCCATAATATATATAGAAGATTGTAAACTCACAATATCAGGAGAAGGTGTTGTTGAGAACAAGGGCGAAGCTGGCGATGTTGTCGGCAATGAAGGTTATTGTGAGATAAACGGAGGTACATATATATGTGTAGATGATATTTGTTATTTTAGTGAAGGTACAATGATTATCAATGGTGGTAAGTTCAATGCTTCTGAATTGTACTATAAATTCAATTTCTACACCAAGCCAACCGTCAAAGGAGGCCTCTTCTCAATGGACCCATCCGACGGCGTAGCTGAAGGCTATGAGGTAGTGGAGAACGATGACGAGGAGACAAAGGCTGAGTATCCTTACAAGGTGGTAGAGGCCAAGGCTACTGGTGTGCGAAATCGTGCGGACATAGACCATCTCGGTGCATTTAACTTCAAGACTATCGAGAACGGCAAGGTTGTGATTATTCGTGGTGATAAGAAGTATGACCTTTCGGGTCGCGAATTGTAATTGACATGTAGCGTGGAGACGCGGCATGCCATGAAGACGTTTCATGAAACGTCTCTACAATAAAATGATATGGGAACGGGCATCTCCGGGGGGGGAGGTGTCCGTTTTTGTTCCCCTTCGTCACCACCTTGGGCGAAAAAAAACGCCATTCGTCAATGAAAAGGGCACTTTCGTCAAAAGGTTTGGAGTTTTGGGAATTAGTTACAATTCCATTAATTCTTCAAATACAAATTCATTATCTGTTTCACTTGCCTTGTTCTCCAAAAACATGCAGAAATATATTGGCATATAGATAATCCTTCCTTTCTGAAAAACTTTGCCGTCGTTGCTGAAAACTATGGCTCTTGGAATATTGTATGATTCGTTGCTGACAAAACGATCCAGGGCAGAATGTATGGTATAATCCTTGCCGGATTTTATCTCCAACGGTAAGACCGCAAGATGGTCGTAATCGTCTACAAGGAAATCGACTTCGCCCATTTTCTTGTTGTCGTAATAGTAGAGTTGAAATCCATGTGCACTAAGTTCTTGTGCCACTACCGACTCATAAACGGTACCCAGGTTTATGCTGCGCTCGTCGTTCATTATCGCACTAGCATTGTTGGAGTAGAGGATGTTTGTAAGTATTCCAATGTCATTGAGGTAGAATTTCAAAAAGCTTTTTATTACCGATTCTCTTATAGGAAACTTAGGGTTGCTGATAGATTTTACCTCCAAAGCAACGCCTGAAGCGCTTAGGTATTCAAACTCATCGGCATAATCGGTGTAATCCTTGCCTTTTTTGTTTTCTATATCCTTGAATACTACACGCTTTTTCTTGTTTTCCAAATTGCTCGGTATCAGGTCATAGACTCTTCTTATTTTCAGCTTGTTGTCGTTGTCGTATTGCGAAGCGTCAATCTTGTAGAGTTCATATATTTGTGTCTGAACCTCTCGTACGCGCTGTATGTGCCTGTCGGATAGAAACATATTTACTGCCTCTGGTAATCCTCCTACCAAAAGATAATACTGAAATCTTTTGAGTATGTTTTGGTGGAGAGATTCGTTGAGGGCCTCGCCTTTCCTGAAACAGGAACGCATACTTTCGATTACCTCATCGCCACAATTTACGGCCCAAAGAAATTCTTCAAAGTCAAGTGGATACATGTGTTTTACGGTGATTGACCCGATAGGTACAGAGGGTGTTTGCTGTAAAGCGATACCCAACTGTGAGCCACTGGCTATGTAGCGGAAACGTTTTTCCTGGTTCAGGAACTTGAGCATAGTCAATAGTTGAGGATACGCCTGTATCTCGTCAAGAAAGATAAGGGTGTTATCTCGTGATCCCAGCTCACTATTGGCAAACACTGACAAGTGTAAATACAGATCCTGACAGGTTTTCACGTTTGCGAAAATGTGTGCACCTTCTTTGTCCTCTTTTAGGTTTATCTCGACAAAATTCTTGAACAGCTTTTTGCCTACGTGTCTAATAATAAAAGATTTTCCAATCTGACGAGCTCCGTCTACAAGCAAAATCTTATCGGGCTGATTGATTAGGAAATCTTCAATCTCTTTCTCGAATTTTCTACGCAACATAGTTTTTGTCTTTATTCCGCTAAGTTACTAATTTTTTTGTATTTAGAGATTTAGTTGTCATTTTTTCTTTTATTTTATGTAGTTTTTTTATCACTTTTTCTCGAAATTTATCTAGATTTTTTGTCACTTTTTCCGTGTGTGCAAATTTTATTTAGCTAACGCTCAGCTTCGCAGTCTCTTCCGAGAGAAAAAGAAGTAAGCCGTTCGTCACCACCTCATGCGCCGTTCGTCAATGAAAAGGGCACTTTCGTCAAAAAGTTTGACGTTTTGGATATTAGGTTGACGCTGTTTTTGTACTCTTGCGAAGTAATATTGTAAATTGGAAAATAAACTTTAATCAAAAACTATATGAATAGATTTCTATCTTTATTTTGTGCAGTGCTCATGGCGGTGGCGTCAGTGCGTGCCGAAGAGCCTGCCAGCATCACGCCATTGACGATTGGCGACAACAGCGTATTCATCTACAACCCTACAGAGAACAATGATTGGTGGTACAATATAGAGAACGCTTCGCACTACACTCTGTTCAGCTATACCGCACAGGCCGACTGTGGCGTGATAATATATGCTGATGGTGATAAAGATACATACGGCGTACTGTTGGATAAGAACATGAATATAATTTTGGGATCTGATGATGGTTATAATATGGATTTCTTGCTCGCAACCGACGTGAAGGCAGGCGACGTATACTATATAGGTGCACGTGGCTATGGCGAAGAAATTGGCAGCTACACAATAAAGGTTGAAGAAAAGACAACACCGGAAGCTGTCATAGGAGACAGGATTTATTATACATTAAACAATGCCATCAATGACGCCAAAGATGGCAAGACAGTGACATTGATTGCTGATATCGAGTACATTTGTGGAGGCAAAACCGAGTATGACACCAATGGCACTATCACTCTCGACCTTAATGGCTACACTATGTATGGATGGATTAAAAATTATGGCCATCTGACAATAGAAGACAGCAGCGAAGGCAAGACAGGCAAGATGATTACGCTTCTTGATAGATACAAGGTGTTATTCAATGATGAGAGCGAAAATTCAATCACAATCAATGGTGGTACATTTATCGGTGCACAGGTAACATCTAGTGGCGGAGTGTTCTACATCAATGGCGGCACCTTCATACTGCCAGACGAGAGCACAATTGGACGTACCATGAGCAATAATGATAACATCGTCTTTGGCGATGGCGTAGTATACCGCGACCTCAGCGGCGAGCACGACGACATCTCTGAGGTGACAGAAGACGTCACCTATTCGGGCACATTTGTCAAAGCTGGCACACCAACAGGCATCAAGGATGTCGACGCTAGCAAGGCTCAGAAGACAATCAAGACTGTCGAGAACGGCAAGGTTGTCATCATCAAGAACGGTGAAAAATTCGACTTGGCTGGCAAAAAGTTATAATAGCGTACCGACGACGATTTGTCGCGTCTGAGAAATATAGGGCAGCATCGGAGAAATCTGTGCTGCCCTTTTTTGTTTGCTCTTATGTTCAGCATGGGCTCCAACCTTCGTTCGGCGTAGGCTCCAGCCTTGCATATTAACAATGTAAGTGCCGTTCACGCAAAAAGTCGCCTTGAGCTGTTTGCGTTAAAAAAAAAATCGGTAAGATCAGCGTGAAGCGCGGCAAATGTCTGAGCGGAGCGAGTTTTTGCCGTGTAGCTGAGTGAGACGATTTTTTAGCGAGACAGCTCTCTGCGACGAGCTCTTTTCTTGGTTCGTTCTTTTCTGAGCGGAACAGAAAAGAATGAACAAAGACTGCGAAGCTGAGCGTAAGCTAAATGAACAAAGACTGCGCATTAACTGTATTCAAAGCAGGAGCCTACGCCGAACAATGAGTTCTCAACTCTCAGCTATAAGCTCTCAGCTTATTACTTATAACTTAAAGCCTAAAACAGGCTAGGCATAAAAACAAAAAAGCTTCACATTTCTGTGAAGCTTCCTCTCAGCTCTCCAGGTAGGACTTGAACCTACGACCTACGGATTAACAGTCCGCCGCTCTAACCAACTGAGCCACTGGAGAGTGTTTTGTTGTCGTTGAAAGACGATGCAAAATTACGCATTTCTCGTAAATATGCAATATCTTTGCAATGTTTTTTAGAAAAAAGTTTCTCACATGGAAATAAAAGTTCTTGGAATGGGCAATGCGCTCGTCGACATTCTTGTCAGGATGCCGAACGACAATATCCTTTCGCAGTTCAACATGCCACGAGGGAGCATGCAGCTTGTTGATGCGTCGCAGTCGGCTGAAATCTATGAGGCAGTCAAGGGATTTAATCCGCAGACTGTTTCGGGAGGTTCGTCGTCGAATACGATCAACGGCCTTGCCAATCTCGGCATCGCGACGGGTATGCTCGGAAAGATTGGGCGCAATGAGCTTGGAACACTTTTCAAGAACGACCTCGAGCAAAGTGGCGTCGAAACGCATCTCCTGATGAGCGACACGCCAACAGGCAACTGCATATCGCTCATAAGTCCGGACTCGGAGCGTACGATGGCAACCTATCTGGGAGCAGCTGTCGAGCTCAATGCCTCGGAAATCACAGACGACCTTTTCTATGGCTTTTCACATCTCTATGTCGAAGGCTATCTGGTTCAGAACTATGATCTTATCGAGACGGCTTTCCGCAAGGCACATGATCGTGGAATGACGTGTTGCCTCGACCTCGCAAGCTACAATGTTGTTGAGGAGCATGCCGAATTTCTGAAGAAACTGATCAAGAAATATGTCGATGTTGTCTTTGCCAACGAAGAGGAGGCGACGGCTTTCACCGGTAAGGAAGATACGGAGGCGCTCAATGAGATTGGCGAGTTGTGTGACATTGTTGTCGTGAAACTGGGCCGTCGCGGCAGCCTTGTGAAATTCAACGATACCGTTGCACGAGTCGGTATTCTCCCGCAGGCAGCTATCGACACGACTGGTGCAGGGGACCTCTATGCCGCTGGATTCATCTATGGTCTGATAAACGGCTTCTCGCCAGAGAAATGCGGTGAGGCGGGAGCCATTCTGGCAGGCAATGTGATTGAGGTCGTTGGAACAAAAATGGACTCGCAGCGATGGAACCGCATCCGTCAGGCAATAAAGAAAATCCAATGAAATTCGACGCATTTAAACTAAACCCGCAGATAATGTCGAACCTCGGAACGATGGGTTTCCGCAGGCCAACCGACATTCAATATAAGGCATTGCCTGCAATCATGCAGGGCGACGATGTGCTCGCCATTGCTCAGACGGGCACTGGCAAGACGGCTGCATTTGCCATTCCTGCCATTCATAACCTGCTGAGAACAAGCCGAAAAGCCAACTACGACGGCGTCAGATGCCTCATTATGGAACCTACGCATGAATTGTCGGCACAGACCGGAGCCGTTGTTGAGCAGATTGCCATGAAGACTGGTCTGACATCGCTCTTCATTCATGGCGGCACCGACCAGAAACCACAGATTGACAAGCTCAAGAAAGGTGTTGATATTCTGATTGCAACGCCGGGCAGGCTCTTCGACCTTATCCATCAGGGTTATGTCCGCACTTTCGGCACCGAGATTCTTATTCTCGACGAAGCCGATCACATGCTCGATCTCGGTTTTATCGATGACATACGTCAGATTGTGCGTTATCTGCCGCGTCGCCGACAGACGCTCTTCTTCTCGGCAACGATTGACGAAAAAATCAAACGATTGGCCTATTCGCTTGTCTATAAGCCTGTTCATATTCGCATATCGCCAAAAAACATGGTCGCAAAAAATGTGACGCATTCGGTGGTCAGCGTTCCGATGGACCAGAAACGCTATTTTCTCGAACGCATCTACAACGAGAATCCGCAGAGCCGCTTCATCGTCTTCGTGCGCACTCGTGTCAGAGCCGAACGTGTGCTTGCTGCCATGAAACGCGTAAACATTGAAGCTGTCAGCATGCATGGCGACAAGAGTCAGAATGAGCGTACGTCGGCCCTTGAGACCTTCCGCAGTGACAAAGTCAGAATGCTCATCGCAACGGACGTCAGCGCACGTGGAATCGACCTCCCGCAGGTCGATTATGTCGTCAACTATGATGTCCCGGATGTCCCTGAGAACTACATTCATCGCGTGGGTCGTACTGGACGTGGCATGAACAAGGGGTTTGCCGTTACGTTTTTTGCACCCGAAGAGCAGGAATATCTCGATGCCATTCAGGAATATGTCGGCGAAGAGATTGACGTCATCGAAATGAGCGAGAGTGACCGAGAGGCAACAATCGACTTCTCGCAGGATTCCGCTTTCGACTGGAAATCAATGCTTGCAGACGAAATGGAGAAGGCCGAAAACGTGAACAGGAAAGGCAGAAGATAGCAACGCGCTCTTTTTTTCGCTGCAATGCCGCTATTGGCATAATATTTGATACATTTGCATACATGATAAACAAGTGAAATACAAAAAATCAAACGTCATGAAAAACAAAATTATATTATCGCTTTCAGCATTATTGATGCTGGTTGGAATGACAAGTTGCGACGACGACGAAAAGATGTCGTGTAATCTCTCGGGCGAATGGCATGGCTATTTCGGATCGTACTATGTTACC
This sequence comes from Bacteroidales bacterium, assembly GCA_024401295.1. Taxonomy (GTDB): domain Bacteria; phylum Bacteroidota; class Bacteroidia; order Bacteroidales; family Marinilabiliaceae; genus W3P20-009. The sequence continues at coordinate 62,222 of JAKSLG010000008.1, read as the reverse complement.
AATGACCGCCACGGCGATGAGCATGTGTTTTATGCAGATGAAACATATATGCGCTTCACGCCGGACTATCCATTTGCCACACATGGCTATGGCGTCGAAGTAGACTATTATGACAGAGGCCCGTATGAGTATAAATACTTTTCGTTCGACTGGCGCGTTGAAGACGAGCGATTGATTCTCAGATATCCACACGACAGAGACATGAATGTCGTGATTGACGACTATCGCATGAATACAAACCGTTTCTCAGGCTATATCGGCGAGGATGATTTCTGCCTCCACAGAGTCGATTGTGAATATGACTGGAACAGCTACGACTGCGACTATGGTTGTTGCAGACGCAGCTACTGGGACTGGTAATGCAATATATTTCGCAAGAAATGTATATCTTTGCGCGTAGAAAATACACATTACAATGAATATACTTCTTATCGGTTCGGGCGGCCGTGAAAACGCCCTCGCATGGAAGATGGCGCAGAGCCCGAAATGCACAAAGCTTTTTATTGCTCCAGGCAATGCAGGCACAAAAGATTATGGCACCAACGTGGCGCTCAATCCAAACGATCATGCTGCAGTCAAGCAGTTTTTGCTGAACGAGAAGATCGATCTTGTTGTGGTTGGCCCGGAAGAGCCTTTGGTAAAGGGTCTTCATGATGCAATTCTTGCCGATGAGAAGACAAAGAATATTCCTGTAATCGGTCCACAGCAGCATGGCGCACAGCTCGAAGGCTCGAAGGAGTTCGCAAAGGCATTCATGATGCGTCATAACATCCCTACAGCTCAGTATAAGGCTTTTACAAAAGAGACTGTTGCCGATGGCGAGAAATTCCTCGAGACACTCAAGGCACCATACGTTTTGAAAGCCGACGGTCTTGCAGCCGGCAAGGGCGTTTTGATTCTCGAAAATCTTGAAGAGGCAAAGGCAGAACTCCGCGAAATGCTGAGCGGTAAGTTTGGAGCAGCTTCAACAACAGTTGTCATTGAAGAGTATTTGAGTGGCATTGAGCTCTCAGTCTTTGTTTTGACTGATGGCAAGTCATACGTAATCCTCCCTGAGGCAAAAGACTACAAGCGTGTCGGCGAAGGCGATACAGGTCTCAACACAGGTGGCATGGGCGCTGTTTCGCCAGTACCATTCGCAGGTAAAGAGTTTATGCAGAAGGTTGAAGAACGCATCGTCAAGCCAACGGTTGCCGGACTTCAGAAAGACAATATCCCATACAAGGGTTTCATCTTCATCGGTCTGATGAACTCAGATGGCGACCCAATGGTCATCGAATATAACGTCCGCATGGGCGATCCAGAGACAGAAGTTGTTATTCCTCGTATCGAGAGCGACCTTGTTGACCTCTTCGAGGCTGTTGCTGAGAATCGTCTGGGCGAGAAAAGCATCAAGGTCAGCGACAAGACTTGCACAACAGTGATGATGGTTGCCGGCGGCTATCCAGGCGACTACAAGAAGGGCGATGTCATGACAGGTTTCGAAAAGGTCGATGGATCTATTCTCTTCCACGCTGGAACAAAGGTAAACGAAGCCGGACAAGTCGTAACAAACGGTGGTCGTGTCATTGCTGTCAGCTCGCTTGGCACAAGCAAGGACGAAGCAATTGCCATGTCATACAAGAATGTTGAGAAAATTGCTTTTGAGGGACGCTATTTCCGTCGCGACATCAGCAAAGACCTCGACAAATACTATAAATAAGCCGCCGTTATAGTCCCCCCGACGATGTTCGAATATTTCAACCGCAATACGTTCGCGACATATCTGACAATGCCGCTTCTGCTGCTGGTCCTGCGTCTGAGACTTTTCATTGAGCCTCGGACCGACGCAGCCCCTGAAGGGCTTTACACACCAATGTGGCAGAGCGTTTTTGGCGGAGTTGCCGAGGGCAGCCTCTTGAGCATCGTCATCTCGCTTGTTCTGATCGTTTTCACGGCCTATACCATTGTCGGCATATCAAACGCATTCCGTTTTACCGACAAGCAGAGTAGTGTGGCCGGATTGTTCTATATCATCTACTCTGGAGGTTTCGTCATCTCACAGGGACTTCATCCTGTTCATGTCTTTGGAGCATTGATGATGCTGGCCTTTGCATTTTTCCTTGTCGGAACGCGCTATGCAAAGCCAATGTTATACTGCTTCAATGGAGCAATGCTGGTAGGCATAGCATGGCTGTTTTGGGCCAAGACAGTATGGTTTCTACCAGTCATGTTCGCAGCGCTGATTATGCTTCGCGAGCGCAATTTCAAGTGCCTCATGGCTTCGTTGATGGGCCTTGTCCTGCCATTGCTGATGTGCGCGACATGGTGGTTTGTCAACGATTCGCTGTCCACGACACTTGAGACATATTGGCAAGAGGCATTCTTCAAGCCGAAATTCTTTCCGACAGGACTTTACACGCGATCATACCTTATTATATGCGGCATTGTCGTAATCTTGTCGCTCTTTTCGGCACTTGGCAATCTAGGAGTGCTCAAGATCGTTGAAAGCCGTCAAGCCAAGACAGTCATCATGACAACGGTAGTAATGCCGTTCTTCATAATCACAAGCCTCTTCTCGTTCGAGATGCTGACCATTGCCGCACAATGGGCAAGCATTACGACCGGAGCGTACGTCTTCCGTATGAGAAACCGCTACACGAAAGAAGCCATCACGCTTCTCCTTTTCGTCGCATCAATCTATATCCAATGGAAAATGCATCTGCTATAGACGCCTACGGCAAGGGACTTCTCGCATACCACAACGGACGCAAAAATGCCAGATTCAAGGTCGAGAGCAACATCGCTGCAACCGAATTCTGGCCAGTGTCGGAGTTCTTCCATGACTGGGCCGACATGAGCCTCATCGAGCGTAAGGCCATTGAAGCATGTCGCGGTCGCGTGCTCGACGTTGGCGCCGGATCGGGAAGCCATGTCCTTCAACTGCAGAATCGCGGACTTGAAGCCCACGCCATCGACATCTCGGCTGGTGCCGTCGAAGTGATGCAGAAACGTGGCGTCAAATGCGTTGAACAGATCGACTTCTTCGCACTCGAAAACCGCCAATACGATACCTTGCTGATGCTCATGAATGGTGCCGGCATTGCAGGAACAATCGACAAATTGCCTGCCTTTTTTGACAGGGCAAAACGCCTTCTGACTCCTGGCGGGCAACTCATCCTTGATTCTTCCGACATCATGTATCTCTTTGAAGATGAAGATGGAAGCGTCATGGTTGACCTTAACGGCGCATACTATGGCGAACTTGAATATACGATGAGCTACGGACGCGAAAAAGGCGAGCCTTTCGAATGGCTGTTCATCGACTTCGATACCCTTCAAGCCGCTGCCAGCGAATGCGGAATGAAATGCGAAAAACTATACGAAGACGATCATTATCAATATCTTGCACGCATAACAAACTGACTTCATATACCCACTTGTAACTATTCTGTATGAGATAAAATAGCAACAAATGGGTATTGTGTAACAGCACGGACAGCAGTAATTTTGCATTGTCAGAAATAAATGACGCGGGAGCCATTCCGTCATTACACTGGCAAAAGATATTTCGAGCAAACGTGCTTGAGGCGCAGGATGAATTAATGTGCCATGTAATATCGTTCTTTGGGTTTTTGTTAGGATAAAGGCTGTCAGACCACGTGTCCGGCAGCCTGTTTCTATTTTGGCAGCTTTGAACGAACGGGTAACGAAGGCGTAACGAAGAGATAACGAAGAAAACCCCTTTTGCGTTGCCATGTCGTTCACAGACAATAATGTTTCCGCAGAACTCAGTCGCAAGTTAATCTCCTCAACAACAAAATATTGTCGCAAAAGTTGCTTTATTGCAAAATAACCACTAATTTTGCGCCCGATTATTATCCGGAGTTATGGACAGACGTCACCTAACTGCCGAATTTTGAGCGCGTTGAGTTGGTTTAAAGGAAAACGTGTTTGAAAGTTGAGGCAAGTGAAAATGGCGAATGCCCCAAACAAAAAGTTATTAACAAAAGTTGGTCTAATAAAAAATTTAGGAAGACTGTGAACACATTAAGTTACAAGACAGTGTCTGCAAACAAGGCAACTGTCGACAAGCAGTGGGTTCTTGTTGATGCCGAAGGCCAGGTGCTCGGTCGCCTCGCATCGAAGGTCGCAAAGCTCCTTCGCGGCAAACACAAGCCAAACTACACTCCTCATGTTGATTGCGGCGACAATGTAGTCGTTATCAACGCAAGCAAAGTGCAGCTGACAGGCAACAAGCTCGATCAGCGCCTTCTCTTCAACTACAGCGGTTACCCAGGTGGTCGCCACGACAAGACTCCACGTCAGATGTTGGCTGAGTCGCCAGAGCGCATGCTCGAGCGCACTATCAAGGGTATGCTCCCAAAGAATCGTCTTGGTGCTAAGATCCTCAAGAACCTCTATGTTTATGCAGGTGCAGAACATGAGCAGGAAGCTCAGCAGCCAAAAGTGTTGGACATTAACGCTATGAAGTAATTATGGAAGTAACAAACGCTATAGGCAGAAGAAAAGCTGCTGTTGCTCGCGTATATGTCAGCGCAGGCAAGGGTGAGATAGTTATCAACAAGCGTGAGCTTACAAACTATTTCCCAGATGCAACTCTCCAGTTCATCGTTAAGCAGCCTCTCAACACTCTCGGTGTTGCAGAAAACTTTGACATCAAGATTAATCTCAACGGTGGCGGTATCAAGGGTCAGGCAGAAGCTGCTCGTCTCGGCATCGCTCGTGCACTCGTTAAGATTAACGAAGAGAATAAGCCAGCCTTGAAGGCAGAGGGCTTCATGACACGCGATTCACGTGTTGTTGAACGTAAGAAGCCAGGTCGTCCAAAGGCTCGCAAGAGATTCCAGTTCAGCAAGCGTTAATCCTTCGATTAGCGTCATAGTTGAACATCTCAGATGTTTAGCATCTAAATCGTCTGGATGCGAATCAGCCTACCAGGCGGTTGCCTCGAAATGGAGTGCAGAGCGGAACAAAAAGAGATCAACCGCAGCCGCATGACCGTAAGAGGGAAACAAAAAGAAAGTAAACTACAAAAAAAAGAATTAAAATGTCAAGAACAAGTTTTGACCAGTTGTTGGAAGCCGGTGTTCACTTCGGACACATGAAGCGTAAGTGGAACCCAGCCATGAAGCCATATATCTTCATGGAGAAGAACGGCATCCATATCATTGACCTCTACAAGACAGCAGCCAAGATCGACGAGGCAGCTGAGGCCCTCAAGCAGATTGCAAAGTCAGGCCGTCGCATTCTCTTTGTTGCAACAAAGAAGCAGGCTCGTGACATCATCACTGAGAAGGTGGGCGCAGTTAATATGCCTTTCGTTGTTGAACGTTGGCCGGGCGGTATGTTGACCAACTTCCCTACTATCCGTAAGGCTGTCAAGAAAATGGGTTCTTTGGACAAGCTCATGAGCGATCCAGCTTATAATAGCCTTTCAAAGCGTGAGCGTCTCCAGATTACTCGCCAGCGCGAGAAGCTCAACAAGACTCTCGGCTCTATTGCTGACCTGACACGTCTTCCATCAGCAATGTTCGTTTTCGACGTAACTAAGGAGCACATCGCTGTAAAGGAGGCTAACCGCCTCAACATCCCTGTATTCGGTGTGGTTGATACCAACTCTGATCCATCGAATATCGATTACGTTATCCCTGCAAACGACGACGCTTCAAAGTCTATCGAGCTTATCACTGACGTGATGACTCAGGCTATCAAGGAAGGTCTCGAAGAGCGCAAGGCAGAAAAGCTCGACGAAGAAGAGGCAAAGGAAAAGAAAGCCGCTGCTCCTAAGGGCAAGAAGCCAGCTCGCAAGGGTGATGCTGCAGAAGCAGAGACTCCGGCTGCTGAATAATTATTTAGCATAATAATCACAAAAAACCGACATCTGGGACTGGGGCACATCCCGATGGTCCTGATGTCGGTTTTCCTTTTTCAACAAACGAATTTTCTAACGATAAAATATTTTTTCCTATGGCAATTACAGCACAGGACGTAAATAAGCTTCGCCAAATGACAGGCGCAGGCATGATGGACTGCAAGAAGGCCCTCACTGAAGCTAATGGTGACTTCGATGCAGCAGTTGACGCTCTCCGCAAGCGTGGTCAGGCTATCGCTAGCAAGCGTGCAGACCGCGAAGTAACAGAAGGCGCTTGCATCGCTAAGGTTGATGCTTCTGGCAAGTATGGCGCTGCTATCAAACTCAGCTGCGAAACTGACTTCGTTGCAACAAATGCTCAGTTCGTTGATCTCGCTAAGCAGGTTCTCGACATCGCTCTCGCTCAGAAGCCAGCTGATCTCGCTGCTCTTCAGGCAATCGTTGCCGATGAGGTTACTCGTCTCTCTGGCGTTATCGGTGAGAAGATCGCCGTTTCTGAATACAAGGTTGTTGAAGGCGAAAGCGTTACTGCTTACATCCACATGAACAACAAGATTGCCGTTCTCGTCGCTCTCAACCAGGCTGCTGACGCACAGGTTGGCAAGAACATCGGCATGCAGGTTGCTTCAATGTCGCCTATCGCTGTTGACGCTGCCAGCGTTTCACAGGAGACTATCGATCGCGAGCTTAAGGTCGCTGTCGAGAAGACTAAGGACGAACTCGTTAAGAAGGCTGTTGACGCTGCTTTGAACAAGGCTGGCATCAACCCAGCTCACGTTGATACTGACGAGCACATCGAGTCTAACACAGCTAAGGGCTGGTTGACTCCTGAGCAGGCTCAGCAGGCACGCGACATCAAGACTACTGAGGCTGAGAAGGCTGCTGCTAACATCAAGGAGCAGATGGTACAGAACATCGCTCAGGGCCGTTTGAAGAAGTTCTTCAAGGATAGCTGCCTCATGGAGCAGGAGTATTGCTTCGACTCAAAGCAGACTATCTCTCAGTACCTCACATCTGTAAGCAAGGACCTCAAGGCAACAGCATTCTGCCGTTTGTCATTGAAGGACTAATCAGTCTGATTTATACAGAAACAATTATAAAGGCTACGCTAAGGCGTGGCCTTTTTTTCTTTTTATCTGCATTTTCCTTGAATTATATTTGGTTTATAAAATAAACTAACATATATTTGCATTGTCATTATCTCATAAAGATCTTGTCTTCGGCCAAAGACAATACGCAGTGGTGTACAACACTGCTTTCTTTTTGGAGAGATGGTTTATTTTATAAACTAACTTTTGATCTACGTATATAGGTCATATAAAAACTAAAGAAAATGGAAGATAAAATAATAACTGAGCAGGAGAGTCTCGATGTCATTCAGAAGATGATTGACAAGACTCGTCAGAGTATGTTCAACGGCAAACCTTTACTTTGGTTTGGCTATGTTCTCGCTATTGGCATAATAGTTTTCAACTTGTTGGCTTTCTACGTCAATGAATCCTGGGCTGAGAATTTGGTTATATTTTATTTGGTCACTTTTGTTGTAGCAATTATCTCTATTATCATATTTATAGAAAACCGGAGAAAGAAATCTCATGTCAGTAGCTATTCCGATAGAATCGTTTATGGCGCATGGAGTATCGGGTTGATATTTATGGGATTAGTATGCTATTTTTTCTTGCCAGCCATATATGCTTATGGCATAGTAGCTGTCGGATATATGCAGTTTGTACTTGCCGGATTCTTGTATATGACCAATCTATTTTCTGGCATTGCTCAGTCAACAGGCAAGATGCTTCTTGTTACCAAGGCCACCTATGGTGTTACTTTTGGTCTTTTTGCAGGAATCGCAACCACTTTATTTGGTGATAATGTCAGTTCGATGAAGGTTCTAATCGAAGGTAGTTTTATCTTTTTGTTCGTTGTCGTTATAGCCCTGATTATTCCTGGTCATCGCCTCTGCGTATGGAATAAACAGCATGCCGATGCTAAAAAGGTTGTGTGATGATTGAACTCGATCCGCTGCTTCATAGCCAGCTCCGCCTGGCCATAATGTCGATACTGCTGAGTGTCGAGTCTGCCGACTTTGTCTATCTTCGTACACAGACCGAGTCTACCGCAGGCAATCTCAGCATCCAGCTCGACAAACTTAGCGAAGCAGGATATATCAACGTCAATAAGCTAAGTGACGGCAATCGCCCTCGCACTCTCTGTTCCATTACCGAAAAGGGACGTGATGCTATGGCCGCCTACACTCAGGCTCTTCGCTCTTATCTTGCTGGATTGTAAATACGGTCGGCTATGGAAGTGATTGCGCATATATTCAACGACTTAGACACGAAGTTCGGCATTCCTCGCCAGAGTGGGGTAGCGCCTTCTCTCCGAGGCCGCATAGTCTTCGAGAAGGAATATCGTGTGCGTGAGGCATTTCGTGGTCTGGAGGAGTTCTCCCACATCTGGTTGCTATGGGATTTTTCCGAAGCACATAAGGAAAAGTGGTCACCGACTGTCCGACCGCCACGCCTTGGCGGCAACCAGCGTATGGGTGTCTTCGCCACTCGTTCGCCATTCAGGCCTAACAATATAGGACTTTCTGTAGTGCGATTGGTAGCAATTGACTATGAGGCAGCAGATGGTCCTGCGTTGATTGTTGAAGGCATCGACATGATGAATATGACGCCGATATATGACATCAAGCCATATTTGCCTTATGCTGATGCAATTGCCGATGCTAGTGCCGGTTTTGTGGCTAATAGCGGAGACGAAATGTTCGCTATGGATGTTGAATTATCTGATGCTGTAGTGGGAAAATTGACTGAACAACAAGCGATTGCATTGCGCGAAATATTATCAAACGACCCTCGTCCGCATTATCATTCAAGTGCCGAAAGGATATACAAGATGAAGTATGCGGGAATAGATATCAGCTTTCGCATTGAAGGACGAAAGGTCATTGTCGTATGACAAATTGCAGTATGCGATTGTCAATTAACAATTTATTTATACCTTTGCAATCATAATTGATAATAAAAACATAAACCAAACGTAAAATATGGCATCTACAGCAGATTTCCGCAACGGTATGGCCATCGTTCACAATGGCCAGATTTACTTTATTGTTGAGTTCCTTCACGTTAAACCAGGCAAAGGTCCTGCTTTCGTTCGTACAAAGCTCAAGAATGTTAAGACAGGTAAGGTTATCGAGAACACATTCAACGCTGGTGTTAAGGTAGAGGAGGCTCGTGTAGAGCGTCGTCCACATCAGTATCTCTACAAGGACGATATGGGTCTCAACTTCATGAACAATGAGACATACGAGCAGATTTCAATCGAAGAGTCGCTCATCTCAAATTCAGAACTCCTCAAGGAAGGCGAATCTGTAGAAGTTGTTGTTCATGCTGAGAGCGATAGCATTCTTGCAGTAGATCTCCCACCATTCATGGTATATGAAATCACTTACACTGAGCCAGGTGTACGTGGCGATACTTCGTCAACAAACTCGCTCAAGCCTGCAACAATCGAGACTGGCGCAACAATCATGGTTCCATTGTTTGTAAACCAGGGCGATAAGATTAAGGTTGATACACGTGACAAGTCATACGTAGAGCGTATCAAATAACGTCTGAATGACGCACAGTAAATGACGAGTGACCGAAGGGTGCAGGTTGTGCGCACAAAGGTTGCTCGTCGCTTTTATTAAAAGCAGATTATAATCCCGGATTTGGAGAATCTTGACCAAAATATAGTTCGTCTCTACAAGGAGAAGCTCAATATGTTGCTCGAGGTGGCGCAGGTCATCAACGAGGAGCATAGTGTCGATGAGCTGATGCTTGAATTTGAGACGCTTCTGAAAGATGCCATCGGCGTCGGCAAGATTCTTGTCTATACGCGAAGCGGCAATCATTGGAATTGCATTTTGTCGAGTGGCGTTTCGATGTCTCAGCTCGATCTGATTGACGTGACGCGCGACTTGTCGTATGTTTCGAAGATTGAAACGCTGACATTTAACGATAATCCGGCTTTTGACGGAATAGATGCAATAATTCCGCTTTTCCACAAGTTTAAGAACATTGGCTATGTGCTCGTTGGCGACCGCAGCGAGATTGAGCCAGGTGTCAGTCCGACGCTTCGCAACCTGAAATTCATACAGATACTCTGCAATCTCATCGTCGTCTTCGTCGAAGGCAAGAAAGTACAAGAGAAGCTTATCAAGCAGCAGGCGATGCAAGGCGAGTTGCGTTTGGCGTCGAAAATCCAGGCGGGTCTCATTCCTTCGGACATGGAACTTGCCGTATCATCGTTCACGAAAGTGCGCAGCATCTATCATCCGCATCAGGATGTAGGTGGCGACTATTATGACGTGATCAAGCTCTCGCCATACATGGTTGGATTCTGCATGGCTGACGTTTCGGGCAAAGGTATCAGTTCGGCTCTTCTGATGTCGAATTTCCAGGCGATGCTGCGTTCGCTCTTTACGGCTCATGTGCCACTCGAGAAGCTTGTCCGCGAACTTAATCAGATGATATGCCGCAACGTGGCATCGAATGACAAATTCATCACTTGCTTCATAGGCCGATACAATCTGATAACAGGTCGTTTGTCGTATGTCAATGCGGGCCATCTCGCTCCTATTGTTCACGACATATATACGAACGAAATAAGTGAGCTCCAGGAGGGCTGCATTGCCCTAGGCATGCTCGATTTCATACCGACAATTGAGGTCGGCGGGAAAATCATCAGCAAAGGAACTCGCCTTGTCGCGTTCACCGATGGTCTTGTCGAATTGGATCAGGGTGAATTCGTCAGCCGCTCGATAGATGACATCAAGCACCTCATGTATGAGACGTATGGCATCGATGAACTGATGGACCACATATCGACAATGGCAACCGAAAACATGGTACGCGAAAAGGTTTTCGATGATGTTTCGGTTCTCGGAATCGAATTTTTGCGCAAAGGCATTATGCGCCTAAGATAATATTTCGTTATCTTTGCGACGCGAAAAATACATTCTCATGTTAGAAAAGATTCAAAATCTCATCGACGAAGTCAAGGCTCTTCATGCAAAGAATGCAGAGGAGGCAGAGTCGCTTCGCATCAAATACCTCAGTAAGAAGGGTTCTATATCGGCTCTGTTTGATGATTTCAAGCAGGTTCAGCCTGAGCTCAAGCGTGAGGTGGGCAAGAAGCTCAACGAACTTAAGACGCTTGCAACTGACCGCATCAACGAACTCAAGGAGTCGTTTGCCCAGCAGCAGAACGCTTCGACAGGTGTCGATCTTTCGCTCCCAGGCACATCGTATGTCTGTGGCGGTCGCCATCCGCTCTCTATCGTAAAGAACGATATCATCGAGATATTCTCGCGTCTCGGATTTACCGTTGCCGAAGGTCCTGAAGTTGAGGACGACTGGCACGTGTTCACAGCGCTCAACTTCCCGCTCGAACATCCGGCTCGCGATATGCAGGACACATTCTTCATCAACACAAATCCAGACCTTCTGCTCCGCACACATACATCGAGCGTACAGGTTCGCATGATGGAGAAGCAGCGTCCGCCAATTCGTGCCGTCTTCCCTGGACGTGTGTTCCGCAACGAGGCCATTTCGGCTCGCGCACACTGCATTTTCCATCAGGTTGAAGGCCTTTACATCGCAAAGAACGTCTCTTTTGCAGATTTGAAGCAGACATTGAGCTACTTCGCCAAGGAAATGTTTGGCGCAGACACTCAGATTCGTCTTCGTCCGTCATACTTCCCATTCACTGAGCCATCGGCCGAAATGGATGTCAGCTGTTCACTCTGTGGCGGCAAGGGTTGTGGCGTATGTAAGGGCACTGGCTGGCTCGAGATTCTTGGCTGTGGCATGGTCGATCCTGCTGTGCTTGAGGCAAACGGCATCGACAGTAAGGAATATAGCGGTTTCGCATTCGGCATGGGTGTCGAGCGTATCGCGATGCTCCGCTATCAGGTTAAGGACATCCGTCTCTTCTTTGAGAACGATGTCAGATTCCTTCAGCAGTTCAAGTCGGCATATTAAACCAGAATATAGACACCATATTGAAAAGCAGGATTCGCATTTTTGCGGGTTCTGCTTTTTTCGTAAAAAGGTCAGGCATGGCCTTAAAAGCTGAAACAGAGCTGTTTTAACGAAAAAATTATGTGCTTTGAAAGCATTAAAAATCAAAAAAAGATAGAAAGCTATTGCGTAGTAAAGAAAAAGAACCTATCTTTGCACCCGCAAATGGAGAAAATCTGTTTGTGATAAAAGAGGCGGCCCGTTCGTCTATCGGTTAGGACGAGAGATTTTCATTCTCTAAAGAGCAGTTCGATTCTGCTACGGGCTACATTTAGAATTAAGTAAATAGTTAACAAAATGGCAAATCATCAATCGGCAATCAAGAGAACTCGCCAGATCGAGAAGCGCAGACTCCACAATCGCTACTATGCGAAGACTGCACGCAACGCTGTGAAAGCTCTCCGCCAGACTACAGACAAGGCTGCTGCCGCTGAGTTGCTGCCTAAGGTTGCTTCTATGTTGGACAAGCTTGCAAAGCGCAACATCATCCACAAGAACAAGGCTGCAAACCTCAAGTCGAAGCTTGCAAAGCATATCAATACGCTCGCCTAATCAGGTGAAGCAATTTGACAGGTAAACGATATTGGTCGCGGCCCGTTCGTCTATCGGTTAGGACGAGAGATTTTCATTCTCTAAAGAGCAGTTCGATTCTGCTACGGGCTACCTGAGCAGTTCTCTGAAGAAGAGAACTGCTTTTGCTTTTTATCCGATGCCATTTTTTTAGAGACTGACACGCTCTGAACAGTTATGAAAGAGAAGCTTTTCAATCGTAGCTATATATTGATTCTGGCAGCAAATTTTCTGCTTTACATGGGATTCTATCTGCTGCTGCCAGTCTTGCCGTTTTATCTTTCCGAAGTTTTCAGCGCCGACAATTCTACGATTGGCGCCGCGCTCTCGTGCTATACCATTGCCGCTCTCGTCGTTCGCCCTTTTTCGGGCTACTTGCTCGATGCCTTTGCGCGAAAACCTCTCTATATGCTTGCATATACCATATATATGCTCGTTTTTGGTGCATATATAGGCGCATTTTGTCTGGCAATGTTCGTCGCTATGCGCATCGTCCATGGCGCCGCTTTTGGGACGGTGACCGTTGGCGGTAATACGATAGTTATTGATGTCATGCCATCGTCGCGCCGAGGTGAAGGACTTGGATATTATGGAATGGCAAATAACATTGCTATGTCGATAGGGCCGATGATAGGTCTTTTCATGCATGAGAGTTTCTCGTTCAACACCATATTCCTCTGCTCGTTCATTTCATGTGCAGTAGGTCTTATTGCTGCGTCGATGATTAAAACGAAACCTCGCGAAAAGGTTGCAAGGCCACCAATCTCGCTCGACAGGTTTATCCTTGTGCGCGGACTTGGTGCCGGACTGACACTTATGCTTCTTTCCATTCCATACGGAATCACGACGACATATATTGCCATGTATGGCCGGCAACTCGGTGTTGAAGTGTCGAGCGGTTTCTTTTTCACGTTGCTTGCTTTGGGCATTGCCTCGTCGCGAATATTCTCCGGGAAACTTGTGGACAGAGGCCATACCGTTGGTGTGATTCTCTCGAGCATCGCGATGGCAACCATCGTCTTTATATTGCTGAGTATGTGTGGATTCATTGCTGATAATGCTCCATTTGGCACGACACCGGTTTTTCTTGCCAGCGCATTGCTCATGGGTATATCATACGGGACAATGTTTCCGGCATACAACACGCTGTTCGTCAATCTGGCACCAAATAGCCAGCGTGGAACGGCCGTCTCGACCTATCTGACATCGTGGGACTGCGGCATTGGTGCCGGACTGTTGACAGGAGGTTATATCTCGCAACATCTAGGCTTTGAAATGGCATACGCAACTGGCGCTACGCTCTCCGTCATATCGTTCATCATCTTCCGATTTGTCGTTGGACCACATTATAAGAGAGTGCAGGCTACGAAGAGCTGGTAGGATAGGGCGCGGAGTGGTTCGTTGTCGCTGAAAAGTTTTGCGCAGAGCATAAAAACGGCAAAAATCGGGTGCTATTCGCATTTTTTGGGAGAAAAAAAGCATTTTTTTTGTTTTAATGCGTTAAAAAAACTATACTTGCAAGTATAAAACGCTTTCCCAAAATTCATTATGCCATACCGCAGACTTCCAAACACAGATCAGGCTCGATTGAGATCACTGAAGGCCGCCATGCAGAAAGCCACATCGACATCTGCAGACAAACTCCTTTTCAGCCAGATGCTTGCACACGAGGTGTCGTCGTTCACACCCGTTTTTGAGCAGAACCTAAGTCAATATATGAATAGTCGCAGTCTGCAGGTTCAGATTGGCAAGCAGCTCACAGAAAGCGGTAAAACAGCAAGACTATATCTGTCGCACTTCATTCAAGTGCTTAACATGAGCATATTGCGTGGCGAAATAAAAGCCGATGCGCGTAAGCAACTCGGACTTGAAGAATATGGTTCGTCACTTCCCGATTTGAGCGGTGATCAGCAGTTTATCGAGATTGCTCAGATGGTGATTACTGGCGAGGAGCGTCGCACTGGCAATAGGATATACAATCCATCGATTGCCAATGTAAAGGTCAAGTTTGAGCAATTCATGGAAGTCTATCGCAAGCATAAGGACATTCTCCAAACAATAGTGAAGCATCAGGCACGTTTCATCGAATCGCGCGAAAAGGCAGACAAGTTGATTGTTGCGCTATGGAACGAGATTGAAGCCTCGCTTGCTCCTATTGATTCCGACGACAAGCGAGCAATTGCTGCAGATTATGGTGTGGTTTATTTCTACAGGCCTATTGAACGTCACAAGGATTTTCTGAAGATGTAGGATTTATCTTTGTGTATTATACAATAGATTGATTATAAATTATTTACGGAATGAATTATATGAGGCATGACTTGTCTGTCGTGTCTGAACAGAATTGAAATAATATGAAACAGAAAATCCTGTCCCTTATTATCATTGCAATTTTCGGATTTGCAGCAAAAGCGCAGACAATAGTAGATAGTGGCGACGGATGGTCGCTTGACAGCGAGGGATTGCTGACGATAACTAAGAATCTTTCGTTCACTTTACCTTCAGATATTCCATGGAATGAGTCGCGAAAATCGGTTAAAAGCGTTGAATTCGGAGAATCTGTCACAAACATTGGTAATCGTGTTTTATACAATTGTTCAAATCTTAAAAGTGTCACCATCCCGGAAGGCGTTACAAGCATCGGTACTTCTGCGTTCTCTGGTTGTACTAATTTGACGAGCATAGAAATTCCTTCAAGCATTACGAGCATTGGCAATTATGCATTCGAGCGTTGTAATGTTATAAGAAGACTTCACATAGGTTCTATAGAATCATGGTGCAGAATAAAGTTTGGCGATAAAGTGTTTAATCTAGCCTCAACAGATGTGAAGTTGTATGATAAGAATGGAGAAGTGAAGGAATTAGTTATTCCCGAAGATGTTACAAAAATCAATCCATACGCTTTCTATGGTTGTAAATATATTACGAAAATTACTATTCCTGAAGGTGTCGCAGAAATTGGCAATTATGCGTTTCGGGGCTGTTCAGCTTTGACGAGTATTGAAATCCCTTCAAGTGTCACTAGGATCGGTTGGAATGCTTTCTCAGATTGTTCAGGTCTTGCAAGTATGATAATTCCCGAAGGTGTCGAAAGTATTGGTAGTGAGGCCTTTTCGGGTTGTTCTGGTCTGACAGGCAATTTAAAGATACCAGATGGCATCACAGAAATTTATGACGATACATTCTATGGTTGTTCTGGTTTGACGAGCGTTGAAATTCCCTCAAGCGTCACAATCATTGATAGTGAGGCTTTTTCAGGTTGTTCTGGTCTGACAAGTGTGACAATACCCGAAGGTGTTACAGAAATCTATTGGCATGCATTCTCAGATTGTTCAGGTCTGAAGAACGTAGAAATTTCTTCAAGTGTCAGCTACATTGATGACGGTATATTTTCTGGATGTTCAAGTTTGGAATCAATCGTAGTAGATGAGGAAAACACGAAATACGAGTCACGAGGAAATAGCATAATCGAGAAATCAACTAATACACTTGTTTCGGGATGTAAAAATACTAAGATACCAGACGATGTCGAAAGCATTAGTAGTGAAGCATTCTCAGGTTGTTCAGGTCTGACAAGCATAGAGATTCCATCGAGTGTCACAAGAATTGGTAGCTATGCATTCGATAGTTGCTCAAGTTTAGAATCAATTGTGGTGGCGGAAGGAAATGCAAAATACGATTCACGAGATAATTGCAATGCCATAATTGAGAAATCAACAAATACACTAGTTTTGGGATGTAAAAACACCATTATTCCCAACGATGTCGAAAGCATTGGTCGGAATGCTTTCTATGGTTGTTCTGGTTTGACAGGCGATTTGACGATAGCCGAAAGTGTCACAAGCATTGGTGACTATGCTTTCTATGACTGTTCAGGCCTGACGAGCGTGGTGATACCTGAAGGTGTCGAAAGTATTGGTAGTGGGGCCTTTTCGGGTTGTTCTGGTTTGACAGGCAATTTAAAGATACCAGATGGCATCACAGAAATTTATGACGATACATTCTATGGTTGTTCTGGTTTGACGAGCGTAACAATACCCGAAGGTGTCACAGGCATTGGTGACTATGCTTTCTATGGCTGTTCAGGCCTGACGAGCATAGAGATTCCCTCAAGTGTCACAAGCATCGGTTGGCAAGCTTTCTCAAAATGTTCAGGTTTAGAATCAATTGTTGTGGCGGAAGGAAACGCAAACTACGATTCACGAGATAATTGCAATGCCATAATTGAGAAATCAACAAACGCACTCATTTTGGGAAGTAATAATACAGAGATACCTGAAGGTGTCGAAAGTATTGGTAGTGGGGCCTTTTCGGGTTGTTCTGGTTTGAAAAAAATTACAATTCCCTCAAGCGTCACATCAATTGACGTAGAGGTTTTCTTAAATTGTTCAAGTCTGGAATCAATTGTGGTGGCGGAAGAAAATGCAAAATACGATTCACGATATAATTGCAATGCCATAATTGAGAAATCAACAAAAACACTAGTTTTGGGATGTAAAAACACCATTATTCCCAACGAAGTCGAAAGCATTGGTCAAAATGCTTTTTATGGCCGTTCGAACATGACGAGTATAGAAATACCCTCAAGTGTCACAAGCATCGGTGCAAAAGCATTCTATGGTTGTTCAAATCTGACGAGTGTGTCAATTGGATCAGTAGGATACTCAGCTGTTGATAGTAAATTCGATACCTTTTATGGTTGTGACAACCTCAAATATGTCTTCATATATCAGGAGAGGGTTGTTGACAACTTGACAGAATTTTTTCCGACATACGAAACAGTCGAAAAATTCTTTGTGCCAGATAATCTTCTTGAAAGTGAAGACGGATATAGGGACACATATAACAATGTAGGTAGCGACAAGTTCGTTGGTTTTACCTATTTGGAAAAAGAGGGAATAGGTGACGAGGTAGAAAAGACATTTGCATTAGCTCTTGATAAAGAGAGTTGTAATTTCATTGCATGGGCAGTCAACAATGGTGAGCAGGTGCGCAGGGACGAGGAGATATCCATAGCTCTCACTAAGGATTTCGACCTTGATGCTGAAAACGTGACATGGCAGACACTTGGCACGACAGAGCATCCTTTCAAGGGCATCCTTGAAGGCAATTATTTAAGTGTCAAAGGTAATCACAGAGCGAACGCCACTCAACCTAAATCCATCTTCGGATATATCGGTGAGGGCGCAGAGATTCGCAATGTGGTGTTCAGCGACTTCATCGTCGATGCCACATCGGCAGGTGTAACAGATGGAGGCAAAACATATTATGGTCTTGTGGCTAGGGAAAACAAAGGTCTTATCCGCAACAGCATCTTCGAAGGCCGAATGGAGATAGATGCCGACGCAGACGACATCGAGAATGCCGAGGCTTGCCTTGTCATCGACAACGAAGAGGGCGGCGAACTCGACCATGTGATTGGCTATTTCGAAGGTCTCGACGGCGAAGTGACTGGCAACAAGACTTCGATAATCGTTATTCAGAACATCGGTCACGGCCGCACGCGAGGCCATTCGAAGAAGAGCGCATCGAACGGCAAGACGAAGTCGAAAGGCAACAGCATGTTGAGCGCCGAAGTGCCGGACGACATTAACCTCAACTACCGCCTCTTCACCGATGAGGAATTTGCCGGCGCAGAGCCAGCCTACTGGCTCAACTTCGATGGCGAAGGCTACTCAGGCACATTCAACGGCGAATGGACACAAGGCACCAAGCATCCGGTGCTCGCCAAGGGTGAGCATGGCGCGACAGTCGGAGTCAAGTATAACGTAGTGAATCGCGACGAGAGCGTTCTCGGTCCGTCGCCGGTCTTCTTTGCAACGTCGAAGAGTTCTCTCGAGGTCGAATATTCAGAAAAACCGCTTTCGATAGAGGTCAACGGAACGGAAATTAATGCCTCGCAGATAGGCGACATGAAAGCGAAGTTCAGCCTCGCCTCAGTAGATACAGACAAAGGCAACGTGAACGTTGTCTTGAAATACGAGAAGCAGAGCACTCCGACAGCCGTCGATGACATCGATGCCGCCGGCAACCAGAAGACAATCAAGACGGTTGAGAATGGTCGCGTGGTGATTATCCGCGATGGCAAGAAATATGATCTTGCGGGACGCGTTTTAAGTGATAAGTTTTAAGTCTTAAGGTAATAAGTTTACAGGCGACGCCAGGTTTTGACTTGGCGTCGTTTTTTTATGCGATTATGTTGTTAGGCATAGGCTCTGTGCCCTCGCTGGCGGGTTTTTCATCTTCTGTGAAGACAGAAGACGGAAGCGAGAAGAGCATGCTTTTTCTTCTCTTCATTTTCTCTGTACCGCTCAGAGAAAACGAAGCAAAAGAGAGCTCGTCGCAGAGAGCTGTCTCGCTAAAAAATTGTCTCGCTCAGCTACACGGCAAGAACTCGCTTCGCTCAGACATTTGCCGTGCTTAACGCTGATCTTACCGATTTTTTTTAACGCAAACAGCTCAAGGCGACTTTCTGCGTGAGTGGCAAGTACTTCTTAAGTTATAAGCTTTAAGTTGTGTGTTGTAAGTTTGTTCGGCGTAGGCTCTGCCTACGTCGGAGCTAAAAGCAAGGCTCCCGCTTTGCATGACCATTACAAGAATAACAATACATCATGTCTTTTTGCAAGGCAGGAGCCTTGCACCTAATAACGGCGTAGGCTGGAGCCTACGCCGAACGAGGGGAAATTAAGACATGGTAGAACCATTCGAACAATGGCAATCCTTCGAGATGCCTTCGAGATCCGTTCGAGAGAGAAAGTGTATCGAATAGGGAAATTTTGCGATTAAATATGTCGTATTCATAAATGCGGTAATGTTATATGTGAGCATCGGTGTTTCCGATGCTTTTTTGCGTTCAGACATACATTTTTGGCGTTTGGGGGCAGACGCGAATGCCTGATTTTACCCTCAAAAACTACGATTTTGTCCCAAAATGCCCTTTTTGGCGTATTTTGAACCGCCTCTATCACATTATTTTTTTTATGTCTAAGACATCTTTTTCCTTTGTCGGTAGAAAAAGTGCGAAACCATGAATGAAAAAGGTGAATCGAAACTTGCTGTGATTGAGCAAAAATGTCATCGGCTACTTGTTGAGGCGGTGCGTTTGAGCATCAGGCAGGGTGGAGTCGTGATTGACAAGGAAAGATGCAAGGGATGTGGCATGTGTGTTGCGACATGTCCTGGTCAGACATTGAGTTTGTCGGCGGGTCTCAACAGGCGTGGGTATAGCTATTCGCAGCAGGTTCGCGAGACGTCGTGCATTGGCTGTGCATCGTGTGCTCTTGTCTGCCCCGATGCGTGCATAACGGTTTATCGAGATGGGATATTTTAAGAAATAAAACAAGAGAAAAACGATGGAGAGCGAGATACGACTGATGAAGGGCAATGAAGCCTTGGCGATGGCAGCCATACGCTATGGTGTGGATGCTTATTTTGGTTATCCAATCACTCCGCAGAGCGAAATCATGGAGACGCTTGTCGCGCAGAAGCCGTGGGAGACGACGGGCATGGTTGTCATGCAGGCTGAGAGCGAGGTGGCATCTATTAATATGGTCTATGGGGCAGCTGCGACAGGCAAAAGGGCGATGACATCGTCGTCGGGTCCGGGCA
Source organism: Bacteroidales bacterium (assembly GCA_024401295.1). Lineage (GTDB taxonomy): Bacteria > Bacteroidota > Bacteroidia > Bacteroidales > Marinilabiliaceae > W3P20-009. Next base: position 42,095 of record JAKSLG010000008.1, on the reverse strand, counting down.
TCAGTCTGATGCAGAATGGGATATCTTATCTGGCCGGCGCCAACCTTCCATGCGTGATTGTAAATGTGATGAGGGGAGGCCCGGGACTTGGAACCATACAGCCGTCGCAGGCTGATTATTTCCAGGCGACGCGTGGAGGTGGTCATGGCGACTATCGCACTTTTGTTATTGCTCCGGCTAGTGTTCAGGAGATGGCCGATTTTGTTGCTATTGCCTTCGACTGGGCTTTTCGCTATCGCAATCCGGCGATGATATTAGCCGATGGAACGATCGGCCAGATGATGGAAAAAGTCATTCTTCCGCCTATCCGACGGAGGCTTACGAAGACTGAGATTGAACTTGCCTGCCCATGGGCTTCGACGGGACGCAAGGAGGGCAACAAGAGAAATCTTGTCACATCACTTGAACTCGATCCGCTCAGCATGGAGAAGAAATGTCTCGAGCGTGAAGCGAGGTATCTGCAGGCGGAGGAAAATGATGTCCGCTATGAATCCATCGAGTGTGACGATGCCGATTACGTGCTCGTGGCTTTCGGTTCATCGGCAAGAATATGCACTAAGACGGTCAGCATTGCACGTTCGCAAGGTTTGAAACTGGGCCTGCTTCGTCCGATAACATTGTGGCCATTCCCAAAGAAGCCAGTCGATGAACTCTCGAAAAGGACAAAAGGAATGTTGGTAGTTGAACTCAACAGTGGTCAGATGATTGAAGATGTCAGTCTGGCAGCGAGTGGAGAAGTCCGCATAGGCCACTATGGGCGTTTGGGAGGAGTTGTCTTCACTCCAGAAGAGGTGCTTGACGCCTTGAAAAACGAATTTGGCATAAAATAAAAAATCAGAGCCATGAAAATCGTAGAAAAAACGGATAAAAACAGGATATATTCAAAGCCTAAACTGCTGAACGATAATGTTATGCATTATTGTCCGGGCTGTGGTCATGCCGTCGTTACAAAACTCGTTGCAGAGGTGCTTGGCGAGATGGATGTCGATGTTGAGGACATCATCGGAGTCTCGCCTGTGGGTTGTGGCGTGTTCATTTACAACTATATAGACATCGACTGGGTTGAAGCGGCTCATGGCAGAGCTCCAGCCGTAGCCACAGGTGTGAAACGCCTCAATCCGGAAAAACTTGTCTTCACCTATCAAGGCGATGGCGAGGTAGGCGCAATCGGCACAGGCGAAGCTGTGCATGCATGCAGCAGAGGTGAGAACATAACCATAATCTTCATCAATAATGCCGTGTATGGAATGACCAGTGGACAGATGGCTCCGACAACGCCGCTAGGCATGAAAACAACGACCTGTCCTGACGGCCGACAGCCGGAACTCAATGGTTATCCGCTCAGAATTGCCGAGATGTTCAGCTGTCTCGATGGCACGTGTTACGTGACACGTCAGGCCGTCAACACATACAAGGCCGTGAAGAGTGCCAAGAAAGCGCTACGCAAAGCGTTTGAGAACTCAATGAAGGGCAAGGGAACATCTGTCGTTGAGATTGTCAGCGCGTGTCCTTCAAACTGGAAGATGACTCCTGTCGAGGCCAATAAATGGCTCAGTGATAATCTTTTCAAGACATTCAGACTTGGTGATATAAAAGACAGATAATCAATAAAAAAACATAGATATGACACACGAGATACTCATAGCAGGTTTTGGCGGGCAAGGCGTTCTCTCGATGGGCAAGATATTGGCCTATGCCGGTATGATGGGCGGAAAAGAAGTCAGCTGGCTGCCATCATATGGACCAGAACAGCGTGGCGGAACGTCAAACGTGACGGTCATCGTCAGCGATGAGCAAATCAGCTCGCCGATAGTAGGCTCATATGATATTGTCATAGCTCTTAACCAGCAGTCGCTCAGCAAGTTTGAGTCTCAAGTCAAGAAAGGCGGCAAGTTGATTTATGACACTTATGGAATATGTGACAAGCCAAAGCGACGAGACATTGAAATCTATGGCATTGATGCCACACAGATGTCGGTTGACAAAGGAATGCAGAAGATGCTCAATATGATTGTGCTTGGTGCGCTCATCGGCATCGATCCGGTTGTCGGAACAACAGATGTCATGCAGAGTCTCGAAAAGACGCTTCCTTCGCGCTATCATCACTTGCTTGCTGCCAACGAAATGGCACTCTCGATGGGAATGGCCCGAACTGCATGTTGAAAAAGTGCTCGAAATAAAACAAAAATGTCCTAAAAGTGCGATTGTTGCTTTTGGAATGATGAATATGTAGAGCAAAATATGCATTTTTATTATATTTGCAACGCAAATTTATTTGTCATCCAATGGATATAACAAAAGTCACCTGTGCTGTCATAGTCAGAAATGGTATGGTGCTCGCCGCGAGTAGAAACGGTGAGGGCCTTGCCAATGTCGGCAAATGGGAGTTCCCAGGTGGCAGTCCTAAGGAGGGCGAAAGTTGCGAGGCATGTGTCATACGCCGTATAAATGAGACACTTGGCCTCAACATCAACATCATCGAGACGCTCAAATCATTCACTATTGAAGGTGAAGACGGTCGCACTTTCGAGATGCATCCATTCATCTGTGACGTGGTTGACGGACGTGCAATCCTCACCAAACATTCGCGTGCCGAATGGTTCATGCCGATTCAGCTGATGCGTCTTGCATGGCCTCAGAGCGACATTCCGATTATTGACGAGATAATCTCGAGGGTCATGATGAACGGCAGAATAATCTGATATTACTCAATCTGAAATTTCATATCGCGCAGCGCAAAGACATGGAGAGCAGCACCGAAAATAATGCATCTGTGCTCGACGGTTTCAAGTCGTGGAAGATTGTCCTGCCGATAATCATTGGTCTAAGTGTGACGGCATGGCTTTTCATGCGCGAATATGTGCCAGGCACGTTCAGCAATGTAGAATTTGGCTTTTGGACACTTTTCTGGTTTGTCATCTCTTTTGGTATGATGGCCATGCGCGATCTTGGTTACATGGTGCGAATCAGAATACTCAGCGACTATGATTTCTCGTGGCGACAGGCTTTTCGCGTTATCATGCTGTGGGAGTTTGCTTCAGCCGTCACGCCATCGGCTGTTGGCGGCACGAGTGTCGCAATCTTTTTTGTGAATCGCGAAGGCATCAACGTCGGACGAAGCACCGGCATCGTGATGGTCACGTCGTTTCTCGACGAACTCTTCTTTGCACTGGTATTCCCTGTTGCTGTCATACTCATAGGTTATGAAAACATCTTCGGACTCAGCGACGGCGTGACTGTCGGTTTCGACTATATTGCATGGACAGGCTATGGCGTGAAAGTGGCTTATATCCTGCTCCTGAGCTACGGCTTTTTCATCAATCCTTATGGCCTCAAGAAGCTCATGCTTCTCATCTTCAAGTTGCCTGTTCTGCGCCGCTGGCGTGGTAAAATCGACAAAGTCGGCAACGACATGATACAGACTTCGGAATATTTCCGTGCATGGCCGTTCCGCAAATGGCTTAAGGCTTTCGGAGCGACGTGCGCATCATGGATTGCCCGCTATTGGGTTGTCAATACGCTCATCATTGCCTTCCTCGGCATCAGATATCTCGGTCTTCAGGATCATTTCACGGTCTTTGGCAAGCAGCTTGCCATGTGGATTATGATGCTCGTCAGTCCGACACCAGGAGGCAGCGGTTTTGCCGAGTGGGTTTTCAAGGAATTTCTTGCCGGTTTCCTGCCAATGGGCATGGGTGTGGCCTTGGCATTATGCTGGCGTCTGGTCAGCTATTATCCATATCTCATCGTTGGTGCATTCATTTTACCTCGCTGGGTGCGCCGAATCATGAAAAGACAATAAAACAAAAATCGGAAAATCATCAAAAAAGCTTTCCGAATCTTCTTAACCTCTGTTTTTCAGGCGTTAAACGTCATTTGTTAACTCCATCGACCTAACATTTGCGATGCGTTTTAGAGAAACGTATGTTACGTAAGGAAAAATTCGCGATACAAATGCTAATGTTTAAAAGTGTTTGTTTTTGTAATTTTGCGTTACTTATTACGCGCATATCGTAGCAATATGCGTTTTTGAATGATAATGCAAGTACAAAACCATATCATCGCGAATCACATCGCAATTACTGCAGACCGCTGTGCCTCTATCGCAGACGTGTCGGTACAATCGTGTTTTAAATCTATCAAATAATCGTTATGAAAAAACTGATCGTATTATTATTTCTCGTGCTGGGATTGTCGGCTCAAATGATGGCAGCTGACGACTTTATTGCATTTTCAGCAGCTGATGGCGGCAAGCTTCTCATGCGAAATGGCGACAAGCTGAGCATTGCGGTTTCAGCCGATGAGTATCCGGGCGTGTCGCGAGCAGTCAAATCGCTCATTGCCGACATCCGTGAGGTGGCCGACGTCAATGGCCAGATCGTTGCAGATGCAAAGGCAAACATCATCGTTGGAACAATCGAAAAATCATCGTTGATAAAGTCGCTCGTCAAGAGCAAGAAGATTGATGGCAAGTTGCTTCAGGGCAAGACTGAAAAATATATCATCACGATGGTTGATGATGCACTCGTGATTGCCGGCAGCGACAAGCGTGGCGCAATCTATGGCGTCTATGAACTTTCGCGCCAGATGGGTGTCTCGCCATGGCATTGGTGGGCTGATGTTCCTGTTGTCAAGCACAACGAAATCTATGTCAAGCAGGGCGTATATACCGACAACGAGCCAGTGGTTCGCTATCGAGGCATTTTCCTCAACGACGAGGCTCCATGCCTCTCGGGTTGGGTTAATGAGAAATTTCCAGACAGCGAATGCCCGACAGCAAATCCGCAGCTCGCCAAAGGCTTCAACAGCCATTTCTATGAGAAGGTCTTTGAGCTTCTTCTCCGTCTGAAAGGCAATTACATGTGGCCTGCCATGTGGGGCAATGCTTTCTATGCCGACGACAGCAACAACAGTAAGCTTGCTGACGAGATGGGCATCATCATGGGAACATCGCATCATGAGCCAATGGCTCGCAACCATCAGGAATGGGCCCGCCATCGCAAGGAAAATGGTCCATGGGACTACGATTCAAATCAGAAAGTAATCGACGATTTCTTCCGCGAAGGAATACGCCGTTCGAAGGATAATGAGGATCTCATCACAATCGGTATGCGTGGTGATGGCGACACCGGTCTTGGTGGCAAGGAAGGTCATGACGACGAGTATCAGTCTGAGGATGAAAAGAACCTCAAGCTCATGGAACGTATCTTCAGAAACCAGCGTCAGATCATCAAGGAAGAGACGGGCAAGCCTGCCGAAAAACGTCAGCAGGTATGGGCTCTCTACAAGGAAGTTCAGCACCTTTACGACATTGGTCTTCGCGTGCCGGACGACGTGTTGATTCTCCTTTGTGATGACAACTGGGGCAACATTCGCAAGGTGCCAACAACAACGCACAAAGGTGGTTGGGGTATGTACTATCATGTGGATTATGTGGGTGCACCACGCAATTCGAAATGGGCAAATGTCACGCCAGTGGCACACATGTGGGAGCAGCTTAACCTGACCTATGAATATGGAATTGACAAACTGTGGATTCTCAATGTCGGCGACTTGAAGCCAATGGAATATCCGATAGACTTCTTCCTGAAAATGGCGTGGGATCCAAAGCAATTCTCAGTCGATACATTCCGCGACCATACATATCAGTTCTGCGAAGATGCCTTCGGCAAGGACGATGCAAAGAAGGCGCAATATATTCTTGAGAAATATCTGCAGTACAATGGTCGCGTGACGCCGGAGATGCTCAATGCCAGAACATATAATCTGCACAATGGCGAGTTTCTTCAGGTCGTGAACGAATACAAGGCACTTGAGGCTGATGCGCTTCGCCAATATAAGCAGCTGAAGGAGGAATATCGTGATGCATATTATCAGCTCATCCTCTTCCCGGTTCAGTCGATGGCCAACCTCTACGAGATGTATTATGCACAAGCCATGAATGCATATCTCTACGACCTTGGCGATATCGAGGCGAACTTGTGGGCCGACAAGGTTGACGAATGCTTTGAGCGCGATATTGAGCTCACAGATGAATATCATCATCTGAACAACGGCAAGTGGAATCATCTGATGGATCAGACGCATATCGGCTACAGAATCTGGCAGCAGCCTGACACGAATACGAAGCCAATGTGCCGTCGTCTCGACAATGCATCTGCAACATCGTTCAGAAGCAAGTCTCAGAACGGATTTGTAGCAATCGAAGCACAACACTATTACAAGACGAATGATGCTTCTGATGCAAAATGGGCTGTCATTCCGACACATGGCCGAACAAAATCAGCTATGTCGCTGATGCCATACAAAGCATCGACAGAAGGTGCTTCAATACAATATTCATTTGAACTGCCAGAGAATGTCAGCGAAGTGAAGGTTCACATAGTTACCAACTCGACATTGCCATTCCTACGCAAAGAGGGACATCGATATAGTGTCCAGATTGATGATTCTCAGCAGGTTGAGGTGAATTACAATGGCAGATATACGGAAGAAAATCAATGGGAGATGTATGACATCGTTGCAACGCGTGTCATCGAAACCATTACGCCGATGACAATTGCCAAAGGCAAGACTCACACACTCACCATCCGTCCGATCGAACCGGGAATGGTGCTTCAGAAAATAGTAATTGATTATGGCGGATACAGCCGTTCGCACCTCTTTGGCACAGAGAGCCAGGTTGTGAAGGCATCTGCAGAATAAAATAATATGAACATGAATATGAAAAGAAATCTCGGTGTTGCACTCATGGCCTTGACCTTGGGGTCGAACGTTGCGGTGGCACAAGCTCCAGCAGCTCAGAAAGATTGGAAAGGCACATGGGCCACAGCCATAGAGGCTCCTCTCGATCCTTGGGACTATCCAAAGTCTAGCCTCTCCAACAGATCTGTACGTCAGGTGATACATGTATCTATAGGAGGCGAGAGTCTCAGAATGATGCTCTCCAACGAATTCAGCGCCACTCCGGTAGATATAAAATCTGTATATATTGCCAACGGCGACCTTGACCAGATCGACGCGAAGTCGGCAAAGTACCTCAAATTCAATGGCAAGAAGAGCATTACTCTGGAGCCTGGACAGACAATATTCTGCGACGATCTCGCATACGACCTCAAGCCGTTGCAGCGTCTCAGCGTAACGGTATGCTACGGCGAGCGCACTCCAGAGAAGCCAACAACACATCGTGGAAGCCGAACTACATCTTACATCATGAAGGGCGAGAGCAAGCCAAAGGCAGCTTTCGTTGTAGATGAAAAGATTGACCACTGGTACAGCATTGGCTCCCTCGACGTCAAGGCCTCTTCTGATGTACAATGCATCTCTGTCCTCGGTAACAGTATAACTGACGGCCGTGGCACGACAACAAATATGCAGAACCGCTGGACCGACTTCCTCGCAGAAGCATACGAAGGCAATGTCGGTGTGCTTAACCTCGGAATTGGTGGTAATGCCGTTATCGAAGGCGGTTTGAGCCAGCCTGCTTTGAAGCGTTTTGATCGCGACATACTTGGCCAGAGAGGTGCTGGTGTACTCGTTATTTTCGAAGGTGTCAACGACATTGGAGGCGCTTGGAAGGGAAGGAGCGAGGAAAAAGCCGAGAAGCTCATTGAGGCATACAAGACACTCATCGACAAGGCAAGAAAAGCTGGAATGCGAGTATATCTTGGTACAATCACGCCATTCAAAGGCAACAACTACTATAATATCTGGCATGAAGCTGCTCGTCAGTATGTCAACGAATGGATACGCAATGCAGGCTTTGCAGATGGCGTAATTGACTTTGATCAGCTCGTTCGCGACGAGGCCGATCCTCAGAAACTCAAGGCTGAATATAGCGACGACTGGCTCCACCTCAATCCAAAAGGATATGAGGCCATGGGTAAATATGCTGCAACGGTCATCACATGGCCTGTGCTTTTAGCAGAATAATCATTCACAAAACACAATAAACACTATGGAAAACACAAATGAATCGAAGGGCTTCTACAAGTTGTCCTGGGCACAGAGAATCGGTTTTGGTTCGGGCGACTTGGCACAGAACCTTATCTTCCAGACCGTAGCAACTTATCTGATGCTGTATCTGACGACAGTACTTAAGATTAACCCAGCTTTCGTAGGTGGACTTATCCTCACAGTCAGACTTATTGACTGTTTCTGGAGCCCTATCGTTGGTCGTTACATCGACAACCACAATCCAAAACTCGGCAAGTATCGCTCATACCTCCTTTATGGCGGTATTCCTCTGACTGTTGCAGCATGTTTCCTCATGCTTCCACAGGTTGCTGAGTGGGATTATACAGCCAAAGTTGTATATGCGACAGTAAGCTATACAGTATTGAGCATGATCTATTCGGTAGTAAACATTCCTTACGGTTCTATCATGGCCAGCATGACTCGTGACAACGACGAAGTCCTCAAGCTGACATCAACTCGTATGGTATGCGCCAACATCGGCCAGATCCTTGTTCAGGCAGGTTTCCCTATCGGACTTGCATACTTCGCACATGCAGCCACTATCGACTGGAACCAGGCACTCTTCATGGCCATCGGTACAATCCCTGCATTCATCATCCTTCCATCGATGCCAGTTTTGAAGAAGTGGTTGGGTAAGAAAGGTCTCTATTACACACTTCTCGCAATCGGTTTTGTAGGTTTCTGTATCCTCTATTCTATTCCTAAGTTCACTGATGCCGGCTCATTGGTAGAAAAGCTCAACGAGGCTACTGGTAAAGTAGAGATGGTTCCTGAATGGGGCGATTTATATACATTTATGATTCAGGCTGCCAAGGTTTTGACCGGAGTAGGTCTTCTCGTAGGCTCGCTCATGTGGGCTCTTGTACCTGAGGTAATCACCGAATCTGAATACCGCACAGGCAATCGTCCTGCTGCTACGGTAAACGCCCTCGCAAGTGTGGCTTTTAAGGCCGGATTCTCTATCGCAGGCTGGATTACTCCTTTGATTATGGGCATGATCGGCTTCAGCTTTACTGACGAGGAGTCTGCTCTCCAGACTGATCCTAACGCATGGTTTACAGTGATTGCAATCTTTGCTATCGCGGGTCTCGCATTGCTCTTCTACTGTTTCAAGAGCTGTCAGGAGCGCATTGCTACAACACCAGAGAAACCTGTGTCATACGGCGAGATGTTCAGGGAGTTTGGCGCCAACAAGTGTCTCCAGCTTATGATCGCGATCTTCATCGTTGTGTTCCTTGCATCATTCATTAGTGCTCCGGTAAATGCTTATTACATCAAAATCCGAACTTACTCTGAAATAGCTCAGAATGCTATCCTCTGGTTCACAACAATCATACCTGCTATTCTTCTTGTCGTAGTAGCATATCTCATCTACAAGTATCCTCTCACCGACGAGAAGATTGACGAGATGAACAGAGCTATCGAGGCGAGAAATAAATAATTAATAACAGAAAAATACAGATGAATAACCATTTGCTAAATGGGTGCATCATAGGTGCATTTGGTCTGTTTACGATTACCTCTTGCTCTGCTCCGGAGCAGGAGGCTAGTCGCAACATGCAGCTTCGTTCACTCATACCTAATGAGAATATTCTCATTGGTGCAACAGTCAATCAGTGGCTTGTGGCAGCAGACCTTGAAAAAGACGAGCACAAACTCGACGACCCAAGCTACGAACTTGTCGGAAGCCGCAATCAGATGGAGATTGAGATGAGCGTTGTTCCTCAAGAGTTCAATTGCGTTACATCTGAGAACTGCATGAAGTCTGAAGTCATTGCACCTAAGAAGGGTGAATTCGACTGGGTTCTTGCAGACCAGTTTGTCGAGTATGCTCAGAAGTACAACATGACAGCCATAGGTCATACTCCAATCTGGCATTCACAGGCTGCCATTTGGCTCTGCCACAACGAGGACGGCTCGCTCGTATCGGCCGATACTCTCAAGGCAAATATCAAAGAGTATATCACAGCTGTCTATACTCGTTACAAGGGCAAGATCAAAGGCTATGACGTTGTGAATGAAGCAATTGAAGATGATGGTTCATATCGCAATAGCCTCTTCTATCAGATTATGGGCGAGGAGTTTATCGATTGGTCATTCCAGTGTGCAATGGAGGTCGATCCTGATGCAGAACTCTATTACAACGACTACTCGATGTCTGCTCCAGGCAAGCGCGCAACTGTTGTCGAGATGATTAAACGTCTCAAGAGCAAGGGCATCCGTATTGATGCTGTTGGTCTTCAGACACACATAGGCATGGATTTCCCGGATTTCGCCGAGTATGAAAAATCTATTCAGGATTTCATCGCTGCAGGCGTTGACGTTCAGCTTACAGAGACTGACATGTCGATTCTTCCAAATCCATACACAGGCGCCGATGTCGCTACTCGTTTCGAGTACACAGAAGAAAAAGACCCATACAAGAATGGTGTTATTCCTGAGGAGAGACTTAAAGAATGGCAAAACCGTTACAAGGATCTTTTTGCTATCGTCAATAAGTATTCAGACCACGTTAAGCGTGTGACATTCTGGGGCGTAACAGATGCTTCTTCATGGAAGAATGACTTCCCAATCAAGGGACGCACAGATTATCCACTGCCTTTCGGTAGAGATGGTAAATTCAAATTTTAAATAAAACACTAAATAATCATGGCAACAAAAAAGCGTTATCTTTTCCCTGCCGACTATATGGCTGACCCTTCAGTACATATCTTCAATGGCAAGATCTATATCTATCCTTCCCACGACTGGGAGGCTTCCAACGTTGAGAACGACAACGGCGACCAGTACATCATGAAGGATTACCACGTGCTCCGCATCGATGGCGACCCAATGACTGGCGAGGTTGTTGACTGTGGCTGCGTTCTCCGTCAGGAAGATATTCCATGGGCAGGCCGTCAGCTCTGGGACTGCGACGTTCAGGAGTATGAGGTAGAGGTTCCTACCAACGCTGAGGAGCAGGCCGCTGGCATGGGCTTCTCTAAGAAGGTAAAGAAGTACATCATGTACTTCCCACTCAAGGACCGCAACGATGTGTTCCACTGGGGTGCTGCTATTGCAGACAATCCAGAGGGTCCATTCATCCCAGGTGAGGCTCCAATCCCAGGTTCATACAGCATCGATATGTGCGCATTCCGCGATGATGCTGATGGCGAGACATATGTTTACTTCGGCGGTCTCTGGGGTGGTCAGCTCCAGCGCTACAAGGACAACATCCATCTCGAGACTCCATATCTCCCAGAGGGTGATGTAGATGCATTGCCAAGCCGTTGCGTACGTCTCACAAAGGACGGTATGAACTATGCTGAGGCTCCACGTCCAATCCTCGTTGTTGACGAGAACGGCAAGCCTCTCAAGGCTAATGACCCACACCGTTTCTTTGAGGCATCTTGGACTTTCAAGAAAGATGGCAAGTACTACTTCTCATACTCTACAGGTGACAGCCACCTTCTCTGCTACGCAGTAGGCAACAACCCATACGGTCCTTTCACATATCAGGGCGAGATCCTTACTCCAGTTGTAGGTTGGACAACTCACCACGCTATCATTGAGTTCAATGGCAAGTGGTATCTCTTCCACCACGACTCAGTACCTTCAGGCGGCAAGTCATGGCTCCGTTCTCTCAAGGTTTGCGAGATCGAGTGGGTAGATGGCAAGATAAAGACCATCGAGGGAATCGACAAGTAATTCAATTAAGAATTAACAATTAAGAACTAAGAGAGCGCTTCTGAAACTTGGATGGTTTCGGAAGCGCTCTCGTTTTTCATTAATATATAGGCGATTAATTATCCTCCTAAAATAAACACACCTTATTCCTGAGCATCAGGATATTTGGACGACTCGCCCCACTGATTGGCAGCCTTCTGGGAATCGGTAAAGAAATACGCCCACAATGAATATTGCAGGATTTGAATAGTATAAGAAGTCACCACAAACAGCGTAAAATTTTCAATATGGAAGTATTGAAATAAAAATGACAGCAAGCTTGGCGCTACAAACATCCAAACCATCTTACCATCCTTGCCCATGTCATGAAGACGTCGCACTGCGGCTATGGAGAATGTCACCAATATAAAATACCACAAGACGTTACTCAATATCGACAAAACATTGAACATCAATGGAAGTTCGGAGACTCTACTAATTGTGATAGGATCATAAATAAGCCATATAATTATATTAATAGCAGAATCCACGAAATAGAGAAAGAAAAAAGGCTTCCAAAATTCTGAGCTGCGTGTACGGCCTTTCACCGAAATAATGTTCTTGAAAAATAATCTCATACTCTCCATCAATGGAGTGGATGGAGTAGCTACACATTTGCCGCTTTCGGAATATTTTGGCGATGGCCCCCATTCATTGTCTTCCTTCGACGAATCGGTAACTGTCCAGACCAAAAGAGCTATATCTCCAATAATGGGTAAAAGCGGCATCAGCAGATACCATCCGCTTTTGCCAATATCATGAAGACGACGCACTGTAACCGCTATATTAGGAACAATACATAATATAACCAGCAATCTCAAAGGCATAAAAAACGAAATTGCAAGAGGGGTATTATCATAAGAATGTTCCGACCATACATAAACAAAATACGTCAACAGCAGCAAGAGACAATACATCAGGCGCCATTGCCACAACTCTGACCGCCGTGCCCTGCCCTTGAAATCATAGGCTTTGAGAAATACGGTTTTCACCGATTCCATAATTGAAAGTTTCTGGTTCATAGTAATAAGTATTAATGATTTACATTATACAAAATACAAAAAATACAACGAACTCCAAGACAAATACTTGCATTTAACATACTAAATATTGATTAGTGTTTTTCAGTTCTCCAACCTAATATCTTTGTCATAAGGTATGCTTGTCGTTCGAAAACAAAATCCCCACAGACGTTTGTCTGTAGGGATGTCTGCATTATGCGCTTAATAGTTATATTACTTTTAAGGTAACGTGCGATTATTTTGCCATCTTGTAGATAGCAATCATATCATCGCGTTTGAGAACCTTCAGTCCGCCAACAGTGCTTGTGTTGCCGTTAGAGCATTTGTCAGCCATCTCCTCGATCTGAGCATCTGTGATATCTTTGCCGATGAGGTCGTGGATGTTTGTTGGCATTCCGATAGAAGCGAAGAACTGCTCTGTGCGGCGGATGCCTTCGAGTGCGGTTGCCTCAGCGTCGTTGAAGTCGCAAGGAACGCCCATCACGTTTACTGCGAAGCGTGCAAAACGAGTGATGTTTTCGTGCATCACGTAGCGAGCCCAGCTGCCCCAGATGGCTGCAAGACCGGCGCCATGCGAAACGTCGAACATGCCTGAGAGTTCATGCTCGAGGTTGTGAGTAGCCCAGTCGCCTGTTGTGCCGCAACCTGTAAGGTCGTTGTGAGCAACGGAACCAGCCCACATCAACTGTGCGCGATGGCGATAGTTTTCTGGTTCGCGAAGAACGATTTTCACGCTATTCATGACAGTACGGAGCAGAGCTTCGGCAATGTTGTCGGTGATGTCCATATCGTCGTCTTTCGAGAAATAGCGTTCCATTGTGTGCATCATCATATCGACAGCTCCGCATGAGGTCTGCCAAGCAGGAAGCGAATATGTGCGTTCTGGATTCATGATTGCGAACTTGCAGCGGAACTCGTTGATGCAGTAATCTTTCTTGAGTCCGTTTTCGTCATTCGTGATGACGCTGCCATCGCTCATTTCGCTGCCGGCAGCAGGAATTGTCAATACGCAAGCAATTGGGAGACAGGCTTTTTCGAATGTCTTGCGGATGTAGAAATCCCACACGTCGCCTTTGTAGAGGACGCCAAGGCTCATTGCCTTTGCGGAGTCGATCACGCTTCCGCCACCAACAGCGAGAATAAAATCGACATTTTCCTTTCGGCAGAGTTCAACGCCTTTGCGTACGAGGCTGACACGAGGATTTGGAACAACGCCGCCAAGTTTTACATACTTGATGCCCTCTGCATCGAGAGAATCGCATATCTTCTGGAGAAGTCCTGAACGCTCAGCGCTTGAGCCGCCATAGTGGATAAGAACCTTATTACCACCGTATTTCTTCACCATTTTACCTGTCTGTGACTCGGATTTAGGACCGAAAACAACCTCGGTCGGGGCATAGTACTTGAAATCTTGCATAGTTTTAAAAGTGCATTAATTTTTATTTGTCAGTCGAATGGTAAAAATATCTAAAAAAATCTCTATTTGCATAATTTAATGCAGACAAAATGTGTCGGCACGACAAAAATCATGAAATTGCTCAAGCAATCAGCCTTGTCCCATTTAGCAAATGCGACGAAAAAATGGTTCTTTGGAGCTGTTTTCGGCATCTAAAACGCTATTTTATTTTGTATCAGTATTTATATGGATTTTTAGCTTTGATTATTGTATGTTTTTTTCTATTTTTGCGCAAAAATTTTCAAATTGGCTCAGAGTGGGCTTTTGCGAAAAAACAGGATAGAAAAACACTAATTGCAATGAGTAATACAAAAAAAATCAAATCGGCACTTATCTCGGTGTTCTACAAAGACAACGGACTTGACGAGATAGTTAAGAATCTTCACAAATTGGGCGTTAAACTCTATTCAACAGGTGGCACACAGACCTTCATAGAGAGCCTCGGCATTCCTGTGACAGCCGTTGAAGACATCACAGGCTATCCTTCAATCCTTGGTGGTCGCGTAAAGACGCTCCATCCATCGGTATTCGGCGGCATCCTTGCTCGTCGTGACAATGCTCAGGACCTTGAGCAGATGAAGAAATATGACATTCCAGAGATCGATTTGGTTATTGTTGACCTCTATCCATTTGAACAGACAGTTGCTTCTGGTGCAGAGCATCAGGCAATCATCGAAAAGATCGACATAGGCGGCATTTCGCTCATCCGCGGTGCAGCCAAGAACTATAAGGACGTTATCATCGTTCCATCAAAGGCTCAGTATCAGCAGCTCGCTGACCTCCTCAAGGAGAAGAACGGCGTGAGCGACGAAGAGGATCGCCTCTCATTCGCAAAGGCTGCATTCCAGGTTTCGAGCCATTATGACAGCGCAATTTTTGGCTATTTCGACCGCGAAGATCACTCGGCTCTCCGCATCTGTGGCGATGACAAGAAGATCATGCGCTATGGCGAGAACCCACATCAGAAGGGTGAGTTCTACGGCGACTTCGAAGGCATGTTCGAGCAGCTTCATGGCAAGGAAGTTTCATATAACAACCTTCTCGACATCGACTCGGCTGTGAACTTGATCAACGACTTCTCTGAGACAACGGTTGCCATCCTCAAGCACAACAACGCTTGCGGTCTTGCAAGCCGTGCAACAGTTCTCGACGCATGGAAAGATGCTCTCGCAGGCGATCCAGAGTCGGCATTCGGTGGCATCGTAATCACAAATGTTGAAATCGACAAGGCAACAGCAGAAGACATGAACCAGATCTTCTTCGAGGTTGTCATCGCTCCATCATACACTGCAGATGCTCTCGAAGTGCTCAAGCAGAAGAAAAACCGCATCATCCTCGTTCAGAAGAACTCAGAAGTTGGTGGCAAGACAGTTCGTTCATGCCTCAATGGCGTTCTCGTTCAGGATCGTGACACAGCAATCGAAACAGCAGCTCAGCTCGAGGACAAGGGTGGCCGCAAGGCAACTCAGGCCGAAATCGAAGATATGCTCTTCGCAAACAAGATCGTTAAGCATACAAAGTCTAACGCAATCGTGTTGGCAAAGAACAAGCAGCTCCTCGGCAGCGGCATGGGTCAGACATCACGCGTCAACTCGCTCCGTCATGCAATTGAGAAGGCAAATCACTTCAACCTCGACCTCAAGGGCGCAGTTATGGCAAGCGATGCATTCTTCCCATTCGGCGACAGCGTTGTCATTGCACACGAGGCAGGCATCACTTCTGTGATTGAACCAGGCGGCTCAATTCGCGACCAGGAGACAATCGACTACTGCGTTGAGAACAAGTTGGCTCTCGTCTTCACAGGTGTTCGCCACTTCAAGCATTAATTGGTGGAGCTCAAGATGCTCGGAACTCATATTTTGTAATTCGTAACACGTAATTATATAATGGCACTATTTTCATTCCTGACCCAGGAGCTTGCAATGGACTTGGGTACAGCAAATACCATCATAATCCATAATGATAAGATTATGGTGGACGAGCCATCAATCATTGCGCTTGACCGTCGCACAGACCAGACAATGGCCATAGGCCAGAAGGCTCGCCAGATGCACGGCAAGACGCATGACAACATCTACACTATCCGCCCATTGCGTGATGGTGTGATTGCAGACTTTAATGCAGCCGAGAAGATGATTCGCGGCATGATCAAGATGCTTCCACAGCCTAAGTTCTTCAACCCATCATTGACGATGGTTATCTGCGTGCCATCTGGCTCGACAGAAGTTGAGCTCCGTGCGGTGCGTGACTCGGCAGAACATGCGGGCGGTCGTGAAGTTTATATGATTTATGAGCCAATGGCTGCTGCAATCGGTATCGGCATCGATGTTGAAGCCCCACAGGGTAACATGATCGTTGATATCGGTGGTGGTACAACAGAAATTGCTGTAATCTCGCTTGGCGGTATCGTCTCTAACAAGAGTATCCGTATTGCAGGTGATGACCTCACAGCTGATATCATGGAATATATGCGTCGTCAGCATAACATCAAGGTTGGTGAACGTACTGCTGAAGAAATCAAGATTCGCGTAGGTTCAGCTCTCCCAGAACTCGAATGTCCACCAGACGACTTCGTCGTTCAGGGTCCAAACCAGATGACAGCATTGCCAATCGAGGTTCCTGTTTCATATCAGGAGATTGCCCACAGCCTTGAAAAGTCTGTTTCGAAGATTGAAACGGCCGTTCTCTCGGCCCTCGAACAGACACCTCCAGAGCTCTATGCCGACATTGTCAACAATGGTATCTACCTCACAGGTGGTGGCGCTATGCTCCGAGGACTCGACAAGCGTTTGCAGGACAAGATTAACATTCCATTCCACATTGCAGAGAATCCTTTGCATTCAGTGGCAATCGGCACTGGCATCGCCCTCAAGAACCGTCACAGAGGTTTGCCTTATTTGATTCGATAAATTTCAGTAGTTAGATAAAACCAGAGGACTTTCGGGTTCTCTGGTTTCATAACGAAATAAAGAGAAGGAAAGTGCGCAACTTTTTCTACTTTCTGGTAAAACATGCAACTTTCATATTGTTTCTTGTCATGGAGACGATATGCGGGTTGCTTGTGTTTAATTATAACGACTATCATAAGTCGGCATTCCTCAGTTCATCGAATGCCGTATGTGGTGTTGTCTATGATGCCGAAGAGGGAGTAAGCCAATATTTCAATTTAGGCAGTGCCAACAGACATCTGGCTGCCGAAAATGTCGAATTGCGCAATCGCATTGCACTTCTCGAAGGCAAGATTAAGGCAATGAGTGATACTGTTGCCGAAATCACATTGCCGGATTCACTCAGAAAATACAACTACATTGCAGCGCACGTCATCAACAGTTCGACACATCGTAGTCGCAACTATCTGACTATCGATTGCGGCATCAATAGTGGCGTGAAACGGGACATGTTCGTGATCAACGGGGATGGCGTTGTCGGACTTGTTAGTGCCGTGTCGGCACACTATGCGACAATCTTGCCAATCATCAACACGAGCATGGGCTTGTCGGTCAAGCTTGCCGGATCAAACTATCGCGGTCAGTTGAAATGGGACGGCGTTTCGCCACGAAAGGCTATGCTGGAGGACTTGCCGGAGCATGCGAAAGTGTCTGTCGGCGACAAGATTGTGACAAGCGGTTCTTCTGCTTTCTTCCCAGAGGGCATCATGGTCGGCGTTGTTGATGAGGTTGGAATGGACAAGAACGGCGGCTTCTACAAGCTTTTGATTCGTCTTGCCGTTGATTTTAACTCGATTTATGATGTCGAGATAGTTGAAAATCGTCAGCAGGCAGAGCAGCGTCTGCTTGAAGAAATATCAGAAACCGATGACTAACTCGTCAAACATAATAAAGCTATTGCTCATATTCGTTTTGTGCGAATTGACACAACTGCTGATTTTCAACAATTTGCAGATTTCGGGTTTCATCAATCCGTATGTCTATATTTTGCTGATTCTGACCATGCCTTTCGGCACATCATCTTGGTTGATGATGCTGGTGTCGTTTGTGCTTGGAATAATAATCGACATTTTCTGCGATACGCCGGGTATGCATGCCGGAGCATGTGTGCTGATCGGCTATCTGCGACAGTACGTCTTGAAATACATTGCTTTCCGCGACGAATATAAGTCGGATTCATTCCCGACAATATCCATATATGGCTCGGTGTGGTATGTGAAATATGCGCTCATCATGGTCAGCATTCACCATGTCGCACTCTTCTTCATCGAGCAGTTCGATACCATCTTTTTCTGGCCGACGCTGCTCCGCATCGTGTTGAGCATCGTTGCGACAATGTTTTTTATAATCATATCTCAACTGTTTATCCGCAGTAAATCAAGCAGTTTCGATTAGCATAAAGGATTAGGGCGATGTACGACATTCGAAAGGTTGTTATTATAGGCATTATGGCATTTGTGTCGATTGCCATGCTCGTACGCCTTTTCTGTGTGCAGATTCTCGATAATTCCTATAAGCTTACTTCGGAGAGCAATTCGCGTCGCAAGGTTGTTCAATATCCATCGCGAGGATTGATTTTCGATCGCAATGGCAAGTTGCTTGTCTCGAATCAGGCTGTATATGACATCATGATTGTGCCTCGCGAGGTACATGAATTCGACAGCGTTGACTTCTGCAACACTGTTGGCATCGACATGCCTACGCTTCGCAATCAGTTCAAGGAGTTGCGCCTCAACATCCGCCGTCGCCGTGCATCATCATACAAGCCTTCAGTCTTCCTGAAGCAGGTCTCAGGCGAGAATTTTGCGGCTTTTCAAGAGAAGATGTTCCGTTTCCCAGGTTTTTATGCTCAGCGACGCACGTTGCGCAAATATGAATATCCTGCTGCGGCACATGTGCTTGGCTACGTCGGCGAAGTCAACGAAAACATAATCAAGAAAAATCCATATTACGTCCAGGGCGACTATATTGGCATCAGTGGCATCGAGAGCAGTTTCGAAGAGCAGCTTCGAGGCCAGAAGGGTGTGAACTATATGATGGTCGATGTGCTTGGCCGAAGCAAAGGCGAATTCCGCGATGGTGAGTTCGATACGGCAGCCGTTTCGGGTCAGAATCTGACTCTTTCGCTCGACATCGAATTGCAGCGTTATGGCGAGCAGTTGATGCGTGGCAAGACGGGAAGTATCGTGGCGATACGTCCTGCAACAGGCGAGATTTTGTGTATGGTCTCTGCTCCGAGCTATGACCCTTCGCTCCTCATCGGTCGCGATCGTTCTGTCAATTTCCCGAAACTCAGCAGCGACCCTCTTAAGCCGCTTTTCAACCGCGCCATTCAGGCTTGGTATCCACCAGGATCGACATTCAAGACGATCAACGCGCTCATCGGATTGCAGGAAGGCATCTTGACTGAGAATTCTAAATATCCGTGTAATCACGGCTACTCAATTGGCAGTTTCCATTTGGGTTGCCACGGACATGCTTCGCCACTCGATTTGCGCCAATCTATTCAGCATTCATGCAATGGCTACTATTGCTATGCCCTGCGCGCAATACTTGATGCGCCAAAATTCGGTGGCGTCCATAATGCATTTGAAGTCTGGAAGGATCATGTTGTCAAATTTGGCCTGGGCTATAAGCTCGGAATAGATATCGCAAACGAAAATCGAGGATTTATCCCGAATGCGGCCTATTATGACAAAGCCAAAGGACGCAACTGGACTTCGCTTGGCGTGATTTCGCTTTCGATTGGCCAGGGCGAGCTTCTTCTGACGCCAATTCAGCTCTGCAATGTTGCTGCAACAATCGCCAACAAGGGCTGGTTCTATACGCCGCACGTTGTTCATCAGATCGAGAATGCCGAGATTGATTCCATCTATCGCACTAAGCGTTATACAGAGATTGATACAGCATACTTCACACTCGTGCAGGATGGCATGGAGGCTGCTGTCTGGGGCGCAAGTGGTGGTACAGCTCACGGTGCGCAGATTCCGGGCATCAAAGTGTGCGGAAAGACGGGAACTGCGCAGAATCCACATGGCAAGGACCACTCGATTTTCATGTCGTTTGCGCCTCGCGAAAAGCCTGAAATAGCCATAACAGTCTATGTCGAAAATGCAGGTTTCGGCGCTACATGGGCCGTGCCTATCGGCAGTCTGATGATTGAAAAATACTTGACAGGAAGCATCCGACCGGAACGAGAGTGGGTCGAAAAGAGAATCCTCGATGCAGAACTCATAACCATGCCTAAATAACTGGAGATGTCGAACTATAGCAATCCATATCATAAGGGAGTCGATGTAACACTCGTCATACTCTACCTGCTTCTCGTCGTGTTTGGCTGGATGAATATCTATGCAGCCAACTTCAACCCGGAGACGAAAGTCTTTTTCTCGATGGATGCCGAGTATTTCAAGCAACTCATGTGGGTTATCGTCTCGTTCATCTCGATAGGCATAATCATGCTTGTCGATAGCAAATTGTTTGTCGAGATAGCATATATCATATTCGGATTCTCCATAGTCATGCTGGTCATAGTCCTCCTTATCGGTAAGGAGGTCAACGGCGCAAAATCGTGGTTCTCGCTAGGTCCGATTAGTTTTCAGCCGGTCGAATTCACCAAGATAGGTACGGCGCTTGTTGTCTCGCGTATCATGAGTCGCTATGGTTTTCTCTTCGACATGAAGAGCTATGTCCGACTCTTCGGCATTCTTGTCATCCCGATTGCTCTCGTCTTGCTCCAGAATGATACTGGTAGTGCACTCATCTATTTTGTCTTCCTTTTGCCGATGTATCGCGAAGGCATGACAACGCACATTCTTCTCATCGGAGTGTTCTGTATAATATGCGCAATCGCGTCGCTTCTATCCGACAGTTTGATTGTCATGTCTGTTTCGCTCACGATATGCGCCATCATTATTTGGCACATGTTCAACAAGAAAGGTGCAGGCATTGATGGTCTCATCACGCTTGCCATTGGCATTGTCGTTGCAGCAGCCTTTGGCGCAGTTGTCTATCTGACAGGCAATCCAAAACTCTTGCCTGAATATGTTCCGTTGGCCTCAGCTGGTGCCATGTCGATATTCGCGTTCTTCCGAAGCATTTTCCGCCGCATTCCTGAGGTGAAGACCATCATCGTCTATTTGTGGGCGACTATAGTCATCTCGTTTGCCACTGGCTATATCTTTGAGAATGTGCTCATTGAGCATCAGCGTACGCGTATCAACATCCTCTTCGGTGTTGAAGAGGATCCGCTCGGAGCTGGCTACAACGTCAATCAGAGCCTTATTGCCATTGGCTCGGGAGGATTAACAGGCAAGGGATTCCTTGAAGGAACACAGACAAAACTCAACTTCGTGCCAAAACAGTCGACCGACTTCATCTTCTGCACCGTTGGCGAAGAGTGGGGATTTATTGGAACGACAGCCCTCATCGTGGTCTATTTGGCCTTCTTCATTCGTATCATCATGTTGGCCGAGAAGCAGCATTCTGTCTTCAGCCGAGTCTATGGCTATTGTGTCGCCAGCATCTTCTTTTTCCACTTTGCCGTCAACATCTGCATGACCATAGGACTCATGCCGGTAATTGGCATTCCGCTCCCATTCTTTAGTTATGGAGGCTCCTCGCTTTGGGGCTTCTCGATGCTTCTTTTCATCTTCATCAAACTCGACACAGACCGCAGCGAACTCATTCGCTAAGTCGCTTTTTATCTGAATAGTTATCTGTCGTGCTGCTGAAAATTTATTTTCTGCAGCATAAAAATGCCGTTTTGTGCAAAAAAAAGTCAGTTTTTTGCATATAAATATCTGTAATTCGTATATTTGCGGTTCATGGCATATTATTCGTGCCGTAAAACCTCTAGATAATTAATTGTAAAAGGTAATTATTCTACTCTAGGCAGATTAATAATTGGGAAAAACTATTGCTAATCATAACATTAACATTATGAGAAACTTGGCACATATTATAACAACAGCGTTGATGCTGCTGACATTTAGCATTACATCATTTGCAGCAATCCAAACAGGAAATGCCGGTGCTAATGTGAGATATGAATTCAACGATGCCACAGGAGAGTTACATATCTACGGAACCGGCGACATGTATGATCGTAATGGTAATTGGGCTTATGGTTTTACGGGTAATTCTCCGATCAATGGATTCAGAGGACAGGTCAAAAGTGTTGTGATTGATGAAGGTGTAACATCAATTGGTGCAGCCTTTTTCTATCAGTGTACGAATTTGACATCGGTGTCAATTCCACAGAGTGTCAAGAAGATAGGTTATGAGGCTTTTCGTGGTTGTTCGAGATTAGCGTCGATAAATATTCCAGCAGGAGTAACACAGGTAAACGACCGATCATTTACAGACTGTACTAGGTTGGCCTACATATCTGTAGATGAGAACAGTAACTCATATGTATCCATTGGTGGTGTGATTTACACGAAGGACTTAAAAACAATTGTCCGTTTCCCAGAGGCTTTGAATGTAATTGATTATGTTATTCCAGAAGGAGTGACAGGAGCCGCGACAGATGCTCTTTATAAACTTGCATCTGTTCAGTCTGTTACAATTCCTACGTCGATGACTCACATTGACTATGGATCATTTGATACGTCGCCAAAACTTGAAACATTGGTGTTTAAGTCAATGACTCCTCCATCGTTTGGCAAGAAGACAGGTGAAGCAATTAGTGCATTGAAGTATGTATATGTGCCTTGTGGCGCTCAGAGAGCATACAAGCAAAGCGATTGGGCAGGTTTTACAATCGGATCTGTTTCTGAGAAAGTTTTGGTGGACTTCGAAGTTCATACAAACGACCCGGAACTTGGTGACGTATCACAAGATAGAACCAAATCTGTATGCGGTGCGGAGACAGCGAAAATCATTATCACGGCAGTTCCAACGGCAGTCGGTGTGTTTGATCACTGGCAGGATGGTGTGACTACAAATCCTAGAACTATAGAAGTCCCTGCGACGAGCGCTGGAAAAATAATATATACGGCATATTTTGAGCCTAAAGAGTTTAGCGTGAAACTAGAGAAAGATCTGAAGGCAGTAGAGGGGAAAAAGACAAGAGATATCAACAATGATATATTCCAGTTGTATATGGAATTTAACGGAGTGCAGAAAAAGACACCGGACAATGGGAATTCTGTAACCGGAAAATATCATTATGGCGATGTCATTACTTTATATTGTGATGTAGTAACTACAGGATATAAATTTAACAAGTGGAGTGATGGCAACACAGATAATCCTCGCACATACGTTGTGACAGGTGATGTAACACTTAAAGCTCAACTAAAAGTAGGTGACGTAAAAATCGAGACAGCGGCTTCGGGTGGAGCTACATATGGTACAACTACACCAACATCTACTACTGTAAGTTTTGGCACCGACGTAACAATTAAAGCTACGCCTACTGCGAATTATATCTTTGCAAGATGGGATGATGGAGATACAAATGCGGAGCGTGTTGTAACAGCGACGGTCGACAAGAAATATATTGCATACTTCAATGTAAAGACCTTTAAGGTATCTGTAGATATCAACGATGAGACCATGGGTACTGTGGCTGGATATGGTACGTTTAACGCAGGAACCAATGTTTCTCTTGTCGCAACTCCGAATGCAGGTTATGAATTTGTGGGATGGAGCGGAGACAAGACAGGCACGGCTACGTCATTGGCGATTAATTCACTTGACAAGAACTATAATCTGATAGCAACATTTAAGCCTAAGGAGTATACTATTACGTTCAAGAAAGCAGATGGAACGACGTTGAGCAGCAAAAAGGAGAAGTATAATACCATGCCAACTGTGCCTGCAGATCCGACGAAGGCTTCGACTGCAGAATATAGTTATGATTTTGCGGGCTGGTCGCCAGAAGTTGCGATTGTAACAAAAGATCAGACATATACACCGACATTCACTCCAAAGAAGCGAAGCTATACTATTAAGTTTGTTGATGGTGATGGCAACGTGAAGCAAGAGAGTCTGTGGGAGTATGGAACGACTCCTGCATATTCAGGTGCGACGCCAACCAAGACATCTACAGCACAATACACCTATACATTCAAAGGCTGGGATAAGACGATTGCGGCAGTTACAGGCAATGCGACATATACGGCTCAGTTTGACGCGACTGTTAAAAAATACGACATCACCTTTGTGGATGATGATGGAACAACTATCCTGAAGGCCACGGAAAAGGTGGCTTATGGTACTGTTCCTACTAAGCCAGCCAATCCTACGAAAACTACAGATGCACAATATACATATAGCTTTAGCGGATGGACGCCTGCAGTAGTCGCTGTGACGGGAAATCAGATATACAAGGCTACATACAGCAAGACCTTGCGTAAATATGCGATTACATTCAAGGATGGTGATGGCAAGACATTGCAGACTGTTCAGGTTGATTACGGAAAGGTACCTGCATATAGTGGTGCGACACCGACCAAGGCAATGACTGCAGAATATAGCTACACATTTAATAATACGTGGAGTCCTGCATTGTCTTCGGTTAAGGGTGATGCAACATATACAGCACAGTTCAATGCTACGAAGCGCAAGTATACTGTAAAATTCTATGGCTACGACGGCCAAACCGTTCTCCAGTCGTCGGACGTAGAATATGGTCAGACGCCAAAGTATACAGGAGCAACACCGACAAAACCGGCGAGTGCATCGACAACATATAAATTCAACGGATGGAATCCGGCCATCGAGGCGGTAAAAGGCAATGTGTCGTACATCGCACAGTTTATTGATGGTGATGCAGTTTTGTATACAATTACATTTAAGAACTACGATGGTACAAAACTGTTAGAGAAACAATATAAGTATAATGATGTTCCAAGTTATAGTGGAACTCCGACACATGCACCGACACAGGATAAGGTGTATGACTTCAGTGGTTGGACACCAACGATTGCTAAAGTAACGGGAGACAAGACATATACCGCTACTTACACAAGTGCGCCACGTCCATATACGATTAAGTTTGTTGACGAAGATGGTGTCACAACGCTCCAGGAGAGCGAATTCAACTATGGAGTTGTTCCAACATATAGTGGTGCGAAGCCGACAAAGGCAGAAACTGCGGCGTATACATACGAATTCAGTAACTGGACGCCGGCATTGGCAGCAGTGACTGGTGCGAAAACATATAAGGCTGTATATACAGCGACGAAGAAGAAGTTTACGGTAACATTTGTGGATTATGACAATACTGTTTTGAAGACACAGGAAGTAGAGTACAACGCAAATGCAACGGCACCAGCAAATCCAAGTCGTACTGGTTATACATTTGCAGGATGGCAAGGAACATATACAAAGGTGACAAAGCCTGTAACAATTAAGGCGACTTATGATATAAACAAGTATAAGATAACGTTTAAGAACTACGATGGCACAATACTCGATGAGCAGACTCTCGAGTATAACACAACTCCATCGTATGCAGGAACACCAACGCGACCTAAAACAGCTCAGTATGAATATATCTTCGCAAGCTGGGACAAAACAATAGGGCCAGCAGTGGCTGATGCTATATATACTGCGACATATGAATCGCTCCTCAGAGATTACACAATTGAATTCTGTTCAGAGGACGGAAAGACAGTGTTGCAGACATCGAAAGTTGCGTATGGCACAAAGCCTGAGTATACAAAGGCAGAACCAACGAAGGCTGCAACAGCAGAATTCACATATAAATTCAGCGGTTGGACGCCATCTGTTGTGACAGTCACAGGCGATGCCAAGTATATTGCGACATTCGACAATATAAAGAACGAATATGAAGTAAGTTTTGTGAACTGGGATGGAACGTTGCTGAACAATGGCAAGAAGAATTGGAAGTATGGAGATCTGCCATATTACGAAGAATTGCCGTTGCGTCCAAGTACTGCGCAATACGATTATAATTTCATAGACTGGAATCCTTCTCGTCATCCTGTTGATGGACCGCAAGTCTATACGGCGCAGTATGGGTCTGTAGTGAGAAGCTATGAGGTAAAGTTCTATGACTATGATGGTACAACTCTTCTGTATAAGGACAACTTCGAATATGGAACTATGCCAGAATATAAGGGTGCTGAGCCTACGCGTACCAGCAATGGACTTGTGAACTACACATTCACAGGTTGGACACCAGACCTCGAGCCTGTTCAGGGAGAAAAGAGTTATAATGCTGTCTATTCAACGGCAGACATCATCTATACGATCACATTTGCGGATTATAACGGAGACGTGATTGCGACTAAGAAGGTTGCGGCAGGTTCGGTTATAACATATGACACCAAGCCTACACGTGAATCTACAGCGCAGTATTCATATGAATTCAAGAGTTGGTCTCCAGCGCTCACTGCCGGCATGAAGGCTACCTCGGATGTGACATTTACTGCACAGTATGACGAAATATTGCGTGAATATGATGTCCGTTTCGAAAATGATGACCATACAGAAATAATAACAAGCAAAGTCAAGTATGGTGTCGTTCCGGCGAAACCTGCAGATCCGACTAAGGCGCAGACTGCTCAATATAGCTATGAGTTCATAGGTTGGGACAAGCCGGTTGAAGCTGTCGAAGGCGATATTACATATACCGCAGTCTTCAAGCCTGTAGTCCGTAAGTATGGCATCACCTTCGTTGATTACAATGGCGATGTGCTTCAATCAGGAGAGTATGAATATGGTGTAATTCCAGAGTGTGCGAAACCGACACGCGAGAAAGATGCACAGTATACATACATATTTGATTCATGGGAGCCTGCAGTCAGTGAAGTAGTGAAAAACGAAACGTACAAGGCTACTTATACTACTGTCACAAACAAATATACTGTTACATTCAAGAATGATGACGGTACTGTAATAGAGTCGGCTCAGTACAATTATGGAGACATGCCAAAATGTAGCAAAGAGCCTGTTAAACCAGCGACAAAAGAGTTTACATATATTTTTGCCGGTTGGGACAAAACAGTTGACAAGGTAGTAGGTGATGTTGAGTACAAGGCGATATATACATCGAATAAGAACAGTTATAATATTGTATTTGCTGATGAAGATGGCACAACAATAAAGAGCTACAAAGTGGAATATGGCGTTGTTCCAGAATATGATGGTGTAACTCCGGTAAAATCTTCTACAACGCAATATAAATATGAGTTTGCCGGTTGGGATCCTGCAGTTGTGTTTGTTGAAGGTGATGCGACATACAAGGCGACATACAAGTCTGAATTGAGAAAGTATGTTGTAATTTTTAAGAACGACGATGTCGAATTGCAGCGTTCTGAAGTTGCGTATGGTACGGTTCCAAGCTATGATGGTGTGAAGCCGACAAAAGAATCGGATGTTGAGTTTGATTATACATTTAGCGAATGGTCTCCATCAGTTAAAGCCGTCGAAGGTGAAGCAACTTATGTTGCGCAGTTCACAAAATCGACACGCAAGTATATGATTACGTTCATCAACTATGATGGCAGTGTGCTTCAGAAAACCGAATTTGAGTATGGCGTCATGCCAAAGTATGACGGTACTCCGACAAAGCCTTCGGATGGACAGAATAACTATACATTCATGTTCTGGTCGCCGGAACTTACGTATGTCACTGGTGACATGTCATACTATGCAATGTATTCGAGTGCGAAAGTGCTCTATAATGTTGTGTTCTATGATTATGATGGAACGATTCTTAATGAAAAGAATTTTGAACCAGGTCAGCTGCTTGTAGCGATTCTCAATCCTCAGCGCGCATCTGACGACAAACACACATACGAGTTTGCCGGTTGGGATCCAGAGATTACGCCTGACATGACTGTCAATTCGGACATGTCGTTTACGGCGACATATAGTGAAAGCGCTCGCAAGTACACAATTAATTTTGTCCTCGACGATGGAACTGTAATAAGCAGCTCAGAAGTCGAATATGGCAAAAAACCAAGTGCACCAAAGGATGTTGTCAAGACGCCGACAGAAGAGTTCTCGTATACATTCAAGTCATGGGACAAGAAGATTGTTGCTGTTACAGAAGACGCAACATATACGGCTCAGTTTGATGCTTCAAAGCGTAAATACTTGATCAGATTCCTTGATTATGACGGAACAGAACTTCAGTCGAGCGAGGTTGAATATGGAGTCAAGCCGACATGTGACGAACCTGTACGTAATGCTGATTTACAGAACTCATACGTGTTCAGCGGTTGGGATAAGCAGATCGTTGCTGTTGTTGGCGAAGAGGCATACACGGCTGTATATTCATCGATTGAGAACAGCTATGTCATAACATTCAAGAATGATGACGGAACAGTGCTTGACGCTCGTGAGTTTAAGTATGGCACAATGCCAAGTTATGATGGTACACCAGTCAAGAATGAAGATGAGCAATATGTATATACGTTCAGCGGTTGGGATAAGGAACTCGCAATTGTAACAGGCAATGCGACATATACTGCTCAATATTCAACTGCGACAAAGAGCTATACGATTACATTTGTCAACTTTGATGATGCTGTTCTTCAGCAGACTGAGGTCGAATATGGCGTGTTGCCAGCATACACAGGCGAAACACCAGAACGTCAGTCGGAAGGCGCTACAAACTACATTTTCAAGGGCTGGCTTCCTGAGATAGCATATGTGAATGGTGATGCCACATATAAGGCTGTCTATTCGACTGCAGATGTGCTGTACACCGTGAAGTTCGTTGATTCGGATGGAACAGTTCTGCTCACGAAGAAATTCGAAAAAGGTGAACATCTGACGGTCGATCTCGTTCCACAACGAGACAGCGATGATCGATGCTCATATAAATTCATTGGATGGAATCCAGCCGTTACTGCAGACATGGTTGTTACTTCTGATCTCACATTCACAGCTGTATATGAAGAGATCATGAACAAGTACAGCGTTGAGGTCCTCTGTAACAATGATTTGTTCGGTAGTGTTACTGGCGGTGGCGAATATGAATATGGTCAGGTCGTTACGCTCCAGGCATTTGCAAATAATGGCTATGAATTTGTGAAATGGGAAGATGATGCCAAAGCCGGTGCGAAGCGTGAAATCAAGGTAACTGGCAACATGTCATTTACGGCAGTCTTTGATGTCGTTACGACAGAATGCTACATGTATGCTCCATCTGTTGCCCTCTACGATTGGTTGTTGATGGTCGATAAAAAGAAGTTCAGCGAAATGGGCTTCGAAGTGGCATCGGACGAAGTGAAGTGGTATCGCGTCGTTGATGAGCAGGATGATGATTGTGACGACAGTGTTGAAAAGAACGACGTCGAGGTTGGCATCGGCTTCTACTATACAATGGAGAATAATCTCATTGGTACGGGAGACTACTATGCAATCGTAAACACAAATGGCATCTTGTTCCGCACACAACTCTTTGAATATTCGGGAAGCAACAAGGTCCTCTTGTTGCCAACGAAGGCATCTCGTGGTCAGGTCCTTCACATTACTGGTCTTGTTGACGAAGCTATGATATCAGTTTATGACATCAATGGCCGACTCGTTAAGACAGTCAATACCGATGGAAGTCCTGCATACGACATTACGGCAGAAGGAACTTCAGGTGTCTATGTAGTACGCATATTTGATGGAAGAGAAACCGTTGTGAAATATCTTGTGAAGTAAATTGCACAAACAGAAAATGAAGAGAATAATCTATATGGCAATTGCGATGATGCTGATGACAGGAATGTCATCGGCACAGTCGCGTTTGAATAAATCGATGTCTTATGGCGCGGGCCTACGTGTGGGTCTTGGTTCAATGATGCAGAAGTCTGAAGGTGAGGCGAGTGACCGAACAAAAGGTTTTGATGGTGCTGTGGAGGGCGTTTTCACATACTATTTCCCACAACACAAGACCAAATTGCCGCTGTTCGGTTTCCGAACAGGTCTTTCGCTTGGCTTCCGTCAGAATTCGCTGACAATGGACAATATCGACCTAACATATCAGGCTGCAGATGCTCAGGGCAATTCAATTACTTACCATGCCACGGCAGAAGATGTCAAGGAGACAGATCTCCAGCTTGCGCTCGAATTGCCGGTCATGTTCTCTGCATACTACAACAGAATATTTGGAAATCTTGGTTTGCGCATGGGCATTCCTGTCATGTCACGCTATAAGCAGGTGATGAGCAATCCGACGCTTACTGCGACATACGACGAGTTTGATGTTACCATCTATGGTGAACGTGTAACAGGACGTGTTTCAAGCGATGACAACAAGAAAAAGGCAAAACTTGATGCTTCGAGCTTCAACCTCTGTTTGTCGTTCGAAGCTGGTTATACGTTCAATGTGCTAGGTAATAAGCTGCAGGCCGGAATGTATCTCGACTATGGTTTGGTCGACAATTTCAAGGGGAAGGGTGATAATTTCACAGATGCAGATCCTGCAGCCATCGATGGCGCAAGCAGTACACCGGCAACGGTTATCGTTCATTCACTTACCGATTCATACGTAAGCAATGTCGGAATATTCTGTATGGGTATCCGTGGCGTATATGTATGGTCATATCCTAAACAACAAGGAAGCAGCAGTAGCAGCAGTAGAAAGGGTAGAAGCAAAGTACGACGTGGCGGTACAAGATGGTAATTCCGCTTCCGTTCGTCAACAGTTTTACGACGTTAGTCACCAGTTAAGTGGTCGATTAACGTCGTTCGTCACTTTATTTGAGCCGTTCGTCAAAAGTTTTATATCTTTTGATGTTGCGCGAAATAAACTCCATACCTTTGTTTTGAAGAAATAAAAAAACAAGGGCAATGAAAAATATTTTAGTGACATTCTCGTTATCAATTATGTTGATCAGTAGTTTTGCAACTGTTGACCTCATGGCTAATTCAAATTATCGTTCCAACAAGTCGAACGACTTGAGCAATGATGAACTTTTGTATGATTTGGTTTTTGACAGCCATGGCAACCTTATAAGCGACAGCGTATATCTGTGGGACAATGAAACAAACACCAGAGGCGCACTTATAAGCGAGCGTTGATATTTTTTTGCGGATAGAAACATAGTACAAGGAAAAATATAAAAACATCTATTTGCTTTTTTTTGACACTCCTATTTCCATTTTTTTTCGGGCAGAGTTTGAGGTTAGCTTTGCCTCCTGTTTTGTAAAAAAAATGATGGCGATGTACCTTGTGGTACACCGCCATCATTTATTATATCGTCTGAATAATTCGCGATTATTTCACAACGCCTTCCTTGATGAGGTATTCTGCAATCTGAACAGCATTGAGGGCAGCACCCTTCTTAATCTGGTCACCAACGAGCCAGAAAGTCAAGCCATTCTCGTTTGCGAGATCCTTGCGGACACGACCTACATAAACGTCATCCTTGCCAGCAAGGAAGAGTGGCATAGGATATACCTTGTTTGCAGGATCGTCCATGAGCTGAACACCTTCGCCGCTTGCGATGGCCTTCTTTGCATCTTCAACAGAGATAGGCTTCTCTGTCTCGACCCAAACAGCCTCAGAGTGGCTACGCAAAGATGGCACGCGAACGCAAGTTGCAGAACATGCTGCATCTGTGTGCATGATCTTGCGAGTCTCGTTAAACATCTTCATCTCCTCTTTTGTATAACCGTTGTCTGTGAAGACATCGATCTGTGGAATGACGTTGTAAGCAAGCTGATATGCAAACTTCTCAACAGTTGGCTTCTTGCCGTCGAGAACTTCGCGATATTGCTGCTCGAGTTCAGCCATTGCAGCTGCACCTGCGCCAGATGCTGCCTGATATGAAGCGATGTGAATACGCTTGATGTGTGAGATGTTTTCGAGGCACTGGAGAACAACAACCATCATGATTGTTGTGCAGTTAGGGTTTGCAATGATGCCACGTGGACGAACGAGAGCATCTTTAGCGTTGCACTCAGGAACAACCAAAGGCACATCATTATCCATACGGAAAGCTGATGAGTTGTCGATCATGATTGCACCATACTTTGTGATGTCTGCTGCAAATTCCTTGCTTGTGCCGCCACCTGCTGAAGTGAAAGCTATATCAACGCCCTTGAAATCTTCAGGGTTGTGGGTCAATTCTTTAACAACAATGTCTTTTCCGCGGAACTTGTATGTCTTGCCCGCACTGCGTGACGAACCGAAAAGAAGGAGTTCGTCGATTGGGAAATTGCGCTCATCGAGCACGCGGAGAAACTCCTGTCCAACCGCACCGCTCGCACCTACAATTGCTACTCTCATTATTCTTATCTTTAATTTTATGTTTCTCTATTTTTGTACTATATTTGGACATCGATATGGGAAATTTTCCATATTGTTAAACAACATACTTGTTGTTAATTTCCAAACAGTGCGCAAATTTATACAAATATTGATTACGACCTATAAATGAGACTCTTTTTACTATCATTTTTAACTCTTTTTGCCATTCTGGCATCGTCGCAGATAAAGATTGATGAATTTGACTGGCAATCTGACGTTGAAGGGTATTCTTTTCTTGAATCGGATGCTTATCAGGGTTCGCCGACGAACATATATGCAAAGGTTGATGAATTGTCAGAAATCAATGTCTGGCATTTTCATGCAACGATAAAATCGACATTATCGAATGCAAACCGCATGTGGTTTTATTTTTTAGCGGATGAAAAGCTAACAAAAGGCATGAATGTCAGAATCGGCAATAATGCGAAAAACATTGTGCTTTGTAATGAAGAGGAAAAGGAACTGATGTCGGCAGACGACCTGTTTACTTCGTTTCCAGCAGAGGTTGACATTGTCGTGAGAAAGAGTCTGGCGGGTAGTGATGGCGAATGTGTGTTAGGCATGGATGTCGAGGTGAAATGTGACAACCAGACGAATAAGTTTAGCGAAGAATGTAATCTGTCATCGGCTTATGACGGTCAGTATGTCGGATTCAATATCCAGTATTCATCGAAAAACGTCGATAATATCCTTATAAAGGATCTTGATATTTCTACGGAAGAACTTCCGCAGCCTCAGAAACCTGATGATCCGGGTCAGAGTCAAGACCCTGATTCGGACCCAGAGCCTGCCGGTCCTCTGACATTTGCTGGTTATGAGTGGAGCGGAATGACGACGGATTATGTCGTCAGCAATGGCCAGCTCGAGTTGCGTTCGCAGAGTGAGAAGAGTCCGGCATTCATAGCGACGGAAGTGGCGCAACTCGACACGGTAGCAGAATGGAATATGACGTTCAGATATGAGAATGCATTGTCGTCATCTAACATGATGCGTGTATTTCTTACGGCCGAAGATGATAATTTGAAGAGCGGTATCTTTTTGCAATTTGGTGGAACGAACAAGACTGTTTCGCTGAATCGTCGCAAGAATGGGACGAATACCAGTCTGGTAGCGATGGACAAGGATTTCCTTTCGTCGACGACGGGTAAGGTGTCAGTAGTTGTTCGTCGCGAGATGATAGACAATACGTACAACTATTACCTTGAAGCAGAAAAGGGCGAATCAATCTGCCATGCCGAGTGTATCATTCAGCCATCGGCACATCCGATACAGAATTATATGGGCGTCGAGACCGTATTCAGCAAGACGCGCAAGGAAGGCGTTTATTTCCTCGAAACGTTTGAGACTTCTGGTCGAATCAACATAATCCTGAATGAGGATTCGGAATCTGACACGGGTACGGATCCCGATCCTGTCGGTCCTCTGACATTTGCTGGTTATGAGTGGAGTGGAATGGCGACAGATTATGTCGTCAGCGATGGCCAGCTCGAGTTACGTTCGCGGAGCGAGAAGAGTCCGGCATTCATTGCTACGGAAGTGGCACGACTCGACACGGTAGCGGAATGGAAGATGATGTTCAGATATGAGAATGCATTGTCGTCGTCGAACATGATGCGTGTATTCCTTACAGCCGAGGATGACAGTCTGAAGAGTGGCGTTTTCGTGCAATTTGGCGGAACGAACAAGACCGTTTCGCTGAATCGTCGCAAGAATGGGACGAATACGAGCCTGGCAGCAACAGGAAAGGATTTCCTTTCGTCGATGATGGGCGAAGTGGCGGTAGTCGTTCGTCGCGAGATGATTGACAATACATATAAATATAGCATAGAGGCATCAAAAGATTCATTATGCCGCGCCGAGTGCATCATTCAGCCATCGGCTCATCCGAAGCAGAATTACATGGGCGTCGAGACCGTATTCAGCAAGACGCGTAAGGAAGGCGTATATTTCCTTGAGAGTCTTGAGACCAATGGACGTTTGAACATTGAAGAAAAGCCGGAATCGTCTGATATATTCTTTAGAGGATGTGTGGTTATCAACGAGATAATGTCGAATCCATCCGATGAATATGGCTTGCCTTCTGTTGAATATGTCGAGATTATAAACACGTCGAAGGAGGTCCTTGATTTGACAGAATGGACAATATCCAATGGTAACGCAACAGGTGTTTTGGCTGAGTGTTATGTCGGTCCGGAGGAGTGTGTCATAATCTGTGGTCAGACGCATGTCGATGAGTTTAAGCCTTTTGGCAAAGTGTGTGCAGCCAAGCCATGGCCAACATTGGCAAATAATGGCGGACGCATTATCCTCAGCAATGCTGATGGCGTAGTTGCCGATTATATAGATTATTCTGCGGCACAATATGGCGAGTCGTTCAAGTCGAAGAAAGGCTGGTCACTAGAGAAATGCGACCCATTCAACATGTCGCAGGACAAGAGTTGCTGGAAGCCTTCTGAGGCAAGCATGGGCGGAACTCCGGGATGCGTAAATTCCGTTGTGATGGACCAGATTGATACGACATCTCCTGTAGTCAAAAATCTTTCAATCAACAAAGCAGGAACACTGATTTACCTGACGTTCAGCGAGCCAGTTGACACCACAACATTTGAGCATAAAATCAGAATTGGCGATGTTCAATATGAGTTCAGCATAGTGGATGTTGACAATGTCACTCTGGCCGATTTTACGATCGCCTTGAATACGACTGTTGCGAGTGGAGCTGTATATTCCGTCGGTGGTATTTCCGTTGAAGATTTGGCTGGAAATAGCCTCGAAATGGGCGATATGAAGCTGGCTGTTCCAGCGCCGATAGGTTATGGCGATATTGTAATCAACGAGATTATGAGCAATGCCAATCCGTCGTCGGCTGATTTCGTCGAAATATATAATCGAAGCCAAAGCACATTTGATCTCCATGACCTCTTTTTCGGTCAGAAAAGCGATGGCATCTTAAAGTCATGCACGAGAATGTCAGAGACGTCAAGGCTCATGTTCCCAGGCGATTACATTGTCCTGTGTAACGACAGCCTGATCTTTGTGGCATCATGTTCGCCATTGCATCCCGAGATGCTCGTCGGCAACAGCCAGTTGGGCAACCTGCCATCGGAAGGCACTTTCACAATCTGTCTCATTGATGGTTATGTAATCGATGAGTTGACATATTCAGAGTCGATGTATTCGCAGTTGCAGGCCGATCATCATAACGTATCGCTTGAACGAATCAAGACAGACGGTCCGACCAACGATGCTGCCAATTGGACATCGGCTTCGTCGTTCTGTGGCTATTCAACTCCAACGGAGGTGAACTCGCAAAATCGTGATGGCATCGCAAAGCCTGAATCAGATATCGAGATGATCAGAAGAAAATTCACTCCAAACGGCGACGGCACGGATTCGGAGATGGTTATTGCCACTCGCTTCGATGATGGCCAATGGAATGCTACGATGAAGATCTTCACGTCGTATGGCGAACTTATTGCCATGCCGCTCAACAACACTCCGATGTCGGTCTCTGGTGAATTGCGTTGGGATGGTCGTTCCGACAATGGTCAGGTCATGTCACCGGGAACATATATCGTTTACATCTCGGCATGGCAGACGGGAGGCAAGCGCAAGGAGTTCAAGCGCAGTTGTGTGATCCTGCCGCCAAAGCAGTAGGACAAAACATGCATAAAAAGAAAATCTACCTTTTTGACAAGCAAGAAGGTAGATTTTTTATTTGATAGCGTATGCTTATTTCCCAAGTGATGCGCCGTATTCCTTTATGGTGCGCCAAAAGATGTCATGCTCCTGAACCAGCACTCTTGCCTGAAGTGTTTCAGGTGTGTCGCCTTCCATCACAGGCACTCTGCGCTGGGCAAGGATGCGTCCGGCATCAATTTCGTTTGAAACGAGGTGAACAGTAGGGCCCGATTCCTTATCGCCTGCAGCAAGTACGGCCTCGTGAACATGAAGTCCCCAGAAACCTTTTCCGCCAAATTTCGGCAATAGCGAAGGGTGTATGTTCAAGATCCTGTCAGGCATCTTCTCAACGACGCAATCCGGTATCTTTTTCATGTATCCGGCCAGAATGAGCAAGTCGATGGAATGTTTCTCAATCACGCTGAGGAGTGCAGCCTCATAGTCGGCCACGTCAGGATGTGTCTTGCCGGAAATATGATAGACAGGGATGTTGTGCGACTCGGCATGACCAACCGCACCACATCCGCCGTTGTTCGTAATCAGGAATTCGCAACGGGCGTCGAGGTCGCCACTATCCATGCGGTTCAATATTGCTTTGAAGTTGCTTCCACCGCCAGAAGCCATAACACCTAGTTTCAACATGACCGCAAAGTTATAAATTTTTAACGAAAAAAAATTGTTCAGATATACCAAATGCAATGTAGTTATTTTTTGATTTGAAATGAAAGTGCTTCATGTAGTTATGTGGAATTTCTGCTTTGTTTTTATATTCTCAGATTATGCAAATTAAAACTCTTATGGTTAACTTTGCGGCCGAAATAGAAACGAAGATGGAACAGACAAAAAACGTAACCGCCATTTTGCGCATTCATTGCCCTGACCAGAAGGGTCTTATCTCGCGCGTGACAGATTTCATTCAGCGCAACAGCGGCAACATCGTTGCCCTCGATCAGCATACAGACAAACTCGAAGGACAATTTTTCATGCGTGTCGAGTGGGAACTTGAAGGATTTGCGCTCACCAAGGATCAGATTGCTCCGGCTTTCCAGCATGCCATTGCAACACCTTGCCACATGACATGGCAGCTCGATTTCAGCGACCACAAGTTGCGCATGGCCATAATGGTGTCAAAACTGTCGCATTGTCTCTATGACCTTTTGGCTCGCTATCATGGCGGCGAACTCGATGTCGAGATTCCGCTTATCATTGGCAACCATGAGGAGATGAAGACCGTGGCCGACCAATTTGGCATACCTTTCCATCTAATCAAGATCACGAAGGAAAACAAGGCTGAGCAGGAACAGCTGCAGATGAAGCTCATGAATGATAATCAGATTGATTTTGTCGTTCTTGCACGTTATATGCAGATTCTCTCAAGTGATTTCATTCGTTCGTTCCCAAATCGAATCATCAACATCCACCATTCGACGCTGCCGGCCTTCGTCGGCGCAAAGCCGTATCATCAGGCATACGCTCGTGGTGTGAAACTCATCGGTGCAACGAGCCACTACGTTACAGAAGACCTCGATGCCGGTCCAATCATTGAGCAGGACATCGTGAAGGTCACTCACCGCGACACGCCGGAAACGCTCGTCCAGAAGGGCAAGGATGTCGAAAAGATCGTCCTCTCACGTGCTGTTGCCGCACACGTTGCACGTCGCACACTCGTGTTCGAGAACAAGACGGTCATCTTCAACTGATTTTCAGTTAAATCGCAGATAAAAAAAGCCAACTCTCAGATGAGGGTTGGCTTTTGTTTTATATGACCAGCGTTTTATTTCATAAGCCCTAATTTTTAAGTCACCATTCCGTTCGACGTAGCTCAAGCCCATTCTGAACAAACTCACAACTTATAACTTGCCACTTAGAACTTAAAGTGTCTGTCGCTTAAGCAAAAAAGTCGCCTTGAGCTGTTTGCGTTAAAAAAAATCGGTAAGATCAGCGTGAAGCGCGGCAAATGTCTGAGCGGAGCGAGTTTTTGCCGTGTAGCTGAGTGAGACGATTTTTTAGCGAGACAGCTCTCAGCGACGAGCCTTTTCTTGCTTCTGTCTTTTCGTCGGCACAGAAGATGGAAGACTTGTCCACGAATAGCACTTCGTTTCCTCTGAGCCTACGCCGAACATAATAATTCTAA
The DNA here is from genome assembly GCA_024401295.1 of Bacteroidales bacterium. Lineage (GTDB taxonomy): Bacteria > Bacteroidota > Bacteroidia > Bacteroidales > Marinilabiliaceae > W3P20-009. Next base: position 3,943 of record JAKSLG010000008.1, on the reverse strand, counting down.
CATAAAAAACGACGCCAAGTCAAAACCCGGCGTCGCCACTTATTCACTTATAACTTCAAAACTTAAAACTCAAAACTCAAAAACTCCTCACAACAACCTTCTCTGTCACGTCGCCGACCTTGACAACATAGATGCCGGCAACCGGAAGGCTTATCGTTGCAGTGTTGTTGTCCAGCGTCTGGCTTACAACCATGCGGCCCTTGATGTCGAAGATCTCAACCGTCTGTCCTGCTCCGCCGCTCACGCTGATGCTCTTGCCGTTGGCGCTTATCGCTACGGTCTCGAAGCTCTCTTCGCCTATTGACGTAGCTGCACTCTTGTTATATACCAGAGTCACATTCTTCTCGCCCTTGGCGTTTCTCTCAACCTGCGACAGCTGTATCGTTGCCTCGTCAGCGCCAATGGTTGCGGCCACCTCCGTGCCGTTGATCTTGATGGCGTCTGGCTTGATGTCATAGTTGATCTTGAGTCTGCTCTTCTCGTTGGCGAAGAAATCACCCTTGAGGTTCACTTCTGACTCGTTCTTGCCGTCGAGGATATAGCTGATGCGTATTGCCGCACCTTGGCCGTCGGCAACAACCTTGACAGGATGTTTCGAGCCTTTTGCCCATTCGCCGCTGAAGCTGCCCGAATAACCCTCGCCGTCAAAGTTCAGCCAGTAGGCCGGTTCGCCGCTCGCAAACTCCTCGTCGGTGTAGAGGCGGTAGTTGAGCTTTATCTCCTTCTCGTCAGGCTCATAGCTGAGCGCTGAATTGCCTTTCGCCTTGCCGTTCGAAGCCGACTTCGACACGCGGCCCTTCGTGCGGCCACGGCCTATGTTCTGGATGACGATGATCGAAGCCTTGTTGGCTGTCTCCTCCTCATCTGTTCCGAAGTAGCCTACCACGTGGTCCATCACACCCTCGTTGTTGGCCACGAGACATGCTGTCGGATTCTCTCCCAGATTTTTGTCTTCGTCACATGCGATTGAGCCCACTACAACCGTGTTCCTGATGGTTCCGTAGTTGTTCTGCGCAAGAAGACCGTAGTAGCTGATGGTCTTCTCCTCGCCATTGTCATCTGTCTCTACCGATTCAACCTTCTCGTCCGTGTTCGCTGAGGCCTCGCCAACAACGATGTTCAGGTTCTTGATTCCGAAGTCCGGATCGTCATTGCCCAACGTCGTCTCCTGGCCGATTGTTCCGAAGAGTGCTCCTATTGCCTCGTTGATCTTGATGCTGTTGCCTCCACCGTCGAATGTGCCGGTGAACGGATTCTCCTCTGTGCCTATCTGCTGCCATGCCTGCAATGCCTCGTCGGCTATCTCGGTGAGGTCGAGGTCGCCATCAAGGGTCACGATGATGTTCTCGGCTATCGTCGCACCGCTGTTGACTATCGTTGCAATGTCATTGATGTTCGTATTCTCGTCGATGGCTATCTGGAGCGTGTTGGTCTCCTCGTCATAGTCGCTGTTCTCTTCGTTTGCACCATCGCCAAAGATCTTCACATCCGGATAGCTCTTTTTGAATGCTTCTATTTTCTCCTCTGGCACTTTCACCAGCACGGCACTCCTAATCAGACTTCCGATATTACTGATGTTATCGAACTCTGTCGTTGTCACTTCGAGAGTGACGCCTGGCACTTTCTCCAAAAGATCCCCTGAATAGGTAATGTTGACATCGTCTGGCAATGTGAGCCAGTTGATGCTTCCTCCTTCAATGCTTTGTACATTGATCACCTTCAGCTCCAGACCGTTAAAGTCCACTTTCGTTGGAATCTCAACTTTTGTCCTGTCACCGTTGTATCCTGTAATCTGCGCTGTCTGATTGCTGTAATTTATACTATACTGCCAACCGCTCTTTTCATCCTCATTGGAGTTCGGGAGACCCAAAATATTTTTTGCTGTTTTCCATTTACTATCCTCTTTGTATGCCTCTATGCAGCTTTCAGGAACATAAAGATTGATACTTGAGATATCTGCTCTACACGCAATAACTTTTTCGTTGTATATGGTAATAGATGACAAATTGTTACAGGCTGAGAACGCAGACGAGCCGATAGATGTTACACTGTTAGGAAACGTTATGGACGTTAACTTGTCACACCAATAAAAAGCATATCCACCAATGGTTTCTACGCCATTTGGTACAACAAAATTACCTGCCTTGCTCGATGAGCAAAATGTCAGGGTTTTCTTGTCTATGGAATAGACTACATTATCTTCCGAGACGAATGCCGTATTTCCCTCTGCCACTACTAGTTCTTCCAGATTGTTTTTTGAGAAAGGAGCATCCCCAAAAGACGTCACGCTTGCTGGTATTTTCACTTTTGTCAAGCCGCACTGGGCAAAAGCACAGTTGCCAATCTTTGTGACGCCTTCCGGAATGACAACGGAAGTCAATCCTTTGCTGTTATAAAAGGCATATCCCAATATTTCTGTCACATTTCCGTCTATTGTGTACTCTCCCGTTATGCTGCCAGCAAACACCAGTTCTGTTTTGTCCTTGCTATACAGCAACCGCCCATCATCAGAAGTAGAGTAATTTTTATTTTCCTCTGCTACAGATATCTCTGACAGATTATTACAGCCTTCAAATGCTCTTCCGGCTATAGATGTCACACTGGCTGGTATATATATACTCTTAAGTTCCGTGCAAAAACGGAAACATTCGCTTGATATGCTAGCCTGATTTTCTGACAGTTTTATGCTGCTGAGTTTTGAGCATCCGGAAAATGCAGCACCAACAACTACTGTTACACTGTTTGGTATCTCAATGGATTCCAATGATGTACAGTACTGAAAAGCACAATCGCCTATTGTGGTTATGGTCTTAGGCAATGTCACCTCCTTAAGATTTTTGCAATCATAAAACGAACCCGCTCCAACTGTTGTAACGCCTTCTGAAAATACAACTTTTGTTATACTTGTTTTATTGTTAGACCAGTAGTTATTACTAGTCGCCGTAATATTCTTGTACACAGTCAGCACACCTTCGGAAAGCGACCAACTCGGTGCTATTGGAGCGTTTGTGTTGTAAACAAACTCTGTACCTCCTGTGATCGTGTAGACATCAGTAGCAGGTAAAATCACTTCCTCAAGAGCCGACAATCCTTCGAATGCGTCGTACGCAATATATATGGATTGGATATCACTGGAAAAGGTGACCTTCTTGATAGTGCTGTTTGTACCAAGAGACGAGATTTCGGTTATTGTAACTTGTTCATCAAAAGATGGGCATAGCAGCGTAGCCGGTATCACTATCGATTCGGCATCACCAGAATAACTTGTTATGATATTATCAAGATCTTTGTCTGTGCCACTACCACTAAAGCCGTTTTCTTCAATCACATACATTGCGGCGCCTGTAACAGCCTCTTGTCCCCATGCCAGACCTGTGCAGAGCAACATCAAAACCAAGGAAAATAAATTTTTCATATCTATGAATTTATGTTATTACTATTCTGTTCTTTTTCTCACAACCCACTTTTACGTGAATGTCCCGCAAATGGTTTCCTCGTTATGCACGAAAATGAAATAATCCGCAGACTCTTCATTGGCTTGTGCTCAGCTTCGCAGTTTTCTCCCTAGTGCCTCCGTGATGATTCCCAGATTCCTTCGAAAAAAGCACAAAAAGAACATATTTCACCTCCGTGACATCTCCGTCCATAAATCGGACTTGAATCGGACCTGAAACGGAGGTGAAACGGACTTAGTACGGAATTATCTCGTATTTTCAACGGAGCATGAAGGGATGCTCAATAGTGCTTTTCGTACTTTTAGGACATTCGTCCTTGCTGTGACGAAGCCATGAAAGTCGCCTTGAGCCTGTGAAGAACATCAGGAGAGAAATGCCGCCTCAGTGGAGTGACACCGCTCAAGCAAAAAGTCACCTTCCGAAATGGCTTCAACGAAGCCATAAGTGTCGCATCATTGGAGGAGCGTGAAAAAAATGACAAGAAAGGC
>JAKSLG010000007.1 GCA_024401295.1 Bacteroidales bacterium | reverse complement strand
CCCCGACCCTCTGCTTGTAAGGCAGATGCTCTAAACCAGCTGAGCTAAGCGCCCGATTGACGGGTTGCCCCAAGTTGTTCCTCACCATTTCAATGTCCGACATTCGGAGTGGGCGCTGAGGGATTCGAACCCCCGACCCTCTGCTTGTAAGGCAGATGCTCTAAACCAGCTGAGCTAAGCGCCCGTGTCGTGTCTTTCGTTTAAGACGGTGCAAAATTAGACATTGTTTTTTGATATGCCAAACTTTTTCTCAATTTTTTGCTAAACTTTATTCATTTGGTGCCGTCACGGACTCTTAATCTCGCAAATGGCCTCTTTGATTACGCAACATGGTCGCACTTTATTTTTGTTGCTATGTTTCTCGTTATTATTATTATATTTGCACTCATGAATCAGACTCGTTATTCATCACATCTGCTCGATAATGCGGTTTCGGAATTTGCAAAATTGCCGGGCATTGGTCGCAAAACGGCATTGCGTCTTGTCCTTCATATTCTGCGACAGGACAAAAGCGACGTTGAGTCTTTTGCCGAAGCAATCCGAAGTGTGCGTAATGACATGTGTTATTGTCATGTGTGTCACAACATATCAGATAGTGATACGTGCGAAATTTGTGCCGATAAGAATCGCAATCATCGACAGATATGTGTCGTTGAGAATGTTCGCGATGTGATGGCGGTCGAGAGCACTCATCAGTATAACGGAATCTATCATGTCCTTGGTGGCGTGATTTCGCCAATGGATGGAATCGGTCCCGACGATCTTAATATCGATTCGCTCGACGATAAAATCGCGTCTAATGCAGCCGATGAGGTCATCTTGGCTCTGAGCACTACGATGGAAGGCGATACGACGAACTTTTACATCTACAAGCGTATAGCCAAGTATGGCGTGCCTGTAACAACCATCGCTCGCGGTATTGCTGTTGGCGATGAACTTGAATATGCCGATGAGGTAACGCTCGGACGTTCGATTGTCAATCGTGTTCCGTTTGACAAAACTTTAACTTACTGATAATAAAAAAAGAAAAGATAAATGGACTCACTTTTAAAGCAGTTGCGCCAGTTTTTCCTGATAGCTTCAGTGCCGCCATTGGCATTTTTTGCATTGTTCTATTTTGCTGCCGACGAATCACTTGTTAATGAGCGTCTCGGCTATTTGCTCCTCGTATTGCTTTTCTTGGCTGCCTTGGTCGCAATCCCTCTGACTCATTGGCTGTTGAAACGTGCCGAAGCAAAATGCGAGGATAAGCCGGAAGAAGAGCAGATTGTCATATTTGGAAAGGCATACCGCATCCGTATCGTAACGATGAATGTCTTGTCGTTTCTCTCAAGTCTCGCGTATTTTGTGACGGTTGTCGAGAGCTGCATATATATGACAGGAATGTTGACGATTCTTATATTGCTTTCGTATCCTTCAAGACAATATATAATTCGTGAAAACTGATTGATATGGACAAGATTATTGCAGTCGATTTTGACGGAACAATTGTCGAAAATCGTTACCCTCAGATGGGTCGCGAACGTGCATTTGCGTTCCAGACTCTTCGCGAGTTACAGCATAAAGGATATTTGCTCGTGTTGTGGACATGCCGTGTAGGTTCTCTGCTTGATGATGCTGTAGAATTGTGTAAGAAAAATGGTGTGGAATTCTATGCCGTTAATAGTGCATATCCAGGTGAGGTCCTCGATGGAAATGCTTCCCGCAAAATCGATGCTGACATCTACATTGACGATCGTAATTTCGGCGGTTTGCCTTCGTGGGGCGAGATTTATCAAGCGCTTTGTCCGGAAGGACAACCATTGTATAAGCAGCAGAAAAAGAGTCTGTTCAAGAGACTCTTTGGCGGATAGTAGCTTCGCATGAAAAAGTTTTTGACCACATTCGTTTTTGCTCTCTTGGGTCTGTTTTCTGTGGCTCAGGAGAATGTGCTTTCGGAACGTCATGCTTCTGCTGCGCTCGGTGCTGTCTATGCCTTGGATTCTGACCGCTATAATTCTGAACTTCAACAGATTTCTGATCCTGCAATTAAAGCGTATGTCGCTGAGTACAATGCTATTATGCTATATACTTCAGCTAACAATAAGAAGAATTATGAAAGCTACATACGTCAAAGCGACATTGCTCTTGAACTTGCAGAAAAACATCGCTATGCAGCGACTCTGAAATGCAATTTGCAGTTGCACAGATGCTTGGTGGAAATGAGCAATGGCAGTTTGTGGGGTGGAGGCGTGCTTTTCTGGAAGGCATACCGTTCGTTTCTTCGAGGTGAAGAGCAATATCCGACTTATGATGGGCAACTGATGTTGCGTTCTATCTTTGATATTCTGCTTTCGCAGATTCCTGAAAAATGGAAAGGACTTGCAGGCTTTTTCGGATTTGGTGAGGGCAATCTTGCTCGTGGTTTCAGCGAAGTTGATCTCTATCATTCGAAAGTCAAGAATGTTTCCGGATTGAATGAAGAGTCTCTCATTCTGACGTTTACGAATATTTTTCTGTCGCATGAGCAACGCATATCGAACGAACAGCGTGACGAGTTGCGCAGCAGTACTTCTCCAGGCATTTCATATCTTTATTTGCTGAGTTGCGGCCGTCGTCAGTTGGGAGCAGAGGCTGAAGAGATAATGGATAATCTTGCGCAGTCCTCTTTCGAGCGATTTCCTCTTATTCTTCATCAGCGTGCGAAATTCGCATTGCGCCATCTTGATGCCGATGCGGCCATTCGATATGCGGATTTGTTTTTGAAGAGTTACAAAGGCGTTTCTTGTGTCAATGATGGCTATTTGATCAAGGCCTATGCATTGCTTTTGAAAGGACGTCGGGAAGAGGCTTTGATGATGAGTACGACTGCGGCTTCTTTTGATGCTTCTTCGGATGTCGATAAGCGAACAAAAGCCGATGCACTGATTTTTCCGCAAATGAAGGTCGAACTTGTAAAGGCTCGTTTTTTGTTCGAATATGGCAACTATGCGGAATCCCTTGATGTCTTGAATCGCTATAAACCTGCTGATGATGACTTGATAGAGTATTATTTTCGCATGGCTCGTGCAGAAGACTTGCTCGGCAATGAACAATCTGCGCTGAGCCATTATGAAAAGGTTATTGCACTTGCTCCGAAAAACAAGCGCTATTTTGGTCCGTATTCGGCTGTGTATGTTGCTGATCTAAAGATTCGCCATTCGGATTTTGCTGCTGCAAAGCGATATCTTGAGAAGGCTCGTTCGCTCAATGACGGAGAATTTTCAAAAGAAATTGATCAGCGTATATCTTTGGGATTGAGATCTTGTAAATAGCGTGTTTCGGGAGTTTGCGGGATTTGTCTCAAAACTTTTCGTCTGTATTGCCGATTTTTTGCATTTTGGAACGCAATTCGTGCTATAAAGTATATATTTGCGAATTAAAAGAGTGAAATTGTTACGTATAAACAAATATATAATTCTGTTTTCTGCGTTTGTCGCATTGGCATTTGTTTCGTGCGATGAGGATGATGACCGTCCGTCTCGTGGTCATATTCCCGGCGGCAATAGCCTGAAAGTTGAGGCTAACAGGTTCGTCCATGAAGTCATGACCGACTATTATTATTGGTATGACCAGATGCCAAATCTTGATTACAGGGCGCAGGATAATACCGAAGATTATTTCTATGGTTTGCTCTATAAAGACGACATTTTCTCTTTCATCAGCGATGATGCAGATGGATATTCGAAAGAGGTCAGTGGGCAAAGTACGTCGATGGGATGGGAATATGTGTTCATGGTTTACGACGACGATGATGATAAAATCTATGTCAACATTAACTATGTATATAAGGATACGCCTTCTTACATTGCGGGTGCAAAGCGAGGAGATCTTATCTACAAAGTCGATGGTGAACGTCTGACAAAGAGCAATTATATTTCGCTGTTTGGCAAGACTACTGCTAAATATACTGTAAGTCGCTATGATGCGCAGAAGAATGAGTTCTACGACTTGGAATATGAAATCACGGCAGATGAAATCGATGTTAGTCCTGTGGCGGAACATTCTGTTTTTGAACGTGCAGGCAAGAAAGTCGGTTATTTGCTATACATGGACTATTTCTCGCATTTTGATGATGAACTCACAAGTGTCTTCGCAGACTTTAAGTCGCAGGGTGTTCGCGAGTTGATCCTTGATTTGCGCTACAATCGTGGCGGCTATATGACTGCGATGCAGCACCTTTGCAGTCTTATTGCTCCGCAAAAGAATGTGGCGAATGGAGATTTGCTCGTTTATTATGATTTCAATGATAAATTGAGTGCAGCTGCTGAGTATAGCCGAGATTCTGCGAGCGTCTTTTTTGATGCTTCTCTTGCTTCTAGTTCTCTCGATCTCGACAGAATTTTTATATTGACAGGAAATGATACTTATTCGGCATCGGAGTCAACAATTATTGGTCTTGAGCCATATATGAGTGTATATACCATAGGTAAGTCGACTGGAGGCAAGAATACAACGCTCCAGATAATGTTGCCGTCAGATTTTGTGACAATGGGTACGGGACGTCCGTATTATAATCCCCAGATAAATAACTGGATGGTAGCGCCTATAATTGCAGTCTATTATAACTCGAATGATAAAACGATTGATACGTCTAATCATACGGGAATTGATCCGGATTACATGGTTGATGAACTTTCGTATTCGGATATGGGAACTTTGGGCGATACAGATGAGCCGCTTACGGCCATTGCTCTCGATTTTATTGAAACAGGAAAGTTTCCGGAAAGTTCGAATAAATCGGCAAAAACGACTCCTCACGTGATAGGTCATCAAGGCCATTTCGGAGGTGCTATAATAGGAAATAATAAAAAAGTTACTAAATAATTATATGGTTATGAAAAATATTAAAACTTTGATTTTGTGTGCATTGACAACGATTATGTTGTCAAGTTGTGGTTACAACACAATGGTAGAAAAGCAGGAAGGTGTTGAAGCTGCATGGGCTCAGGTTGAAAACGTGTATCAGCGTCGTGCCGATCTCATTCCAAATCTTGTGGCAACGGTCAAGGGTTATGCTGCTCACGAGAGTGAAACGCTCACAGCCGTTGTTGAGGCTCGAGCAAAAGCGACAGGTGTGACAATCGACGCATCAAATATCAATGAGGCTTCGCTTCAGAAATTCCAACAGGCTCAGGATGGTCTTTCGTCTGCGCTCTCGCGTTTGCTTATGGTGCAGGAAAATTATCCGGATTTGAAGGCCAGCGAGCAGTTCCGAGATCTTCAGGTTCAGCTTGAAGGTACGGAAAACCGCATCACTGTCGAACGTCAGAAATTTAATGATGCTGCACGTGATTACAATACTTACATACGCAAGTTCCCAAATAATTTGATAGCAGGATTTTTCAGCTTCACTTCCAAGCCATACTTTACTGCTAAAGCAGGCGCAGAAGAAGCTCCAACCGTTCAGTTCTGATGGGAACTCGTTTTCTGACACAAGAAGAGTGTACTCGTATAGAGCAAGTTATAGCTGAAGCTGAGTGTAATTGCTCTGGAGAGATTCACGTCCATATCGATAAGCATTGTTCGTCCAACGTGTTGGATGATGCTGCAAAGGCTTTTGCGCGTCTTGGCATGCATAAGACAGAATTGCGTAATGGCGTCCTTTTCTATTTGGCATCGGAAGAGAGGAAATTTGCCGTGATTGGCGATGTGGGTATAAATCAGAAGGTTGATGACGACTTTTGGAATGATGTGTGCGTTGCTTTGTCAGACTCTTTCCGTGCTGGGGATATAGTAGGTGGTTTGTGTGCAGGAATACGGATGACAGGCGAAAAATTGAAAGCCTATTTCCCGTATCAATCTGATGATAAAAACGAATTGCCAAATGAAGTCTCTTTTGGTGATTAATAGTCTTTTCAACATGAAAAAGTTCATCTTGACATGTCTTTTTCTGTTTTTCTCATTGGCAAGCACGGCAATCGTGCAAAAAACAAGTGTAGAGAGACTTGTCAATGACTTTGCCGGGGTGTTGTCCGAGCGTCAGGTGGCTGCACTTGAGGACTCTCTTGTCAGATATGCGCTGCGGACATCAACGCAAGTGACTGTTGTAACGGTCCGAGATCTTGAAGGCTACGATGTCTCTTCCTATGCCTATGAGATCGGCGAGAAGTGGGGTGTTGGTCAGTCTGGGAAAAACAACGGCGTTGTGATACTTGTGAAGCCTAAATTTTCCGCAAATGATAGGGGCCGAGCATTTATTGCTCCCGGTTATGGACTCGAAGGTGCTTTGCCGGATGTCGTGTGTACGCATATCGTTAATGACGAGATGATTCCATATTTTCTCCAAAACAATTATGCCAATGGTATCATTGCAGGTGCAATTGCTGTTATGAAAGCGTGTGAAGGAGAATATTATGCATCATCCAATGATGAGGATGACTTTTTTCGTACAACAATATCTGTTCTGTTGATTATTGCCATATTCATTGTCTTGTCACGTATGGTCAAGGGTGATAATCACAAAGGCGGTGGTCATGTTACTTTTGGCGGTCTTGGTGGTCCGTTTGTTTGGGGCAGTAGTTCTGATTGGGGATCATTCAGTGGAGGTCGCGGATCTTTTGGCGGTTTCGGTGGCGGTCACTTTGGCGGTGGCGGCGGTGGTGGAAGTTGGTAAAATATATATGTTGTTCGGAATTGTCAGATGAAAAAATTTTGATAATTTTGTAGCGTCATTTGCGGCAATAGCACAGTTGGTAGTGCATTAGCTTCCCAAGCTGAGGGTCGCGGGTTCGAGTCCCGTTTGCCGCTCGGATGTATTAAGAGATGTGGGTTTTCAACCTTCATCTCTTTTTTTATTGGTGCTTTTTGAAGAAAAAAAGAGTTGCTCTGATAAAAGTCCATAACTTTTGTTAACTTTGACGCGATATTAAAGGTTATAAAAAGAAAGATTAACAAAGTCATGATTAAACCAACACCATTTGAAAAGGTAATTGACTTGGGTGACGGAAGGACCATCACCATTGAAACAGGTAAATTAGCAAAGCAGGCAGACGGTTCAGTTATGGTAAAGTGCGGCGGCACTTATCTCCTCGCAGCAGTAACAAGTGCGAAGGAAGCTAAGCCAGACACCGACTTCATGCCATTGACTGTAGAGTACAAAGAAAAATTCGCATCAGCAGGTCGCTTCCCTGGCGGCTTCACAAAGCGCGAAGGTCGTGCATCCGATTACGAGATCCTTATCGCTCGTCTTGTCGACCGTGCTCTCCGTCCACTTTTCCCAGACGACTATCACGCTGACACTTTTGTGACTATCACTCTCTTCTCTGCTGATGAGAACGTGATGCCAGACTCACTCGCTGGTCTTGCAGCATCTGCTGCTATGGCTGTCAGCGACATCCCATTCAACGGACCAATATCTGAGGTTCGCGTAGCTCGTATCGATGGCAAGTTTGTCATCAACCCTTCTTCTAAGGATCTTGAGCGTGCCGACCTCGACCTCATGGTTGCTGCTTCTGCCAACGACATCAACATGGTAGAAGGCGAGGCTAAGGAGGTTTCTGAGACTGTTATGCTCGAAGCCCTCAAGTTCGCTCACGAGGCTATCAAGAAGCAGGTTGCTGCTCAGGTTGAACTTGCTAAGGAATGCGGCAAGGCTAAGCGTTCTTACTGCCACGAGAACAACGACGAAGAGCTCCGCGAACTCGTTCGTAAGGAGTGCTATCCTAAGGCATACGAGGTAGCATGCTCGGCTTGCGCTAACAAGGCTGAACGTGGCGATCGTTTCGAAGCTATCGTTACTGAATTTATAGCAAACCACTACCCAGAAGGTTTCGAAGGCGAAATTCCTGAAGCTAACATCAAGCGCTACTACCACGATGTAGAGCGTGACGCTGTTCGTCGCGCTATGCTCGATGAGACTAAGCGTCTCGACGGTCGTCGCATGGACGAGATTCGTCCTATCTGGTGCGAGGTGGGTTACCTCCCTGGACCTCATGGTTCGGCTATCTTCACTCGTGGTGAGACTCAGTCTCTCTCTACTGTTACTCTCGGTACTAAGCTCGACGAGAAGCTTATCGACGAGGCTACTGTTCAGGGCACCGACAAGTTCCTCCTCCACTACAACTTCCCTCCATTCTCTACTAACGACCCTAAGGCTCCTAAGGGCGTAGGTCGTCGCGAGATTGGTCACGGTCACCTCGCTATGCGTGGCCTTAAGAACATGATCCCAGAGGATATACCATATACAGTACGTGTAGTATCTGATATCCTCGAGTCGAACGGCTCTTCATCAATGGCTACTGTTTGTGCAGGTACACTTGCATTGATGGATGCCGGCGTAAAGATCAAGAAGCCATGTGCTGGTATCGCTATGGGTCTTATCTCGGACGATAAGTCAGACAAGTATTGCGTGCTTTCAGATATCCTTGGTGACGAGGACCACTTGGGTGATATGGACTTCAAGGTAATCGGTACACGTGATGGTATCACAGCAACACAGATGGATATCAAGATCGACGGTCTCCGCTATGAGGTTCTCGAGAAGGCTCTCGAGCAGGCTAAGCAGGGTCGTCTCCACATCCTCGACCTCATCGAGGATACTATCCCAGCTCCACGCGAAGACTACAAGCCACACGTGCCACGTATCGAACTTATCACTATCCCTAAGGATTTCATTGGTGCTGTTATCGGCCCTGGCGGTAAGATCATTCAGGAAATACAGGCTTCTACAAATACTACAATCACTATCGAAGAAGAGGGCAACATCGGTAAGGTTAGCATCGCGTCTTCTAATAAGGCCGACATTGAGGCTGCAAAGGCACGCATCAACCTCATCTGCGCAGTTCCTGAGGTAGGCAAGACATACAAGGGTAAGGTTAAGTCACTCGTTGCATTCGGTGCATTCGTAGAGATCCTTCCTGGTAAGGACGGCCTCCTCCATGTAAGCGAAATGGATTGGAAGCGCACAGAAGACCCTGCTGAGGTTGTTAAGGAAGGTGAAGAGATCGAGGTTCTCCTCAAGGAGATCGACGAGAAGACTGGTAAGCTCCGTCTCTCACGCCGCGACCTTCTCCCTAAGCCAGAAGGATGGACGGAACCTGCTCCACGCGAGCGTGCTCCACGTCCACAGGGCGATAGAGGCCCTCGTCGTGATGGTGATCGCGGTCCACGTCGTGAAGGTCGTCCACAGGGCGAGCGTCGCAACTTCGACCGTCTACGCCACGATGACAATCAGGGCGAATAATTGCTAGAGCATATCAATTAAGTATTTTATGACTCCGGTTCTCATGAGAGGACTGGAGTTTTTTTTGTCCGCATTGTTGATAACTTGTTAGTTACACACAGGGTCTGTTAATATAATGTTGGTCTTTTTTGCTTTTTTTTTATATCTGGTTGGTATATTATGCTTAACTTTGACCCGATTATGCGTATTAGTACGCACTTTATGGTTACGCAACAAAAAAAGAATAATATATGAGAAACAAGTTCTTAAGTTTATTGCTCCTCATTACAACAATGTTGATGAGTGGTACAACGCTTTGGGCTCAGACGTATGACGTCGTTTATGGTGAAGGCCCGGGATCCATGTATTTTAAGGTGCATCCTAGTGACGATCCGGATGCTCGTTATGCTGAAATGGTCGAAGGACCATATCAGTACTCGGGAATTGTGGCGGTTCCTGACAATGTAGAAAAGGATGATATCGTATATCCGGTGACAACTATTGCTTACAAATGTTTTGCCAATTGTAAGCTGTTGAAGCAGGTTATTCTTGGAAGCAATGTCAAGACGATAAAGAGCCAAGCATTTTTCTATAGCGGTGATTCTTCGGGACTGATGGACTATAAAGGAACAAAGAGGAACGGTATAATCGTAAACCTTGATGCTCCATCATTGACCACAATTGAAGCCAATGCATTTTATGTTACGAGTATAACTCCAGAAGATGGCGTCTTAAGAATAGGCAAAAATGTGGCAAGCATTGGTGATAATAGTACGACATTGTTTGGTTGGGCTAGTTTTTATGGAAATAAGGTAGAAGTCGCAGAAGGCAATACGAACTATGTTGTCGACGCAAAAGGTATATTATATGACAAAAATATCACCAAACTGGTACTCTTTCCTGTCTTAGCTGGCAAAATAGATTATACAACTCCAACAACATTAAAAAGATTCTTGTCGCATTCAATGAATATGACGCTAAATTCATTTACTGACGGAGGTGGTCTTGAATATGTCGGCAGTAATGGATGGGGATCTACTACAAATATCAGTCTTGGAAAGAAGGTTGCGGGTTTTGGTGACTATTACAGAATAACTGGTGCAGATAAATGTAATTTGACAGTCGATCCAGAAAATCCTAAATATAGAGTCATTACAGATGCTAACGGAAATAGGGCTTTGTATGAATTAAATACAGGTGGAGTTCCGTATAAACTTCTTAAGGCATTCCAGACAGATGGCAAAAGTGGTACTTATGGTTCGGATACTTTCATTTTGCCAACGACAGTCACACACATAGTCAGTCTAGCATTCTACAGTTGCACATCGCTGAAATATGTCGACTGCCAGAATAGTGAAGTGCTATTGGCTGAGAACATAGACAATAGTGCAGCTCCTGCGCCTGTCGCAATAAAATATATCAATATTTCTCTATATAAAGAGCTAGAAGGACAGGAAGGCATCGAATACACCAAGGACATGAAGAAGCTTGTCAGCTGGAGCAGTAATGCTGAGGTGGTTGACTACGTTATGCCTAACGAGGTGACATCAATTGCTGGAAGTGGTATGCATGACAATCAAATTGCCAAGACATTTGATATTGGACAAAACCTGAAGTTGGATGGTAATGATGGTTACTTCTATAGATTGCAGAATCTTGAGAAGTTTACAGCATCGAATGGAAACAAAAATGGTCTTTTTGTATATGACGATGCTTTGTATAAGAGAGAGACTGGCAAGATATCTATGATTTCTTATCCAAGAGGAAGAAAGAAGATGTTATATACAGTAGCTGATGGTACACAATATCTTTCGGGTAACACAGGAACGCCTTCGGTGCGCACTTTCTACGGAACAAAATTACGTGCTATTGATTTGGGAGACGATATGAAAGAAATTCGACATTATTCAATGCAGAATATGACGAATTTGTCTGTTGTCAGACTTGCATCGCCAACACCTCCTGTTGCGGCAAGTTCTTCATTCTCTGGCACGGCAAGTGCGGCCAACCAGAAAATTTTATGCGTGCCAAAGGAATTGATGGATATTTATGCGGAAAATTCTGTATTCAACACTTGCTTTAAATTATTTGTCGAAGAGGATAAATATGAAGAGTATGTAAGAATGATTGAGGTGGAATATGACATTGAACACTTCAAGCAGAATCTTGACGACGACGAATATGCATCAACACGTCAACCAAAGGTAAAAGGTAATCTTTTGAGTGAAACAAAGGCGTCAAACTATGTGTTCACAGGAGAGTTGATAAGGGGATTCCATGTAAAAGAGATACAGGATGTTATTCTTGATGAAGATGGTATCACTGCAAAAATCTATTACGATCGTGATCTCTATACTGTAACTTGGAAGAATGGTGATGAAGTTGTTGAGGAAAACACAGAGCGCTATGAGAAACCGCTCGTAGTACCAGACGTGGCAAAGGTCAATGTGCCTGCGGGTAAGAATTTCCTTGGTTGGCATACGGATCCAGCATCTGAAATGCCAATGCCATTCGACGAGAGCTCTAAATACACAGAGAACATAGCGTACTATGCTGTGTTTGCAGATAATGAAACAAAGCCATATGTTGTAAAATATCTTCTTCAAAATCTCGACGACGACAACTATACAGAAGATGCTTCAGCAAGAGTTACAACAGAAGGAATCTGGGGACTCCAGACACAGGCGACAGCAAAGACGTATACGGGTTTCACAGCACAGCCATTTGAGCAGAAGACAATTGCAGAAGATGGCAGTACTGTAGTTGAGATCAAATATGACCGCAACAGTTATACCGTAACATGGATGAACGGTAGCACGAAGATATCTGCTGCAACGAAGCGTTATGGTACAGTATTAACTGCTCCTGATGCACCAGCAGCAGTAGCTGGTAAGCATTTCATTGGCTGGAATACAGACAAGGATGCGGAGGCTGCTATCACACTTCCATCTCAGTACGATAATGATGCCACATATTACGCAATTTTCGTAGACAATGCATCAGTACATTATGAGGTTCATCACATGTGGCAGAATGTCGCAGGAAATGCGTATGAGCTCAACGAGAAAGATAATGCTAGTGGTATTGCAGGAATAATGACCACAGCCAAAGCTAAGACATATACAGGATTCACTGCTCAGACATTTGAGCAAAAGACAATTGCTGAGGATGGTTCAACAGTCGTTGAAATAAAGTATGACCGCAAGTCATACACGATCAAATGGATGAAGGGATCAACCAATATTTCGACAGGAACATTGGTATATGGAGCAAGTCTCACAGCTCCTGATGCTCCAGCCGCAGCTGCAGGTAAGCACTTTATTGGTTGGAATACAAACAAGAGTGCTACAGAAGCAATGAATATTGCAGCAATAACGGTTACAGCCAATGCGACATACTATGCAATATTCCTCGACAACGCAACTGTCGACTATACAGTAGTCCACAAGACACAAAAACTTGATGGCACATACGAAGTTAAGGCTCAGGTAACAGGTAAGGGTGTTGCTGGTCTTAAGACAAATGCAACAGCCAATACATACGAAGGCTTCACAGCTCAGAAGATTACTCAAGCCGTCATAGCTGAGGATGGTACAACAACCATTGAGGTTAAGTATAACCGCAACAGCTACAAATTGGCTTACGAGAACCTTGAAGATGCCAAGATAAAGAATTCTTCGTACACGAAAGCAGGAAATGTGAAATATGAGGCTGCTGTTGTGATTCCAGTATTGGAGAGAACAGGTTATTCATATCAATGGAATACAATACCTCCTGCTACAATGCCAAGCAACGACGTTACATTGACAGTTGTATGGAGTGCTAACACATACCATGACTACTGGGATTTCAATGATGGCAAGGGTGGTAAGGTGTCTGGTGAAACAAAGTTTGGCGAACTTATCAGAAAGCCGGATGCAATACTCTCGAAAGAGGGATATAACTTCGTTGGTTGGGCTCGCAAGGAGACTCCGACAGTAGTTATTGAGAACGATGACTTCGGTACAATGCCAGCCAAAGATGTCAACTTCATTGCTGTATGGAAGGAAAAGGATTTCAACTATACCGTAAAGCATAAGTTTGAAGATCTGAATGGAGCGTTTGTTGAAAATGAGTCGATGAGAGAGACTTTGACAACATCATATAACTCAGTTACAAATGCCACAGCTAAAAATGTTGAAGGTTTCACTGCTCAGACAATCGTTCAGAAGACCGTTGAAGGTGAAGGAGTAACTATTGAAGTAAATTATAATCGCAACAGTTATATTCTTACTTGGGTTAATACTAAACCAGAGTCTGTAATAACAAACGAAACAGCATACACTAAGATCGGTTCGATTAAATACGGTACAACAATTGTTGCTCCTGAGTATTCTCTTGAAGGTCATACATATATATGGAGTGCAACTGTTCCTTCAACTATGCCGGCAGGTGATTTGACATTGACAACACAATGGGATGCCGTTGCTGTGAACTATTCGGTTGTACATAAGTTCGAAACAGTCGATGGCGGTACCTTTGTTGAAGATGCAACGATGTCTGAAACTTTGTCAACAAAGTTCGGTACAACTTCGGATGCAAAAGCAAAGAATGTAGATGGATTCGTGCCAAATACAATTGATCAAAAGATAATTGACGCTAATGATATCGTTGTTGAGGTCCTTTACAGACGCGTCTCATATAACCTTACATGGGTTAACAATTCGAAGCCAGAGGCTACAATAACCAATGAGGATGCTTATACAAAGTCTGGTTCGGTTAAGTATGGTACAGCAATAGTTGCTCCACAGTATTCTCTCGAGGGATACACTTACACATGGAGTGTTGATGTCCCTTCGACTATGCCTGCAGCAGATTTCAGCAGCTCTGTAGTGTTCAAGGCTATCGATTATACTATAACATATAATGGTGCAGAAAATGGTTCTATATCTGGAAAAACGACTGCGACCTATGGTGAAAAGGTCGTTGTGACGATTGCTCCAGATGAAAACTATGAAATTGCGACAATAACTCCTTCTGAAAGCGTTGAAATAAGCGAAGATGGAATGTCTGCAGTTTTGACAATGGGCGCATCTGATATCACTCTCAATGCAACATTCAAGAAGAAGGTTTATCCTATAACACTTAAGACAATAGGTCCTGGTGTGTTGGAGTTCATAGGTGAAGAAGGTGCTGGTATTGGTGAATCTGTAACTATTGCCATCAAGCCAGAGATTGGCGGTAAGTTTGACGCTATTAGCGTTACAGGTGCATCATATGATTTGTCTGATGATGAAAGTTATGTTGTCGTAACAGTAGAGAATCCAACAGTAGTTGTACTTGCAACATTTGTTCAGCAAGGTTACAAGATAACTGTTGAAGGTGATGATCATGGCACGGTTTCAGTTCCTGCTTCGGCAGTTTACAATGAATCTGTAAAGATTACAGTGGCACCTGATGCAGGTTATGAATTGGAATCGATCGCTGTAGATGGAACTAATTTGCCATTGAACGATAAGAACGAGTATTCATATACGATGCCAAATGCTGATATATTAATATCTGTAGCGTTTAAGGCAATCGAATATAAGATTACTGTGGGTGAAGTATTGAACGGTACATTGTCGCCAATGCAGGAGACAGCTCACGTAGGCGAGGAAGTATCAGTCCAGTATCAGGCAGACGAAGGCTACCACTTCATCAACTTCTACGTGAACGATGAAGTGAAGGCACTTTCAGACGACAACAAGTTCGTGATGCCAGCATCGGATGTAGTCCTCACCGTCAAGTTCAGCGAGTCAGGCTACGGCATAGCCGTGAAAGACGTGGAAGGCGGTACCGTAGTACCAGCCGTATACGAAGCTAATGCAGGCGACGTTGTCGATCTCGAGATCAAGCCAGCCGCAGGCTACGAGTTCGTCTCAGTCGGTGTAGCCGAAGGCCAGAAAGCGACAATAGGCAATGTCGACAAGTCCGCATTGACCGCTAAGCTGACGATGGCTGCAGAAAATGCGACAATCGTACCAGTCTTCAAGAAGGCAAGCTTCTCAATCAGCCTCACGGCAAACGACGGCAATGAAGTCGAGGTTGCGAAGACGGCGGTATTCGGTGACAAGGTGACAGTTACATTCGCTCCAGCGAAGGGCTACAGATTCAAGGAGATCAAGTCGGACGATGTAGAGTTTGCCGTCGATGCAGAAGGCAAGAGCGCGACATTCACGATGCCGGCCAAGGACGTGAAGGGAAGCGTATCGTTCGAGAAGATAGCCTACACGATCGTGTATGCAGAGTCGGAGAACGGCACAATCTCAGGTCCTGAGACAGCCTGCTATGGCGACAAGGTGACAGTAACAGTCACTCCGGACAAATACCACATACTGTCAGACATAGAAGTGTCAAGCGGTGAAGTTGAGATGTCCGACGACCGCCAGTCAGCAACAATCACCATGGATGCAGACAACGTGATAGTATCCGCAACATTTGAAAAGCACTGCGACTACTACCAGTATGCTCCATCAGCAGTACTTTACGACTGGGTACTTCTCGTCGACAAGACCGAATTCGCGAAGCTCGGCTATGACATCGACGACACTAACGTGACATGGTACAGAATCGTAGGCGAGCAGGATGATCCATGCGACGACTTTGACGTGGAAGACGATGAAGTAGCCGGTCAGGGTCTCTATCTGACATCCGAGACAAGCCTTCTCGGTTCAGGCAACTACTATGCAGTCATCGAGGTCGACGGTGAGAGATTCCGCACGAAGACATTCTTCTACGAGTCAAACGGCCAGAACAAGGTAATGCTCGTTCCGACCCGCGCATCCCGTCGCCAGACCCTGCGCATCAGCGGCCTGAAGGACGTGGCCGACGTGATGGTATACGACATGACTGGTAATCTCGTGAGAGTGCTCAAGACAGACGGCAACGAGACCTACAACATCGAGGCCGAGGACAACTCAGGCATGTATATCGTCAGAATCGTGTCCGAGAACAAGGAATGGTCAATCAAGTACCTTGTCAAATAAAATCAGATAAGCAGCACAAGAAAGAAGGAAAAACAGGAAAAAGAGAAAAAGCGAAAAGGAGATGAAAAAGTTAATATATATAGCTCTGCTGTCATCAATGCTGTGTGTGGAATCCGCAGCCCAGCGAATCAGCGACGGCGGTTCATCACGATGGTGGTCAGTAGGCGCGGGAATGCGAGTAGGCTTCGGTTCCATGATGCAGAAATCGGACGTGGAGAGCGACCGAACGAAAGGCTTCGATGGCGGCATAGACGGAGTATTCTGCTACTTCTTCCCTCAGCGCAACACGAAACTGCCTTACTTCGGTGTCAGAACCGGCGTATCCATGGGCTATAAGCAGAACTCAATCTCGATGCCGGTCGACCTGGAATACACGACAGTCGATGCCGAGGACCGCAAGGTAACCTATCATGTTCTTGCGGACAACGTCAAGGAGACCGACCGCC
The DNA here is from genome assembly GCA_024401295.1 of Bacteroidales bacterium. Lineage (GTDB taxonomy): Bacteria > Bacteroidota > Bacteroidia > Bacteroidales > Marinilabiliaceae > W3P20-009. Next base: position 85,608 of record JAKSLG010000007.1, on the reverse strand, counting down.
AGATGTCATTGGAACTGCCGGTGATGTTTGCAGCATGGTACAAGAACATCTTTGCGAACCTGGGTCTTCGAGTAGGCATACCTGCAGTATCTCGCTATGAACAGAAGATGAGCGGCAACCACTCGGTGACAGCGACCTTCGACGACTATGGCGTCTCGTTGAAAGACGAGCTCGTGACAGGCAAGATCTCGCTTGATGACACGCGAATGAAATCGAAGCTGGATGCCGCCGGCTTCAACCTGTGCCTGGCGCTGGAAGGCGGCTATGAGTTCAACTTCCTCGGGAATCAGCTCAGTGCCGGAATCTATGTGGACTATGGTCTGGTAGACAACTTCAAGGGCAGTGGCGACAACTTTGCCGATGCCGATCCAACGGCCATCGATGCGTCATCCAACACGCCGGCTACTGTAGTTGTCCACACTCTGACGGATTCATACGTGAGCAGTGTCGGCATCTTCGACATAGGCGTACGAGCAGTATATTCATGGCGTCATCCACGCAAGAGTGCTTCGAAGAAGTCGGGTCGAAGCAAGGGCGGCAAGCGCAACAACTCAAGCTGGAGATAACAGAACGTGCTAATAAATTGATGTGACTTGGCACGATATTGGTAATGTGTTGCTTTCGTTAGACAAAACAAAAAACTATGATACAGAATTACAGAAAAGTCATAGCATGGGTCTTTGCCCTGTTATTGGCACTTCCAAGTGTAGCTTGGGGACAAACCACAGAAGTAGCAAGTGGAACCATTACTTCGAAAAGTGGAACCTATGTGAGTAAAACACCTGCTGCAGGTGCAACTACTGTAAGTACCGCATCGACATCAAGTTCGTCGATAAAATGGACATTGGATTCGAATGGTGTCTTGACCATAGAACCTGTGACTTATGCGACAGTAAAGGTTGATGGCATTAATACTCAAGTGTGTCCAATTCCGAACTTCTCTACTTCGGCCGTTGCACCATGGTATGAGTACAGAACGAAAATCAATCGTGTTGTAATCAAGAGTGGCATCACATCGATAGGTAACTATTCCTTCTATCGATGCAATAAGATGAAAAGTTCTGCAACAGAAAAGAGTATATCATTCGAATCTCCTAATAAGGTTAATTATGTAGGTAATAATGCTTTTGACTGGTGTGAAGCTCTTGATGTCGTAGAATTGCCTGATGAAATATATTACATAGGTAGCGCTTGTTTTTACAGGTGTTATAACTATTTAAAAACGGTAAAACTGCCAGCAAACCTTGTTAGCCTAACAAGTAGTCTGTTCCGTTATTGCTATGCATTGGACAATGTTGTAATTCCAAATAAAGTTACGGTAATAAACGATCATGCCTTTTGGGGATGCTCAGGTCTGAAAAATGTATCGATACCAGAGAGTGTCACTACAATAAACTCAGTGGCATTTGAATCTTGTACATCTCTTGAATCTATAACAATACCAAAATCGGTTAAGACAATCTCTCATAACCCATTTTATGGTTGTAGCAAACTGAAAAATATTACAGTTGACCCGGAGAACAAGAACTTCATTGTTGACGGAAATGGCTTTTTGAGAAATCGAATTGAGAAAGACGTAGATGACGGAACTGGCAACATGGTAAGAACTGGCGTTGCTGGAAGTGATTTGTACTGCGTTCCTGCTGGAAAAACATCGTCGACTGTTGTGTTGACAATTCCAGCCGATGTGAAAACGATAAAGAACTATGCGTGTTCGCCAATTAATAGTAAGGAAGTCGTTTTTGCAAGTGATATTGCAAACGAGAATTACGGTGTTGAAAAAATAGGTAGTTACGGATTCTACAATTCCAAAAACCTTGAAAAGATAACGTATTCTCCATATACGAATGATGTTGGTGACCTTGCTTTTAACTATTGTGATAAGCTGAAGACAGTTATTGCGACAGACAATAATACGATATATGCGTCTGATGAAGATGATGCAGTTTACCTTTTGAACGGCAAAGGTGAAAAAGTTACGCTCGTAATGCGTTTGCCTGGTAGTACAAAAACATCATATGTATTGCCAGAAACTGTAAAGAATATTAGAGGTGGTGCATTTAGAAAGAATGTTAACCTTGTGGAAATTGACCTTACGCAAGGCAAGGGAACCAATGGCGGTGGCGCATTGACGACATTGTCGGGAAGCTACACGTTTAGTGGCTGTTCAAAGCTTAAAGAACTATATCTGCCAGAGAATATTACATCGATGTCGACTGGTGAGTTGTGTAGTGGATGTACCAATTTGGAAAAAGTGATTTTTAAGACAACGGGCTTTACCTCGTTTGGTTGGGGAACATTCATAAACTGTAAAAGTCTGAAAGAATTTGATTTCCCAAGAACCGTTACATCGACAGGTGGTAGTACATTTCAAGGATGTACATCTTTGAAAACAGTCAACTATCCAAGCTCATCGGTATTGAAAACGATGGGCGAAAATGATTTTAATGGTTGTACAGCATTGGAATCAATTACACTGCCAAAGAGTCTGGAAAAGATGAATGGTCGTGACTTTGAAGGATGTACGAAGTTGAACTATGTAGAGATCGGTGCGAATGTCAGCACGTTCGGCTATCAGAATTTCTACAATTGTCCAGGTTTGAGAACCATAAAGATAAGGAGAAGTACTCCACCAATTATTCAGCCAGATAGTTTTGACGCATCGGTTATCGATCGCGTTGGCGATGATAAGGTGCAGGTACTTGTGCCTTGTAAGGTCAAATCTGTATATGAGAAAGCGCAATATTATAGTAAGTTCTTTACTATAGATGACTTTTATGAGAAGCCGTTGTTCGATCTAGAAGTATTGAGTAATGACGAAGAACTAGGAACTGTAGCTGTAACTCAGGAGCAGGATTGTAATCACCCAACAGAGATTACTGCATATCCAGAACCTGGTGTGACTCTCCAGTATTGGTCGGATGGAACAACGCAAGAAGAACCGGAAAACCCTAAAATCCTCGGATATCTGTCAAAGAGTGTGACATGGACTGCATTCTTCTTCCGCCAAAATTACAAGGTGTATAACTCAGTGAGTGATGAGGATCCATTTACACTGTCATACGAAGATAAATCATATTATTACAATGATGATGTAGAGTTTACTGTTACACCATTTGCAGGATATAAGGTAACCAAAGCCATTGTAAAGAATCTGACAAAAAATACAAATTGTTCAGTAACAGCCAAGGGCGAGAATGTATATGCTTTCAAAATGCCAGCTTCAGACGTTGAAATATCCGTAGAATGCGAGCAGATAAAATATACGATTACCATATCAAGCACTACGCATGGCAAGGTGAAAGTTGCACAGGCAGATGATGCAATCGAGACAGCATTGACTGAATCGTTGCCAAGTAAACTGTTGAAGGTCGTGTGCACTCCAGATGCGGATTATGAGCCTGTATCGGTAAGTGTTACGAAATCAAATGGTGAACCATGTTTACTTGATGACGACAACCGTTTTAGCATGCCTGCAAGCGATATTACAGTAGATGTTGTGTTTGAACCAATTGACTATAGAGTGCAGGTGGGCGGAACATTTACGGTTGGTAATTTCACTTATACAGTATTGTCACTTGAACCGAATACTGTGTCTGTCGCAGCTAAGGATGCTTCCGTAGCTGGTGAACAGACGATATTGGACAAGGTGACATATCGAAAGATAGATTACACTATTACAGCATTCACAAACAAGGGCTTCCAAGGTACAGGAATAAAGAGTGTTGTTGTTGATAGAACAACGCCTCCAACTCTTGGTGTAAATGTCTTTGATTCTGAGATTGTTGTAAAGGTTCCATGTGGATATGCAAAGACATATAAAGATGCTGGTTATGTATCGACCGCGATAGAGAGCATCACTCCATATGAATATGGTATCACTCTTACGTCGGATGGTAATGGTAGCGTCGAGGTTGTCAAAGATCCTGATTGTGATGACCATTCGGCAGAAATAAAAGCTACGGCAAACGAAGGTTATGTATTCAGCAAGTGGAGTGATGGTAACACATCTAATCCACGTACTATTGCCAACGTGACGTCGAACATGACACTGAAAGCGATATTTGCAGCTTCCGATTACACGATTACAGTTGTTAATACAGCATATGCGACTCTTACTGTAAAAGATGGCAGCAAAACTGTGAACAAAGCGCATGTGAATGATGTCCTGACTATTGAGTCGAAGATAGCAGATGGTTATGTGCTGAAAGCTATAAGCGTAAAAGATGCCGCAAATGCTTCTGTTGACTTCAACAAGACAACAAACCAGTTTACAATGCCGGCATCGAATGTGACAGTATCGGCAGAATGCGAAGCTATAGATTATGACGTCATCATAGATGCGACAATCAGGGGCGGAGTCATAGAGACAGATAAGAGTACTGCAAATGTAGGTCAGACAGTAACAATCACAAAAGCAGAACCTTCGACAGGTTATAAGTTGAAGTCGATAACTGTTACATATTATGATGGAACAAAAGTGACTAATCCAGTGGACAATAAGTTTGTCATGAAAGCTGGAAAAGCAACTGTAAGTGCCATCTTTGAACAGAATATTTACAATATCAGTCTTGTTAAAGAAGGTCAGTGTACAGCATCTGTAAATTCGACAATAGCTACATACGGATCAATTATAAAAGTTACTCATAGTGGTAACGATCCTCGTTATTCGTTGGCGTCCGTATCGGTGACAGACCGGGACGGAAAGAATGTAACGTATGACTATGCATCGAACCAATTCACGATGCCTGCATCAGATGTTACAATAAAAGTGACATACGATCAGGTCGCAGAATTCTACGTAGGTCAGACGTTCACAATTGGTAACTTTACATATACGATAACAGGCTTGACGCCAAGCAAGACTGTGTCCGTAGCAGCAGCTAATGCAAGTCTGTCTGGAGAAGTAGAGATGCCAACAGGTGTGGAATATGGTGGAGCTCAATTTGAAGTGACTGCAGTCACAGATAATGGCTTTAAGGCATGCACAGGTATAAGAACTGTGATATGTACATCTGATGTGCCATTTGAACTTGGTGCTAATGCGTTCGGCAAGGTTGAGAAGCTTCTTGTGCCATGTAGCAAGATTGTAGCATATAAGGGCAAAGGCTACGGAACATATTTTACAAACATAGAGGAGAACTATACAGGCGCAATATTGTCTGTTGCGACAGCTAATGCAGAACTCGGTACTGTAAGAGTGGCACAACAGCAGGATTGTAGCAACGTGCCAATTGCATTGGCAGAACCACGTAAGGGATGTATGTTGAGCAAGTGGAGTGATGGTAGCGTTGAAGCCGAATATATCATGGGCCGACTTAGCGAGAACACAACTTTGACAGCGACATTCGTCAAGAGAAATTTCTATGTGGATTCAGAGGTAGTGACGAACACTGCTAGCCTTGTAACAGGTACGATCTCAATATATGAGACCAATGACACAAGAAAGACAGAAATCACGGCATCGACATACAATACATCGGTGACAGTGGACTGCAAACCTTCGATGGGATATGAAGTGTCAGACATTTCAGTAACATATATAGAAAATGGCGAAGAAAAGCATGTGGCTGTTACAAATGGTACATTTACAATGCCTGATGCAAATGTCAAGGTTAGTGTGTCATTCACAGCAACAGACTATAAGATAAATGTAGTTGATGTTGAAAATGGTACGATAAAGGTTAAAACTTCAGCAATTGTCAATGAACTTGTTGATGTCGTATTAATTCCAAATACGGGTTGTGAGATTGATCAAGCACTCAAAGTGACAACAGTTGGAGGTATCAACATAGATGTGACAAACGGAACATTCTTCATGCCTGCTTCGGATGTAACAGTTACGGCAACCTTCAAGAAGAAGACCTACACAATAGGAATAGATGAAAACATCAAGAACGGAAGTGTAGTTCCATCAAAGACAAGTGCTCAAATGGACGATGAGATAAGCGTCACAGTGACACCTGCCGAAGGATATGAACTAGGCTCGTTGAGCCTGAACGACGGAACAGTCATTAAGGACAACAAGTTCAAGATGCCGGCCAAGAGCGTCACAATCATGGCGACCTTCAAGACCAAGAGCTACAAAATAAGTGTAGCAGAAGTTGAAGGCTGCGAGAAAGTGATAGTAGCGTCAAGTGCGACATTCGGCTCGAAAGTCGAGATCGGCAGCATTATCGTAAAAGAAGGCTACAAGTTGACTGGTGTCGGAACAGACAAGGTGAAAGTCGAGAAAGTTGATGACAAGTACAGCTTCATTATGCCAGCAAGCGATGTAGTGATCACTCCTACATTAGAGAAGATTGGATATGAAATAACAATCAACACTGCTATAGGCGGTACTGTAACAGCGACACCAGAGGCAGCCACAATGGGCTCGACAGTAAACTTTGGCATTGAGGCACTGGAAGGCTGGCAGATCAAGAGTCTGACAAGTGACGAGGCAACAATAAGCATTGCTCAAGACAAGCTCACAGCAACCATGACAATGCCTGCAGCAAACGTCACTGTTACACCTGTTTTCGAGAAGATAAACTATAAGATATCGGTCGACAACAAGATTGCGAATGGAACACTGGAAGTCGTTGGCAACAAGACTAGCGCACAGGCAGGCGATATGGTGAAAGTGAAGTACACACCAAAAGCAGGCTATCACTTCACAGCATTCCTCGTAAATGGCGATACATATGCACTTTCTGCCGACAATGAATTTGTAATGCCTGCAAAGGATGTTACATTATCCGTTACATTCAGCGCAACAGGCTATGGCATAACAATAGACAACGTTGAAGGTGGTAACGTAACAGCAGCCAAGACCAATGACGTGAACGTCGGTGAGGAAGTCAAGCTGACCATTACGGCCGACGAAGGCTATGAATTCGACAAGATGACCACATCGAGCGGAAGCATCAGTGTTGCTGGCGACAAGAAGAGTGCAGTACTGACAATGGCTGCAGACAATGCGACAATTACGCCATCATTCAAGAAGATAGACTATACGCTAAGCTTTACAGCAAATGATGGTAATGTCGTAGAAGTATATGTAGGCGAGAACAAGGCCGACAAGGCGACCGTTGGTGACGACGTGACACTCGTATTCAAGCCATTGAAGGGATATGAGTACAAGTCGATAACTGCTGATGGCATCGAATTCACAATGACAGGCAGTGGCGCCAAGTTCAAGATGCCAGCCAAGACAGTTGCTGGTGCTGTTGAATTCAGCAAGATAAGCTATAACGTCAAGGTGTTTGACACTACACATGGAACGGTTGGTGCACCAAATACAGCTACAGTGGGTGACCTCATTGAACTTGATCTGCAGCCAGAAAAGGGCTATGCAGTCAGCAAGATAGAAGTTGATGCTGTAGAGAACGAAGAAAAGACGCCAATTGCATGTGCGGGCGGTAAATTTACAATGCCAGCCGCAAACGTTGAAGTCGCAGTGGTATTTGCTGCCGTAGATTACGAGATAACATACACTCCAACAGAACACGGTTCAGTATCGGGTGCGACAACAGCCAACTATGCTCAGTCTGTAATGATCACAGTAACACCGGACAAGGGCTATAAGTTGAATAGCATCACTGCAAGTGCAGGAAGTATCGTGATTGCTGAAGATGGACTTTCTGCAACACTTACTATGGCAGATGCTGCAACAACAGTGACAACGACATTCGTTGCCATCGACTACAACATCACATACAATGAGTCGGCAAATGGTAAGATTTCCGGCAAGGCAACAGCCAACTATCAGGAGAATGTTCTCGTGACTGTAGATCCAGTCGAGCATTATGAGATAGAAAAGCTGAACGCTTCGAATGGTGATGTGAAGATTTCAGACGATAAGTTGTCGGCAATCCTGACAATGGATGCAGCTGATGCGACACTCACCGCGACATTTGTCAAGAAACAATATCCTATACAGATATTTGTGACAGGCGAGGGCACATTGACAGCAAGTGCCAAGACTGCCGGCATCGATGAGCAGGTAGAGATATTGATTGAGCCAGCGCCTGGATATAAGCTTGATGGCAATGTCAATGTTTCCGGTGCGTCATGGGAACCTACTTCAGACGGACATGGTATAATTACCGTCGAGGCAGCAACAGTCGTTGTAAGTGCGAACTTCGTAGAGAGCGGATACGCAATCAGCGTAGAGGGAGACGAACACTGTACAGTAGTCGCTCCGGGCAGTGCCAAGTACATGGAGGAAATATCATTCCGTGTGACACCAGATGCTGGCTACGAGATTACATCAATTACTGTTGATGGATATGAGATGCCTCTGTCAGAGGATGGTACATACAGCTATTCAATGCCAAACAATGATGTAGTAATAAGCATAGAGACAAAGGCTATACTCTATAACATTACAATAGGTATCATAGAGAACGGTACATTGTCGTCAATGCAGGAGACAGCTCACGTAGGCGAGGAAGTATCAGTCCAGTATCAGGCAGACGAAGGCTACCACTTCATCAACTTCTACGTGAACGATGAAGTGAAGGCACTTTCAGACGACAACAAGTTCGTGATGCCAGCATCGGATGTAGTCCTCACCGTCAAGTTCAGCGAGTCAGGCTACGGCATAGCCGTGAAAGACGTGGAAGGCGGTACCGTAGTACCAGCCGTATACGAAGCTAATGCAGGCGACGTTGTCGATCTCGAGATCAAGCCAGCCGCAGGCTACGAGTTCGTCTCAGTCGGTGTAGCCGAAGGCCAGAAAGCGACAATAGGCAATGTCGACAAGTCCGCATTGACCGCTAAGCTGACGATGGCTGCAGAAAATGCGACAATCGTACCAGTCTTCAAGAAGGCAAGCTTCTCAATCAGCCTCACGGCAAACGACGGCAATGAAGTCGAGGTTGCGAAGACGGCGGTATTCGGTGACAAGGTGACAGTTACATTCGCTCCAGCGAAGGGCTACAGATTCAAGGAGATCAAGTCGGACGATGTAGAGTTTGCCGTCGATGCAGAAGGCAAGAGCGCGACATTCACGATGCCGGCCAAGGACGTGAAGGGAAGCGTATCGTTCGAGAAGATAGCCTACACGATCGTGTATGCAGAGTCGGAGAACGGCACAATCTCAGGTCCTGAGACAGCCTGCTATGGCGACAAGGTGACAGTAACAGTCACTCCGGACAAATACCACATACTGTCAGACATAGAAGTGTCAAGCGGTGAAGTTGAGATGTCCGACGACCGCCAGTCAGCAACAATCACCATGGATGCAGACAACGTGATAGTATCCGCAACATTTGAAAAGCACTGCGACTACTACCAGTATGCTCCATCAGCAGTACTTTACGACTGGGTACTTCTCGTCGACAAGACCGAATTCGCGAAGCTCGGCTATGACATCGACGACACTAACGTGACATGGTACAGAATCGTAGGCGAGCAGGATGATCCATGCGACGACTTTGACGTGGAAGACGATGAAGTAGCCGGTCAGGGTCTCTATCTGACATCCGAGACAAGCCTTCTCGGTTCAGGCAACTACTATGCAGTCATCGAGGTCGACGGTGAGAGATTCCGCACGAAGACATTCTTCTACGAGTCAAACGGCCAGAACAAGGTAATGCTCGTTCCGACCCGCGCATCCCGTCGCCAGACCCTGCGCATCAGCGGCCTGAAGGACGTGGCCGACGTGATGGTATACGACATGACTGGTAATCTCGTGAGAGTGCTCAAGACAGACGGCAACGAGACCTACAACATCGAGGCCGAGGACAACTCAGGCATGTATATCGTCAGAATCGTGTCCGAGAACAAGGAATGGTCAATCAAGTACCTTGTCAAATAAAATCAGATAAGCAGCACAAGAAAGAAGGAAAAACAGGAAAAAGAGAAAAAGCGAAAAGGAGATGAAAAAGTTAATATATATAGCTCTGCTGTCATCAATGCTGTGTGTGGAATCCGCAGCCCAGCGAATCAGCGACGGCGGTTCATCACGATGGTGGTCAGTAGGCGCGGGAATGCGAGTAGGCTTCGGTTCCATGATGCAGAAATCGGACGTGGAGAGCGACCGAACGAAAGGCTTCGATGGCGGCATAGACGGAGTATTCTGCTACTTCTTCCCTCAGCGCAACACGAAACTGCCTTACTTCGGTGTCAGAACCGGCGTATCCATGGGCTATAAGCAGAACTCAATCTCGATGCCGGTCGACCTGGAATACACGACAGTCGATGCCGAGGACCGCAAGGTAACCTATCATGTTCTTGCGGACAACGTCAAGGAGACCGACCGCCAGATGTCATTGGAACTGCCGGTGATGTTTGCAGCATGGTACAAGAACATCTTTGCGAACCTGGGTCTTCGAGTAGGCATACCTGCAGTATCTCGCTATGAACAGAAGATGAGCGGCAACCACTCGGTGACAGCGACCTTCGACGACTATGGCGTCTCGTTGAAAGACGAGCTCGTGACAGGCAAGATCTCGCTTGATGACACGCGAATGAAATCGAAGCTGGATGCCGCCGGCTTCAACCTGTGCCTGGCGCTGGAAGGCGGCTATGAGTTCAACTTCCTCGGGAATCAGCTCAGTGCCGGAATCTATGTGGACTATGGTCTGGTAGACAACTTCAAGGGCAGTGGCGACAACTTTGCCGATGCCGATCCAACGGCCATCGATGCGTCATCCAACACGCCGGCTACTGTAGTTGTCCACACTCTGACGGATTCATACGTGAGCAGTGTCGGCATCTTCGACATAGGCGTACGAGCAGTATATTCATGGCGTCATCCACGCAAGAGTGCTTCGAAGAAGTCGGGTCGAAGCAAGGGTGGCAAGCGCAACAACTCAAGCTGGAGATAACAGAACGTGCTAATAAAAAAATGCGGCACTGCTTTCATATTGAAGGCAGTGCCGTTTTTCATTGATATATTTCGGCAAGACTAATCTTTGTCGTCGAATCTCTGATGAAGTTCGATGTATATCTTTTTTGTCAATGCTTCAGCTTTCTCGTCGTCGATGTCTGCAATGGCTCTTTTCACTTCTGCAAAGATTTCATCCAGTGCAAACTCGTTTTCTTCGCCACATAGTGAACAGCCTCCACTAAAATCTTCAGCCGAATATCCTTTTTCGTCAAATATGCCATAGAGCGAATTGACAAGATTCTCATATTGCTCGTCTTTGCCAGTGACCATGGAATTCACAGCCTCTTGCTCACTACATGGTGCAAATCTCGGGACAATCTCTCCGTTTGTGAGCTGAACCGATTCGAAGAACATCTTTTTAGGACGAACCCAAATCTCCATTTTGCCATACATTGCCTGATAGACAACCATGTCTTCAAGCGTTTCGCTATGTCTGGCTTCGCTGACGAGACGATAATAATTTCCCTTGTAATGTCTGAAATATTGCATCGGGGAATTATTGCTTTTTCTTGAGGTCGTCCATCTCAAGGGCAATGTTGCGTGCAATCATCTCCTTGTAGAGGGCTTCAACCATATCAGGGTCAGCACCATATTCTGCTGCTTTCTCTCTCACCTTGTTGTAAATCGCCTGAACTCTGTCTGGAGCTTTCACTTCGGCTTCGTTTCTCTTGAAAGAAGAAGCTTGCTTGACATAGCCGGCTCTTTCGGCAATCAGTCTAACTATTCCGTCATCGATTCTGTCGATGTTCTCGCGAACTTCGCTGAGAGTACTGCATTGTGTCATATTACAGATATTTGTGTTCTAATGAAAAATAATGATACCACAAAATTACACATTTCGGTTTTTAGTTTTTGCATAAAATAAAAAAAGAATGCCTCAAAACGAGGCATTCTATGTTGTTAAACTTAAAGTATGGTGTCTCACTCGACGATGAAATGCGTCGTTCCGTCAATTATAATCGGACGGAAGAGATGCCCGAGTGCGCGATAGAGAACTATGCCGCCGATGTTCACGCATATATAGTTGTGTGGAAGAGCGTCAACAACGTGTCCAACGACTGGTACATAGCCATGGCACATGTGATGAACAACTGGGTGATAGTTGTGCACGTGTGATACATGTGCATAGTGGTCATTGTGGTGATGATATACATGTGCAACATCATGTGCGTTGTGTACATGTACTGCTGGCGCATAGTGGTCGTGGTGAGGACCATGATATGCATTGCCATGATTGTGACCTGCAGGTGCATGACCATTGTGCATTGGTGCGACAGGAGCATTGTGGTGATGTGCCTGCTGGTGGCTTGCTGGACGTGCGCCATTGTTGCGACGTGTATTCTGTGCTGATGCATTAACTGCTACTACGGTGCTGAGGACTACTGCCATCATTGCAACCAAAAATCTCATTGTTCTCATATCTCTAAGTTTTTATGCGTTTAACATTTAGTTTTTTGCCTTTGGTTAGTTTCGTAACCATCGGTACTTGGTGAAATGCAAAGTGCGTGCCAAAAACAATGTGTCAACCTCTATGCAGCCGCGTTTGTCTATTAATCGATGCTTTTTATCGACAAACGGGCGATTTTTGTCTCGTAATAGCACCAAGGACTGTGTGTCGATGTGAAGTCTGTGCTTTGCATTTATTCTGATATTGGCTATTTTTGCACTACGTAATCAATTGATTGTTGCTATGAAACCGGAATTCGAGGAGCGTATTCAACGCGCTGTAGATATATTTATGAGTGGTTATGGATGTTGCCAAAGTGTTGTGGCTGCATTTGCTGACCTATATGACCTGGATGATAGGCAAGCCAAACTTATCTCCGCCGGATTTGGTGGTGGGGTAGGCCGCATGAGAATGATGTGTGGTGCCGTGTCAGGCATAGTCGTTCTGGCAGGATTGAACGATGGTCAGACTGAAGGCGGTGACAAGGAAGGCAAGGCGCATTGCTATAAAGTCGTTCAGGAACTGCTCGCAAAATCAAAAGAGGAAAATGGCAGTTTGATATGTGCCGAACTTCTTGGACTTGATGGCCCAGTTCCGATGGGCAACTTTGTGCCGGACGAACGAAATGCCGATTATTATAAGAGGCGTCCGTGCGTGGCCAAAGTCGAGAGTGCTGCTCGAATCTTTGCAGAATATTTGGATTCATTGTCATAGAATCAAACTTGGATATCAGTCTTCTGATGCAATTGAAAATAGTAACCAGCAATATTCTTACCTCGATATTCTTGTCGAAAGAGACATTGCGCTCAACTGCTTTTACCTTGATTGCCATAAGAATGAATGTTTAATTGTTTACTCTGTTACACATGGTCAATCAGCTACGTGCTCATCTAGAATCGGCATGTTCTGATTTCCAAGTGCAAAGCTACCATGTTGTCGCATCCCAATCAAGGTTTGTCCCATACCACAAATCAATACCGTCCCGGATTTTACACTCTTACATTTTGTAAAACCCTGAGAATTGAATGTATGAAATGATGATGTGCAACTCAAGATGACAATAAGGAAATCATCGTTTTTAACATTTAACAAATTAACATCCTCGTGCTCTTTTTTTGCAACCACGAGGAGTCTGCAGTTGCTACATCGCGACGAATGTCAAATTCGATACTCAGACACACATGTTAAAATGTTAAATGTTAAAATGGACCTGTTTGACATTCTACACACTCGCTTCCAAGGTTCAATCCTATGGAGTTTAAAAACTTATATGTTCTATTTCTTCAATATCATCTTTCTCTTAATCGATATACATATATATCGTGCGCGCGATTTTCTATATTTGAGTCTCTTTCGTTAACGTCATAATGCAAAATGAGAATTGCATCGATTTAACATTTAACATTTAACATTTTAACATCGACAAATTTGTCATTTGAACAAGACTGAAATGTCATTATCTAAAAGGATATGAGAAATAGAACGTACTACACGCAGTATTATGTAAAAAAGAACAGGAAAAAATTGTTTCTTTTCGATAATAAGTTATAACTTTGCATCGTATATAGCGTATTGTAAGCATACGCAGTAAATTTAGAATAAAACTTTAAATTATAAATTAAATTATGAAACAGACAAGATTTACATTGATCGGATCTGTTGCGTTGGCTGCACTTCTCGCAAGCTGTGGAGGCTTGGATAAGATGAAGGAAGCTGCTAAGCAGATTTCGTACACAGTTACACCTGAGGTTCTCGAAGCACGTGGCGGCAAAGTCCCTATGTCTTTCAAGGCTAACGTTCCAGCTAAGATTTGGGACAAGAAGGTTTCTGCTGAAATCACTCCAGTATTGGTTTATGATGGTGGCGAAACTGTTTATCCTTCAATCACTGTTTACGGTGAGGCTGTAGCTGACAACTCTGGCAAGACAATTGCTTACGCAACTGGCGGTCAGATCGCTTACCCAGAGCAGAGCGTAGATTTCAACGACAAGATGCGTGTTTCTGACCTCATCGTTCGTTTGAAGCTTACTCGTGGTGACGAGTCAATCAACGTTGATTCACAGAAGGACCTCGAACTCGCCCCAATCGCTAAGGGTGTTATCGCTACTTATACTCTCCTCGGCAGCGAGGCTGGTGTAGCAACTCCAGGTAAGGATGCTTTCTCTCGTATCATCAACGAAGAGCAGTCTGCAGACCTCATCTACCTCATCAACAAGGCTGACATCCGCACAGGCGAGTTGAGCAAGGATGATGTAAAGGCTATCAACGAGTACATTAAGGCTGTTAAGGAAGCTGAGAACAAGAACTTGAAGGATGTTGTAGTTGCTGCTTATGCTTCACCAGATGGTGCTACAGACCTCAACACAAACCTCGCTTCTAAGCGTGAGAATTCTGCAAAGGATTATATCCAGAAGCAGCTTAAGAAGGCTGATGCTTCTGCTAACGTAATTGCTAAGAGCACTCCAGAGGACTGGGACGGCTTCAAGGCTGCTATGGAAAAGAGCGACATTCAGGACAAGGAACTTATCCTTCGCGTTCTCTCTATGTACTCTGATCCAGACGTACGTGAAAAGGAAATCAAGAACCTCTCTGCTGCATACAAGGTTATCGCAGAGCAGATCCTCCCACCACTCCGTCGTTCTACAATCACTGTTAACAGCGAACTCATCGGTAAGAGCGATGACGAACTCAAGTCTCTCTCTGTAAGCGATCCTGCTCAGCTCAACGTAGAGGAAATCCTCTATGCTGCTAAGCTTTATGATGGCGACCTCGACAATCAGAAGAAGGTTTTGGAAGCTGCTGCTAGCCAGAACGCTAACGATTGGCGTGCTGTCAACAACCTCGGTGTTGTTCTCTATCAGAAGGGTGACGTAAAGGGTGCTAAGGCTAAGTTCGAAGCTGCTGAGAAGATTCAGGCTACTCCAGAGGTTGAAAATAACCTTGGTGTTATCGCTATCGCTGAGCAGAACTATGCTGCTGCTAAGGAATACTTCGGTAAGGCTGCTGGTGTAGGTTCAGAACTCGATCAGAACCTCGGCGTTATCGCTCTCCTCGAGGGTGACTATGCTAAGGCTGAGGAATACTTCGGTGCTAGCACTTCACTCAACGCTGCAATCTGCAAGATTCTTGTTGAAAAGTATGATGCTGCCCTCCAGCTCCTCAACGCTAACAACCAGGAAGTAGGTCTCAAGTACTACCTCAAGGCTGTTGCAAGCGCTCGTAAGGCTGAGAAGGATCCAGTTATGGAGAACCTCCGCAAGGCAGTTAACCTCGAGTCTAAGTGGAAGTCTTATGCTAAGACTGACATGGAATTCGTTAAGTACTTCGAGGATTCAACATTCAAGGCAATCGTTGACTAATATTTAGATATTACGATAGTCGGGGCGGAATCTTGTGATTCCGCCCTTTTTTTTGTCTGTTTATTTGTAAGACTGTTGGCCTTTGTTGCATATCTTTGCAAGTGTAATTTGATTTATGGCAAAACGGATTCATATAATTGGCGCAGGTATTGCAGGACTTTCTCTCGGCATTTTGCTTCAGAAGAAGGGTTTTGCCACATCCATATATGAACGTCAGCCTCGTTGTGGCGGACTATGCGTTAATTGGAGCCGTAAGGGTTATACATTCAATGGATGTGTCCATTGGATTCTTGGAGCGCGCAAAGGCTCGTCGTTCCATGAGATGTGGAAGCAGGTCCTCGATATAGATACGATGCCTTTCCATAATCACGAAGAGAAGGTTCAGATTGAACTTCCTTTGAAAGATAGACATGGAAATAATGTTTTTCATTTTTACAATGATATAGACAAATTCGAGGCTTACCTCATGGATATCGCTCCTGAGGATGCGCGAATTATTCGTCTGTGGGCATCTAAAGTCCGGCTTATTATCCGAAATCTTCCATATCTGCCACCTCTTTGGAGTAATAATATTGTTCGCAATATAGTGCTTGGTATCAAGCTAATGCGACTATTGCCCGTTGGCATTTTTATGAAACGATGGGGAAAGGTGAGCAATCGGGATTTTGCAAAAAAGTTCTCAAGTCCGTTTCTTCGTATGGCAGTGGAGCGTCTTTACGACCGAGAGATGCGAATGACAGTCGTAATGTTTGCTCAGGCGTATGCTTCGGCTGGTGTGGCACAATATCCGATTGGCGGATCGTCTGCTTTTTCAGATCGTCTTCGTGATGAATATCTGTCGAATGGTGGCGATTTGCATCTCGGTTGTGGCGTGAAAAGTGTTGTTGTCCATGATGGCTTGGCTGAAGGACTTTTGCTTGAGAATGGACAACAGACAAAGGCTGATTTCGTCGTTTCGGCTGCTGATTGGCATTGGACTGTGTTCGATGCACTCGGAGGAAAATATGCGTCGAAGTCCATGCTTGATTTGATGCAGCCTCGAAAAGAAGATGTTTTCTGGTCCTATTGTCGTCTTTTTATTGGCGTTAATAGGACAATGAAGGAATATTCCCATTTTGAACGTTATCCGATTCCGGAATTTTCCCTCCCAGATGGAACCTTGATAGAAAACCTTGAAGTTGAGACGTATAACTATGATTCGGCTCTTTCTTCCGGAAAGACGACAATGATTGTCAATTTGCCGACTCATGAAGGAAAGTGGTGGATAGATTTGCGTCTTAATGACAGGCAGTCGTATTTAGATGCGAAAAATGAAGTTGAAAGAAATGTAATGGAGTGTCTGTCTGTTCGTCTGGGCGATGATTGGCGCTCGTCGGTGGAGGTTACTGATGTCGTCACGCCAGCAACATTTGAGCGATATACTTCAAATCTATGGGGATCTTCGCAAGGCTGGACTCCGCCTGATGATATTACGAAAAAGACGGCAATGCGCTATACTTTGCCAGGATTAAAGCATTTTGCTATGTGCGGCCATTGGACGGTTGCAGGCGGTGGTGTACCGATAGCTCTTGCTACAGCATATAAAGTTGCAAAAATGTTGCGATGATTTTCTCGTTACCATCGCACCCTGTAGAATTCTTTTTGGCAGCCCGTTCGGAAGAAGACAATTCCCATGTGCAAAAGGTCGATGCTTGTCATGACCTGTTCTGATGCACAAATCTCATCCCATGCTTTTGACATTCCTGCAGACCAATGGATGTCGTCAAATACGATGCACATGTTTTCAGGTCTGGTTTCAGCCAGCATGTTGAAGTAACGCATTGTCGCCTCGTATGTATGGTTTCCGTCAACATAAACGAAGTCTGGCGTCCCTGTTTCTGTAATGACGTCTGGCAGTAGAGTGTCGAAATTGCCAACGCGAATGTCTATATTCTTGTCACATGAATCCAGAAGTTTTTTCTTTGCTATTTCGGCACAAGCAGGACTTCCTTCTATGCTTATTATTTTTGTATCATTTGTTGCGGCCGATGCCATGTAGAACGTGCTGATGCCTAGAGAAGTGCCAAGTTCAACAATCGTTTTAGGCTTAAGGTCTTCTATAAGTCTTGCGAGCATGAGACCGTATTTCTGCTCAATTGCCGCATTTCGTGCAATGGAAGAGATCTTTCTTCTGGCATTGCGATTAGCCCCCGTGCCATAGTCCACTACATCGATTTCGCGATTGTCGGCAAGAAGTTCTTGTCTGTATTGTCTGGCGTTTTGTTTGAGTATTCTATTGGTCTTTCGTATGGTAATCACGTGGCGGACCATGTGATATACGAACGGACTATGAACGTGGTGTCCACGCCAATACCCTGAGTTGAGATGATACTTGAGCGTCTCTTTCGCTTGATGTATTTTCTTCGATGCCAGCATTTTTTTCGTCAGAATGGAAGGTAAAAATAGAATGTTGTGCCTTGTCCTTCGTGGCTCTTCAGCCATATTTGACCCTTGAGTAACTCGATTAGGTTCTTTACGATGTTGAGTCCCAGTCCGAGTCCTGGATACAATGTCTTGTTGTTATTCAGCTTGCGGAACGGTTCGAAAATAATTGTTGCTTTGTCGGCCGGAATTCCAATACCGCTGTCTTCAATGCGGCATAGCAGAAGGTCGAATGCCGACAAATCTTCAGGAATCGTTTTGCATCCGTATCTGCTGAGTTCGTCTGGTGTGATGATGTCTGCATGAAGGTTGACATATCCGTTTTCTGTGAACTTGAAGGCATTGTAGCAGATGTTGATAATGATCTGACGGAAACGCTCTTTGTCGCTGTGTATGATGCGTCCGTTGAGTTTCGGACTTGCAAACAGGTTGAATTTGACATTCTGGTTTTTGCGTTCTACTGACAGAATCTTATAGACGTCGTAGACCTCTTTTGAGACTTCAAAATCGGCCGTGTTTATGCGCAACTGTCCGCTTTCGATGCGTGATACGTCCAAAAGATCGTTAACCAGAACGAGCATGCTCTGGCTGCTTTCTTGGATGAGATGAATGAATTCTTTGCGTTCTTCATCAGAGCATGTGTCATCGTCAAGAAGTTTGGAGAATCCGACAATGCAGTTCATTGGTGTACGTACCTCATGTGAGAGTGTAGCAAGGAATGCCGACTTCAGTTTACTTGCTTCTTCTGCTTTTTTTCTGGCGTCGTCCAGTTCCACTGTACGTTGTTCGACTTCCTGCATGAGGTGGTCGCGATATCTTCGTAGTTCTGCATTCTGTTGCACGACTTTGTCCTGCGATATCTTTAGTTCCTCATTGGCCTTTATGATCTGGCCAGCTTGGTTGTTGACCTCAATTTCAAGCTGTTTGCGTTGCTGTTTCGATTGTCTGTCTCTGAAATATAGTGTTATTGCGAAAATGATTATGACGCATATAATGACATATAGTGTGAAGAGTGGTTTCTCGTATATGAATACGTCATTATAAATATATAATGTCTTTATGTTGTTCGTCGGTATGCCTTCTTGATTGCAAGATCGCAATTCAATCTTGTTGATGCCCGGCGCAAAGTTTGAGAAAGCAATTGGCTCTGTGGTTTTTTCCATGTGCCATTCCGTTCCATCTTCTGATGGCGATTTTCGCCATTCGATAATATTCTCCTTAGGATTACTATGATTTAATATTCTGACGAATAGTTGTAGCGATCGGATTCCTTTAGGTATATAAAGTGTGTCGGTATTTGCCAGCGAAATAGATTTTGTATATTGCTCATATTCCAGACTCATGGCATTGATGAGTCTGTATGATGTCACAATCGGACTTGGGAAATATTCATTGACATCAGTGATGTTTGAATTGAATTCTATGATTTTGTTGGTCGCACCTAGAAGAATATTGCCGTTGTTTGTGACGCTTATGGCATCTGTTCTGAAGGTTTGCGCAAAATCATATTTGTATTTGTCAAATTCGTAAACGTTTCCGTTCTTATTGTCGATGCATACAACGCCCTTGTTTGATGTGGCCCAGACGTTGCCTTTTCCGTCAATCTCTAGATTGTTGATGTTTTTTGATAGGAATTGGCCATATTCTATGCGTGTTAGACGTTGTTTGTTGGGAAGATAGAAGTTGATGCCATCTTTGCCGGCAGCGATCCATATCTCGCGCTCTCCGTTGTGAATCGTTTGTCGTATGTGTGATATGATGTTTTTCTCGGTTCCGGTTCTTGTCCGAAATTCCGTTATGCCAGTCAACCTGTTGTATGTCAGGATCTCTGACGAAGTGTTGCCTATCCATATGAGAGAGTCTCCATCATAGAAAAATGTTCTTGCCTTTTTGACGAGTGCTTTGTCATACGAATAGCTTCTGATCGTGTTTGCTGTGTTAGGATCAATTTCATGGAATGTGTCGTCAGAAAGTGCCAATAACGTACCGTCTGGCATGATTTCGCATTTTTCGATGCGTTGGTTTGTCTTTTTGATAATATTTGTTTTCCGCGTTTTTATGTCATAGCGGACAATACCTCTTAATGCGTGGAAATATAGAAGTTCGCGTTCCTTGTCTTCCAAAATCCTCAATACGCTATAGTTTTTTGTAATGATACTCTTTATGTCTTCATTATCAATACGTTGGTACAGATTCGTGTTAGGACCTTTTGAGAAAAGACCGTCGCGGCTGACAAACCAGTATGTTTCACTGTTGTCCTTCAGTGTCGCATATATATCGTCTGTGTATGAATCACTGTATTTTCTCGTATCCGTAATGCGGAATTTTGAAATCAAGTAGTCAACTTTCATCAAGCCTTCATGCGTTGCAATCCATAGTATAGGCTGATAATTGTCCGTCATGACGGTTGAATAGCGGTTGGCAATTACCGATGAGTTGTAGGTTGTAAATTCATGCAAGCTGTTGTCTTGAATGCTGTATTGCATGAGGCCGCCTTGTTGCATCGAGATCCAGATATCATTGCCAATACAAGCCAATCCGTTCGTGAAGCCATTCAGGTTGAAAAGATGTTCGGCTTTTCCGCTGTTGATATTGTATGAATAGATCTGTGTTCTTGAAGATGAAACACTCCCTTTTACATTACTATGTTCGGTAATGATTGTTGAGTCGTTATTTACGGAAAAACGTCTCGTGATGACGTTCAATCCTTTGCCGGTGACATCTATTTTCCTTAGTTCCATGTCAATGCCGTTCTCGGCCGTAATTTCGTATAGGTCGCCATTTACTGACATGAATTTGCGATTCCCGACAAGTGTCGGCATTACGGTTATTGATCCTCGTTTCTTGTCTCCGTAATATTTCAGATATGTTTCGCCACTTCGTTTGTCGATGAAGCAGAAATTGTATGGCTTTGACTGAAGGTTGCAAAACAATAATGTGTCGTTGTATGCATATATACCCATCACATTTATCTGGTTCTCTTCCATCTCGTCTGAGGAGATGTCAAGTTCCGAAGTGTGATATGTCTTTTTGTCTATTCTGAGCAGTTTCCTCTTTTCGCCATGAAATGCCCATATGCAATTGTTGAATTTATCTTCGCATATTGCTTTTATGGTGTTTTGGAATCGATCGGCATCGTTGTCATAGAAGAAATGTTTGTATTCGATACCGTCATATCGGAATATGCCGTTTGTTGTCGCAATCCAAATATATCCGTCGGAATCTTCTGTTAATGCGATACAGTTGCGCGTCAAAAGTCCGTCGTTAAGTTCTTCGAATACAGGTGTTTCTGCATGCGAAAGAGTTTGTGAGGATTCACTTTGAGCGAAAATCGTCACACATGACGCGAGAAGGGATAGTATTAAGGCTAGATTTTTCAATTGTTTTGGATATAAGTTTTCAAGATTTCGTAAATAGACGGGAAGTGTATCTTTTCGAATGGAATGTCAGAAGGCGAAAACCATTCGATGGAAGAGACATCGTCCGATGGTCTCAGAACGGTATGTTCTGCAAGGCGACATCTGAAGGCTATGTCTGTTGTGTTGACTTCATAGCCGCTGAAGATGTAACGATTCGGACGTGAACATATGAAAGATTCGATGCGGACATCGCATCCGGTCTCTTCCTTCATCTCGCGATGAATGGCTTCTTCGATGCTCTCTCCCGGGTCAACAAAGCCGCCTGGAAGATCATAACAGCCTTTCCATGGATCGCGAGCCCGTTTTGTGAGCATTATTTTACCATCAGAGTCTTCAATGACGCAAGCCACGGCTGCAGCCGCATTCGGAAAGAAGTTGAAGCCACAGTCCCTGCATGCGAATTCCTTGCGTGATTTGGCCACGAAATCTGCACTTCCGCAATGAGGACAGTATTTCAGGAAATTCACTGCATGCTCTGGTTTATATTGCTGCTTGTCAAGCATTTTCAATGGTTGTAGACGTCAATGACTCTAATGAGCAAATATAGCAATATAATGCCAATTATTAAGGGCTTGTTTTGCATTATTTATTGGTCGGATGCATTTGACACTTGGATTATGCAGATGTCGGCTTTGTATTTCTTGATGTGGAAGAATGATTTGGCAAGATCAATCTTCTTCATCATTGAATCTGTCGTCGAGCGCATCTGCAATGTTCTCGTATCTTTCCGCATCCTCGTCCTCACCGATTTTTCGACATATTTCCGAGAGCATTCGATATGTCTCGGCATCTTCATCGTTTATGCGCATGGCTTTCATGAGGTCGTTGTATGCATTTCCAAGATTGCGCATCTTGCAGTGTACGTTGGCTCTGAGCTTAAGGGCATCGCATGGGTTCGCACTGGCTGCAATTGCGGCCGTCGCATCTTCGAGCGCTTGATCGTAGTCTCCGGTTTCAAGTTCGATTTCGGCTCTCAGTTTGAGCGCGTCAACATATTCCGGTGCAAGGCGTATGGCTTTGTTCAGGTTCGCTCGAGCCGAACGGTTGTCTCCATATTTGTGCTTGCATTCAACCGAGAGCAGATAATATTCTTGAGCAAATTCAAATACCGATTTGCGCATCTTGCGCTTTTCCTCGACGAGTTGCTCAATTTCGTTGTTTAGCTTTCCGATTATGCCGAGTCGCATGCCGATGAGTCGCCTTGCAGCCTTGTTCTCAAGGTCTTCAGGCTTTAGCATGAAAGCGTCCATCAGACATTGAAGTGCGCTTTTGTAGTCGCCTCGTCTGAACGATAGTGACGCATTGGAGTATAGTTGTATGGCTCGTGCTTCGGACAACTGCTTTTCAATCAGGACGCGATTGTTTGCTTCGGCCGAGAAGTTGACGACATGACTGTTTGTCATGATGTCGCGTTGTGTGATTGGCGAACGCAATATTATGCCGTCTATGGTGCGGCAGCGGCTCAAGGCGACATAGACCTGTCCGCAGGCAAACGCACCTCTGCCGAGGTCTATGATGACATGGTCGAATGTCAGGCCTTGGCTTTTGTGTATGGTTATTGCCCATGCCAGTCGAAGTGGCAGTTGCTTGAATGTGCCAAGCACCTCCTCGACCACTTTGTGCTCTTTTTCGTCATATTTATATCTGACGTTGTCCCATAGATCGGGCTCGACGAAAAATTTGTCTCCCTTCTCGTCTTCGGCCCATATTCCCTCTTCTTCAAGTTCGACAATACGTGCAATCGTGCCGTTGTACCATCGTCGTTCCGGGTCGTTTTTGATGAAAACGACCTGTGCTCCGGCCTTGAGCGTCATCTTGAGGCTCGTCGGATATGATGTCTCTGGGAAATCGCCCGTCACCATGCCCTTATATACTCGGGGCGTGTCCGGCAACTCTTCGAGTTTGGTGTCGTTTATCTCGTCAGCCGTTGCTTTGACCGATGTGAGTGTGATGTACATCTGGCCGTCTTGTGGCATGAAGTTCGGGATGTGTCGGCTGTTTATCAGCCCCATGTCGTTGATCGTCGAATTGCTTGTGCGGACCCTGTCGAGAAGCGACAGAAACGCATCTTCATGCTGTCGATAGACTTTGCGAAGCTCTATTTGTACCAGGTCGATGCGCTTGAACACTTGTGCATCAAAGAAGAATGGCGATGTGTAGAATCTTCGCAAGATGTCCCAGTCTTCACGCTTTGCGACAGGTTCAAGCTGGAAGGCATCTCCGACCAAGAGCATCTGCTTTCCGCCAAAAGGGATGTTCCTCTTTCCCGTATAGACACGCAGAATCAAATCGATGAAATCCAGCAGGTCGGCTCTGACCATCGAAACTTCATCTATCACGATGAGTTCCAGCTCTTGTATGAGCTTGATTTTTTCCTTGTTGAATTTCTGGCGTTCCTTCAGGCGCTCTGGTGTCGTGAAGTTGACATCATCGAGTGCAAAAGGATGGAATGGAACTTTGAAAAATGAATGTATTGTGACACCTCCGGCATTCACGGCAGCAATGCCTGTTGGGGCAAGTACGACGGTCTTCTTCTTGATATTGCGGACAATGTATCGCAAAAAGGTGGATTTGCCGGTGCCCGCACGACCTGTCATGTAGATTGACGAGTTCGTGTTCTTTATCAGATTGAAGACATCCTGAAATTCAGCGTTGTCCAAATCTATGTTCTCTTTTGGGCTACGCTTACTCATCGTTTCTTGCGCTGGGTGTTCTTTTTCTGTACTGAATATCCGAATCGGCCAATCATCTTGCCGATACTGTAATATTTGCCGTGCGAATAGCAAATCGGATGTGCCTTTTCAAGACAAAAGGCTCCTTTTTCGTCAAAATAGCGGTCGTCGGCTTTCACGTTGACCACTTCGGCAATGAACATGTCATGTGTGCCAAGCGGAATCTTCTGCTTGACCTTGCATTCTATCGAAATTGGTGATTCGGCAATTGCGGGTGCGGCAACACATTTTGATGCGATTGGCGTTAAGTGCATCTCTGCAAATTTGTCGAAGTCTCGTCCCGACTTGACGCCACACCAGTCCGTTGCGTACGCCAGCTCTTCGGTCGTTAGGTTTATGACGAACTCGCCGGTCCGCTCAATGATTGCGTGTGAATGGCGTTCTGGACGAACTGATATGCTGACCATTGCTGGGTTTGAACATATCGTGCCTGCCCATGCGACTGTTATGATGTTATAGTTTTCGGGACAATCGCCCACACTCACCATCACAACAGGCAATGGGTATAGCTGATTGCCTGGACGCCAATCTTGCTTCATTATCAGATAATTATCATCTGTTCTTCGCTCGTAACCTTCTCACAGAAGTGACATTTGAGCGCAATTGGCAGACGACCTACGACACTAAATCTTGTCTGAATAGGCTGATGGTTCGTTACGCATTTTGGGTTGAAGCACTTGACAATGCCGTGAATCTCGTCAGGCACAACAACACTCTTCTTTTCAACGACCGCATAGTCCTTGATGATGTTGAGTTTTGCCTGAGGAGCAACGAGTGCGATCTTGTTGATCTCTTCGTCTGCAAAAAACTTGTCCGACACTTTGATGATGCTCTTTCTGCCAAGCTTGTGGCTCTCCAGATTCGTGCCGAACGTAATCTGATTTTCAATATTTTCGAGTCCAAGCAACGAGATTACCTTAAAGAGGTTCTGTGCTGGAATATGATCAATCACGGTGCCATTCTTGATGGCGCTCACTTTCAGTTCTTTCTGTTCCATCTTTTTCGTCTTATTTTACGCCCAAAATTGATGCAATGATAGCCATTCGCGTATATACGCCATTTTCAGCCTGTTTGAAATAGTATGCCTTTGGATTCTGGTCAACGTCATACGCAATCTCGTTCACGCGTGGCAGTGGATGCAGGATACGGAGATTGTCCTTCGTGCCGTCCAGCATCGAATTGCGAAGAATGTATGTATTCTTGACGCGCTCATATTCAATCAGGTCTGCGAAGCGCTCTTTCTGAACGCGTGTCATATACAGGATATCGGCCTCGCCAAGAACTTCCTGCATGTCATGATGCTCCTCGTATTTGATGCCTTTTTCGTCGAGGAATGTCTTGTATTCCTGAGGCATTTTCAACTCGTCTGGAGCTACAAAGTAGAATGTAGGATTGAAATGCGACATCGCCTGCAAAAGCGAATGAACAGTTCGGCCATATTTCAGGTCACCTACCATCGCAATCTTCAAGTTATCCAGGCGGCCCTGAGTCTTATATATCGAGAACATATCGAGCAAAGTCTGCGATGGATGCTGATTCGCACCATCACCTGCATTGACAACAGGTACTCGTGACTGCTCCGATGCATAACGTGCTGCACCTTCAAGCGGATGGCGCATAACTATCAAATCAGCATAGTTGCTCACCATTATTATTGTGTCCTTCAGTGTCTCACCCTTTGTTGTCGAAGTGGCGTTGACATCGCTGAAGCCGATTACTCTTGCACCCAAGCGATTGATCGCTGTCTCGAAACTGAGGCGCGTGCGTGTCGATGGCTCAAAAAACAAACTTGCAATGACGCTTCCACGCAACAATGGCTGGTTAGGATTCTTTTCGAAATCAGCGGCTAACTCTATGATTCTCAACATCTCTTCCTTGCTGAAGTCGGTGATGGAAACCAAGCTCTTATTCTTCATCATATATCGGATGTTTATGTTTTTTTACTCTCGCTTATGCTTTCCGCAAAGTTAGTCAAGATTTCATTTCCATTTTATAGCTAAACGCATTTTTTTTGCTTGGTGCATTGAGTTTTTTTACCTGATTTTTTGTTCTACAGGATGTGGCGTTTTGTCATTCAATTCATTCTTATTGTCATTCTTTTTTTTGCCTGTTGGCAATGCTTCTGGTATCTCTCTCATTTAATGATTTGGTATTTTTTTTGTGAGTTCGCACACAGCTGTGTGTGAAAAGTATTTTTTTGTAACCAAAAACCTCACCATACGTATAAATGCAAAAAACGATAAACAATGGCAAAAATACTATTTGTAATCTCGCTCCTCATAGCTTTCAGTTCGTCGCTGTTTGCTCAGGAAAAGTCAGGTAGCAAGGCGGTGGAATTTATGTCTTGCCGCGACAATCTTTTGATCAAGGAATACCATAATCTTGTCGGTCCAAGCGATATGGATTTTCAGGTCCTCATTGTGACAAACCACGACACTGGCAAGAAGCTCGGCTGCATGAAGATTGAGAAATCTAATGGTAGTGAAACATTCTCTGGCACAATCGATTATGAAGAGATTGATGCGTGCATAAAGTCGATTGATTATGTCAAGACAACGATCATGACGGCTGCACCTAAGGTATATAGCGAAGCCTCTTTCCGTACGCTCGATGGAGTTTCGTTCTCTGCATTTTATGTCGAAAAGAACAAGAAGTGGTCTGCAGGTTTTAATATTGTAGAAAACAATTATCGTTCTGGCATTACTCTCGATTTGGCAACTCTCGAGACCTTGAAAAATGCTTTTGTCGTTGCGAAGTCAAAGATTGAAGAACTTCTAAAATAGTCGATGGTCGCTTAATGGCGGAAAGAAATAGTCTCATCAGCTTGATGATGAACTCAAGGGAGTCGTTGCTCGCAGCGGCTCCTTTTTTTGTTATGCATATAACTTGTATTGATGCGCATTGCTGTTTTTCGTGCAATGTTAAAAAGAATAATAAATATTTAAAAGACTGTTTGAAAATATTATAATAGTGTGTAACTTTGCATATTGCATAAGTGTGGGATTGTGAAGAAGTTCAATGGCTTCTTTCGGTCTGAAAATAAAAGGATTATAACAAACAAGAAATATAAAAACACAGAAAATGTATACATTAGGAGTAGACGTCGGAAGTAGTTCCGTTAAGGCTAGCCTCGTTAACGTAGAAACAGGCAAGTGCGTTGCATCAACATTCTTCCCAAAAACAGAAGCAAAAATCATCGCTGTAAACCCAGGTTGGGCTGAACAGGATCCTGAAATGTGGTGGGAAAACCTCAAACTCTCTGTAAACTCAATCATGAAGGAGAGTGGTGCAAATCCTGCAGAGGTTAAGGCAATTGGTATCTCATATCAGATGCATGGTCTTGTTTGCGTTGACAAGAATAAGCAGGTCCTCCGTCCTTCAATCATCTGGTGCGACTCTCGTGCCGTTCCATACGGCCAGAAGGCTTTCGAGACTATCGGTCAGGAAAAGTGCCTCTCACACCTCTTGAACTCTCCAGGTAACTTTACAGCTTCTAAGCTCGCTTGGGTTAAGGAGAATGAGCCTGAGATTTTCGAGAAGATCTACAAGATTATGCTCCCTGGCGATTTTATCGCTATGAAGATGACAGACGTAATCTGCACAACTGCCAGCGGTCTCTCTGAAGGTATGATGTGGGATTTCGCTACAAATAGCGTTGCTAAGTTCCTCCTCGACTACTATGGCATTCCTGAGAACTTTATCCCAGAAATTAAGCCTACATTCTCTGAGCAGGGCCAGTTGACAAGTAAGGCAGCTGCTGAGCTCGGTCTTAAGGAAGGTACACCTGTTACATATCGTGGTGGTGACCAGCCAAATAATGCTCTCTCGCTCAACGTATTCAACCCAGGTGAAATTGCTTCGACAGCAGGTACTTCAGGCGTTGTGTATGGTGTCAATGGCACTGTTGACTACGACCCAAAGAGCCGTGTGAACACATTTGCTCACGTGAACCATACTGCTACAGAAACTCGTTGCGGTGTTCTTCTTTGCGTAAATGGTACTGGTATCCTCAACTCTTGGATCAAGCGTAATATTGCTCCAGAAGGCATTTCATATAACGAGATGAATGACCTTGCAGCAAAGGCTCCTATCGGTAGCGCAGGTCTCTCTGTCCTTCCATTCGGTAATGGTGCAGAGCGTATGCTCGAAAACCGCGAGATCAACTGCTCAATCCGTGGCTTGAACTTCAACACCCATTCTAAGCATCATATCGTTCGTGCTGCTCAGGAAGGTATCGTATTCTCGTTCAAGTATGGTATCGATATCATGAAGAGCATGGGTATGAACGTAAGCAAGATTCACGCTGGTCATGCAAACATGTTCCTCAGCCCAATCTTCCGCGACACTCTCGCTGGTGTGACAGGTGCAGTTATCGAACTTTACGATACAGACGGCTCAGTAGGTGCTGCTAAGGGTGCTGGTATGGGTGCTGGTATCTACAAGGACAACAACGAGGCATTCGCTACTCTCGAAAAGCTCGACGTTATCGAGCCAAACCAGAGCAAGGCTCAGGAATATGCAGACGCATACGAGAAGTGGAAGTATCGTCTCGAGAAATCAATGTCTAAGTAATTTTGCATTGTCAAGACGACAACTCAGATAATCAAGTAGAGGCGGTTTTTACCGTCTCTGCTTTTTTTCAATTTTTAATCATCAACCAATAAAAATCTATGTCTACAGAAAGTAATCAGGGCAGCCGTTCATACTTGTTCGGTATTGTCTTAGTGGCTGTATTGGGCGGTTTGCTCTTCGGATATGATACGGCTGTAATCTCGGGTGCAGAGAAAGGTCTTCAGGCCTTCTTCATGGGTGCTTCCGATTTCGCTTATACCGATTTCTGGCATGGCTTTACAAGCTCAAGTGCCCTCATCGGTTGCATCATTGGCTCAGCTATTTCCGGTATCCTCGCATCGAGCTGGGGTCGTAAGAAGAGCCTTATTTTCGCAGGTGTCATGTTCTTCATCTCTGCATGGGGTTCTATGTGCCCAGAGTCAATGGTCCTCGCAAAGGGTGAGCCAAGTTTGACATTGCTCATTGTGTTTAACATATATCGCGTCATCGGTGGTGTCGGTGTAGGTCTTGCTTCGGCTGTCTGCCCGATGTATATTGGTGAGATTGCGCCAAGCAACATCCGAGGAATGCTCGTGTCTTGGAACCAGTTTGCCATCATCTTCGGTCAGTTGGTTGTTTACTTCGTGAACTTCTTTATTCTTGGCGACCATGTTGCTCCAATCATCGAGAGCGTCGGCAATGGCCTCAATCAGATCGTGAATGGTGCAGATGCAGCATGGAGCATCGAGAATGGCTGGCGTTATATGTTCGGCTCTGAAATGGTTCCTGCTGGTCTCTTCGCTATCCTTATCTGCTTCGTGCCGGAAACACCTCGCTATCTCGCTATGATTGGCAAGGATGACTCTGCACTCTATGTCTTGTCTCGCATCAATGGCAAGGCTGAGGCAATGACAATTCTTTCGGAAATCAAGAACACTATAACAGTGAAGACTGAAAAACTCATGACGTATGGTTTCCTCTGCATTTTTGTTGGTATCATGCTCAGTGTGTTCCAGCAGGCTGTAGGTATCAATGCCGTGTTGTATTTCGCTCCACGTATTTACGAGGCAATGGGCTTCGATAATCCAATGGTCCTTACCGTTTTCAATGGTATCGTGAACCTCGGATTTACATGCGTTGCAATCTTTACTGTTGAAAAGCTCGGCCGCAAGCCTCTTCTTATTGTCGGCTCTCTCGGCATGGCTTTGGGCGCATTTGGTGTTGCATGCACATTCGGCAACGATGAAATGCAGCTTCTCTGCATGATCTCGCTCATGCTCTATTCTGCAAGCTTCATGTTCTCGTGGGGCCCAATCTGCTGGGTGCTCATCGCTGAAGTGTTCCCGAATACAATTCGTGGTGCAGCCGTTGCAATTGCTGTTGCATTCCAGTGGATTTTCAACTGGATCGTGTCAACATCATTCGTGCCTATGGCAAATAGCCTTGGCTATTGGTTTGCATACGGACTCTATGGTGTCATCTGTATTCTCGCAGCAATCTTCGTATGGCGTCTTGTTCCAGAAACAAAGGGCAAGACTCTTGAGCAGATGACAGACCTCTGGAAGAATAGAAAGTAAATCTCTTTTCTATAGATTCAAGGCCAGATGACGGATGTTGTCTGGCCTTTTCTGTCATTTGTGCATAAAGGATGGTCAATTGCATGTATCTTAATCAAAAAACATTATATTTGTAGCTACTAATGAAACTAATGCTCCTTAGTCGCTTGTTTTCAGCTGTGACTGAGATGGCGAAGCTGTGATAAATTGCGAAAGTGAGCCATGGGTGTTTGTTTAAACAATTTGATGAAAATATGGAAGAATCTCTTATAGAACAGGTTGAGACAATGCGAGCCCAATTTGCAGAGGTAGCACCTAAAGACCCGTCTGTAATCAATCAGTTTGCATGGATAATAAGCAAGGTCGTTAACAAACAGCATGAATCGTTGGGTTCTGTGCGTTGCAGACAACTTTTGGCCGATTATGTAAAGCTTGATGTTGAGCGTCCGTCGTTGCTCCATTCGCAGATTCTGTATGCTGCCATAAAGGTGGCTTCGGCTTATGCCGATTTTCATCTTGTTCCATTCCTTAAGCTGTGGGATTTAAGAAATTTCCGTCCTGAAGATTGTGAACGACAGCCGAATCCGAAAGGCCGTACCTTCGCATCGCTCAAGGAACGTGTTGCCAAGGCATATATGCAGTCTCTTCTCGTTCGTCCGGATGAGGTGTTGCCGGCTGAGCAAATAGCATGTCTTCAGTCGGAATTGAATAGTAACGGATATTTCGTGGCTAAGATGGTAGTTTCACGAATTGCCGAGAAAGATGTACGTGGACGCAAGTTGCGTTTTGCTACGCTTACTAGTGCCGATGGAATGCAGTCATCAACCGAGGTCCATGTCCTTCGCGCCAATCCTTTGAATCAGGGTAATGCTCGTGGTAATTATGTGGTTGTGGGCCAGGTATATGATGTGTTGCTTCGAAAGAGAGAAGACTCGGTCGCTATTGGCGATGCCGTTCTCGCGACACAAAATGTTTCAGACCTCTTTGAGTGTGAAACGGGTTATGTCGAATTTGTGGACGAAAAACAGGGCATGATACATGTCTATGATTCAAAGTCGCGTCATTACGTGTCGCAGGGTCAGCGCATTAATGTCCAAGAGGGACAATTCGTTCGTTTCCTTCCGTTTATTCCGGAGAAAAGCAAATTTAAAACTGCCATCATCGGAAATGTTTGCTCTGATTCAGAAGGTATTGCAACATTCGGCATGCGCGATGTCCGCATAACACAGATTAATCGCGAGAAAGGTTTTTGTTCATGGGAATTGCTCGATATGTCAAAACCAATTGTTGAAGATGGTGTCGCCGAACCATCATACGTTCGTGGATTCATCGGCAAGGCTTTTCTCGATAAACACCATTTGCCATATCCTGCAATTGGAGCAAATGCAAGGATTCTTGTCTTTCTGAAACGAGGTAAAGATAAGGTCAAGCGTCCGCATGTCGTCCGTGTGGCAAATGCAGACTAACCACCAAAGCAAAGTAATATGCAAGATTATTTTGAGATAAAACCGAAGAGTGGACTTTTCGATATAGACCTCAAAGGATTGTGGCGTTATCGTGACCTGTACGTCATGTATATCAAGCGCGACATCGTAACTGTTTACAAACAGACAATCCTCGGACCGCTTTGGTATGTCATTCAGCCTGTGCTGACGACAATCATGTACATGTTCGTGTTCGGTGGTTTGGCCGGTATCAGTACAGATGAGGTCCCTCAGCCATTGTTCTATCTCGCAGGCATCACATTGTGGAACTATTTCAGTGCGGCTTTCACGGCATGCAACAATGTCTTTGCAGCAAATGCAGGCGTTTTTGGCAAGGTCTATTTTCCGCGTCTCGTTGTGCCTCTTTCGGCCATTACAAGCAATCTTATCAAGATGCTCATTCAGATGCTCCTTTTCATTGCCGTCTATGTCGTTTATGCATTTATGGGTACGAATGTTGGAGTTCAATGGCAGATTGTCTTGACGCCATTATACATTTTCTTAATAGCTTTTCATGCATTGTCATGGGGATTGATACTATCGTCCCTGACAACAAAATATCGCGACCTTACTTTCCTGATAACATTCGGATTGCAACTCTTTATGTATGCAACTCCGGTAATCTATCCCCTCAGTACAGCTCCGGCAAACTATCAGGCAATCTTGCAGCTCAATCCGCTAACGCCTGTATTCGAGGCATTCAAATATAGTTGCTTTGGATGTGGAATATTCGATTGGGGTGGACTGCTCTATAGTACGATTTTCATGCTTGTGACTCTTTTCATTTCGATAGTCGTTTTCAATAGGGTGGAGAAGAATTTTATGGATACCGTATAGCCACGATGCAAAAGTTGTCAACGTTATAATCCGTAACCAGTACACCACATACGAACTTACAATTTCGCTCAGATAGGAAAGAGATAGGAGAACCATAGGAGAAAGGCAGGAAAACCATAGGATAAAAGCGCTATAGCCAATTTACAATCTGTATGCAAAATGAGTAACATCGCAATTGAATTCAATAACGTAGGTAAGCAATACCGTCTTGGCCGTGTCGGCACGGGAACACTTTCTCACGACCTCAATCGTTGGTGGCAGACGACAATCCTTCGTCGCGAAGATCCATACCTCAAGATTGGCGAAACCAACGACCGCACCAAGAAAGGCGATTCCGATTACGTATGGGCATTGCGCGATATTTCGTTTCAGGTTGAACAAGGCGATGTGGTTGGCATTATTGGCAAGAATGGCGCAGGCAAATCCACATTGCTCAAACTACTATCGCACATCACTTCACCATCTACAGGTACCATTCGATACAAAGGTCGCATAGCCTCTCTTCTCGAAGTTGGCACGGGTTTTCACCCAGAGCTCACTGGTCGTGAGAACATCTACATGAATGGCTCCATCATGGGAATGACGAAAGCCGAGATAACACGCAAACTCGATGAGATAGTTGATTTCGCAGGAGTAGAGCGCTATCTCGACACACCAGTCAAGCGTTACTCCTCAGGTATGACCGTTCGCCTAGGCTTTGCCGTAGCCGCTTTCCTCGAACCAGAGATATTGGTTGTAGACGAGGTACTTGCAGTCGGCGATGCAGAGTTCCAGAAGAAAGCCATAGGCAAGATGCAAGATGTAGCAAATGGACAAGGAAGAACAATATTGTTTGTTAGTCATAATATGGCGGCAGTCAGATCCATGTGTAAGAGTGGAATTGTTTTGAAAGATGGAATGGTGAATTATATGGGTACGGCAGGAAGTTGTGCAGAATACTACGTTAATAATAATTCAATGGGAGAATTATGCTCATTTACCCAATATTCTAAACCAGGAAAGGTGGATGTCGCCAAAGAGGTCGTTTTTTTGTCTGTAGGAATTGAGAACAATCAGACTAAGTTCAATTCGGATGATGAAATACCATTTCATATTGAGTTATGGGCTAACAATACAGTAAAGAATTGTAGAATTAATACTACAATTTTTGGAATGGATGATGTGCCAATAGGTGGTGTTTCTAGTACTTCAACCTTTGAGGTGAAGGCTGGGGAGTATATAAAAGTACGTTATTCATTAAATAATCACAATATTGTGCCAGGAACTTATTATGCGTCTTTTTCTGTGGGAATTGGAGATTATACAGTGGGACAACGAGATTTTCAGGTTGTATCTAAATCTGTTGTTTTTGAAATAACAAGAGTAGGAAGTGGTGTGGAAGTCGTTCAGTGGCAAAAATGTTGGGGAAACATTATGATTCCATATACTCAAGAAATCATCAGTCGTGTGAGTTAGTGGTAATTCATTGTTGAATGGGACCTTTAGTTTCTGTAATTATTCCGAATTATAACCATTCTCATTATCTAGATAAGCGCATACAGAGTGTGTTGAATCAAAGTTATGAGAATTTTGAGGTTATTATTCTTGATGACCATTCGACAGATAATAGTCTAGAGATTATTTCTAAATATAAACTGGACTCTCATGTTTCTAAAATAATAGTGAATGAAGAAAATTCTGGATCTCCATTTAAGCAATGGCATAAAGGAATCTCATTAGCGAATGGTGATATTGTTTGGATCGCAGAGAGCGATGATTATTGTGAATCGATTTTTTTAGAGAAATTAGTTTCAGCTTTCAATAGTTGTCAAAATTGTTCTGTTGCATATTGTAATGTGCATATCGTTCAAAACGAAACTGTTGGCGATATTTTGTTAAACGAAAGTAATAATGTAAAGTTTTTCAAAGGAGAAGAATATATCCATAAATATTTGACACTGGGTTGTTCGATTATAAATGCTAGTAGTGCTATATTTTGTCGTAAAAAGGCGTTGTTGATGCCGGAAACTTATATGAGGATGCATGCAGCTGGTGATTATATGTTCTGGACTGAATTGGCATTACAAGGTTCCGTCGTTTTCGTAGAACAAGAATTAAGTTATTTCAGAAGACATAATGACGTAGAAACAGATAAACGAAGTGCTGATGGGTCCAATTTTATTTTTGATAGGAAGGTATTTGACTATATATGCGAGCAAATAGATATTTCCGAAGAAGAAAAGAATGTAGCGTATGCTCATCATGCATTGATGGCTTCCAAAACAAAGTTTAAAGAGAATGTATATCCGCTCGTTAGTGCTGCATGGAATGTTGATAGACAAATTAGGGATTTTGATGACTCTGAATCTGTAGAAAATATTGAATCAAAATTACGTTTAGAGTCACTTGTTGCCAAACATCTGAGAACTGCCGGAATAGATACTAATGCGAATTGTGGTAAATATTTGGCGGAATTGGCTAAGGTTAGTATAGTTAGATTTATTTCTGTGTCAGTATATTTGGTGTCACATTATGGACTCGGTCAGACATTAAGAGATTATAAAGTGTCAATACGTGTCTTAATGAATGAACTGCGATGATTTACGTTTTTGCTCCTGCATATCAAGTTTCTGGTGGTCCTGAGGCACTACAGCAGATGTGTTATTATCTTAGAAAGATAGGACGAGATGCTGTAATGGTTTTCTATAATTATGAAAACGGACGGAATCCAATGCCAGAAAGATATCTTATATATGGCAATCCTTGGATATTGGTTCATGAAGTAGAAGATAAAAAAGAAAATTCGGTTGTTGTTCCTGAACGTAGACCATTTTACTTGAATCCATATAAGAAAGCAAAGAGGTATATTTGGTGGCTTAGTAAGGATAATCTCATATATGAAAAGGCACCTCTGCTAAAGCGAATCAAATATGCAGTAAAGAAACTTTTGCATATTGAAGTCATATCGCTTGATGTGCGATATTGTAATTTTGATTTAGAAGAAATCACTCATCTTTGTGGATCAAAATATGCCTATGAGTATGTAAAGAATGAGCTTGGTATCAAGGATGCTCATTATTGTGTGGAACCAATAAGCCTTCAATTCTTGAATATTGGTCCATGTCGTAATACTGATGGTAGAAAGGATGTCGTTCTTTATAATCCATCAAAACCATCTTTGATAATGAACGAATTGCTTAAGCGGAATAGATTTAACTATGTGCCTTTAAGTGGTTATACCCCAGAAGAGTTGGCCGAGGTATATAAAAGTTCAAAGCTTTACATTGATTTTGGGGAGTTCCCTGGTCCTGAACGTATGCCCAAAGAAGCAGTTTATTTTGGGTGCAATATCTTGGTTGGAAAAAAGAATGCTGCAGAAAATGATTTTGATGTGGCAATTCCCGATAAGTATAAGATTCCAGAAGCAATGATTCTCGATAATATTGAGTCTATGCTTGGTGATATGTTGTTGAGTTATTCTGAACAGTCTAAAGACTTTGATGAGTTTAGGTGCAAAATTATTGGTCTTGAACGTTCATTTCAGAGCCAGTTGAGAGTTGTATGTTAAGTTCTCTTATGCCGCCCAAGTATACATTCTTGCTGCCAGCCTATAAGGCAAAATATCTCAGGGAGATGCTTGATAGCATTTCTATGCAGACGTTTGCCGATTTCAAGGTGGTGATTAGCGACGATTGTTCTCCAGAGCCTATACGTGAAATCTGTGAACCATACCTATCTGATGAACGTTTCTCATATAGGCGCAACATAGAGAATATGGGTGGCAAGAGCCTTGTCTCTCATTGGAATCTTCTTGTTGACCTGTGCGATACAGAGTATTTGATAATGGCAAGTGATGACGATGTTTATTCCAAAGATTTTCTTGAGCATATAGACAAGTTATCTAATATATATCCTGACGTTGATTTGTTGCGAGCCCGAGCTCAAATCATAGATGGTGAAGGTTATGTAGTGAGGCAAGATGGCATGTATCTCGAACATGCATCTCAGTTAGAGTTCATGATTCAGTATGAGCAGATTGGCAACGTAGCTTGCATTGCCAACTATGTTTTCAAAACGAAGGAGCTAAAGAACAATGGTGGTTTTGTTGATTACCCTTTGGCTTGGAAAAGTGACACGATGACTGCCAATCTTATGGCAACAAATGGGGTGGCCAATACGAAAGATATACTTTTTGACTTTCGAGTTTCTGGAATAAATATCTCTTCCATAGAACGAAAGGACGTGCTTCAGAAAAAGTATATAGCATCCTATATGAAAGATGTTGATATGACAACGCTGATTGGCGGATTCAAACAAGAACTGTTAAGCAAGCGAGATGTATATCTATTGTCTGTTATTTCGCAAAAACATATAGAAAGAACTGTTTCAGAAATAGGTTGTTTTGCGGTTGCCTTGCCGTTTGTTCGCTTCTTTGACGCCATCAAACACTTCAATAAGAAGAGATATTTCAAGAGTAAGTATGAGATAATTCTTCTTTGGAAGAAATGGTTGTACTTCCACACACATTAGTTATGCCGTCATTTTCCATCATAATTCCTCATCGAAATATTCCTCTTTTGTTGTCGCGATGTCTCCGTTCTATTCCAGAATCCGACAGCATCCAAGTAGTAGTGGTGGATGATAATAGCGACAATGCCGAAGATATACCATTCTTAGTTCCCGAGCTAAAGCGAAGCAATGTTGAGTATTACCTCACGAAAGATGGTAGAGGTGCCGGCTATGCCCGAAATGTCGGATTGAAGTATGCTGTCGGCCAATGGCTCATTTTTGCCGATGCTGATGACTTCTTTACTGATGACTTCTTAGATGTTATTTCGGAGCATATGGATTCATCGTCTGATATTATCTATTTTAATACCCAGAGTTGTCAGTGTGATGATATATCTGTTAAGGCCAACCGAACGAAGGATTTTATGTTCGAACGATATGAGGCAGAGCCTGATGAATCTTTGTTCCGCTTTGGCTATACAGAGCCATGGAGCAAGATGATTCGCATGTCTTTGGTTGTTGATAATGGTATTAAGTTCGACGAGACAAAGGTCGCTAATGATTATCTCTTCTCGGTCATGACGGGTTACTATGCCAAGACAATTTCTATTGTCAATCATCCCATTTATGTCTATACTGTTCGCAGCGGTTCATTGACGTCGGACGACAATAGCGTGAATCTCGAAAAGCTCACGGCTCGGTTGGATGCCTTCATCAACGTTCAGGCTTTCATGGAGGACAAAGGCTATAGCTCTTCGCCTGCTTTGACGTCACACATTCTCGTCCCGTTATTTAAGAATTATCGTAGCGTATATAATAGATATGTTCATGTTTTGAGAAAAAGGGGACTCTCTGTGTTTAATTTATATCGAGATACTTTGTGCCATTATATACGCAAATCTTTTGGCAAAGCCATACAATATGGTGATGTGTATTCTATAATATGGAGACGATGAAAAGTATTACCGTCATTATAGCCACATGGAACGGCATGAAGTGGATTCATGAATGTCTCGAGTCATTGCGTACAAGTTCCACCAAGGTTGACGTTGTTGTTGTCGACAATGCTTCTACTGACGAAACGGTCCAATATATTCAAGGCAATTATCCAGAGGTCCATCTTATTCAGTCCGAGAGGAATTTAGGTTTTGGACAGGCAAATAATGTCGGTATGCGATATGCCCTCGAGCATAAAGCTGACTATGTTTATCTTCTCAATCAGGATGCGTATGTTTATCCTGATATGTTCGAGGAGTTGTTGAAGGTATCCGAGAATCCTCAATATTCTGATTATGCGGTTTTCAGTCCCTTGCATGTTCATGGCGACAAACTTTCACTGGACGGTCAGTTCAAGGAGTATCTTAAGGAAATTGGTTCTACAATTGTCGAGGATGTTACTATGGCTGAGATGAAGGACGTCTATCCTGTGGAATGTGTGCCGGCTGCAGGGTGGTTATTGCCTGTGAAGACATTGCACAATATTGGGGGTTTTGATCCTATATTCTTCCATTATGGCGAAGATGTACATTATGAGCAACGTGTGAAATATCACGGATACAAAACAGGTGTTGTGCCTGGTGCTAAAATGATTCATGATAGGAACGGATTTGGGAATTACCAAGTATTTAGGAAGAATATGATATATCGCGACATGCAGATGTACATATTTTTAGATATAAATCTGAACATGTCTCTTCGATGGCAGAAATTTATAAAGAACTATTTATATTTTTCATTCGATGCCATTAAGAGATTTGCTAAACTGGATTTTCGCATGATATGGGAGTATATTACGTCATTCTTCACCATAATGGGTAATCTGATGGCATATCGTCGCAATCGTATAGATAATATGCAGAAGGGAGGTCATTGGCTATGAGTTTTTTTGTCCATGCTATAGTGATGTTCTTCTATTATCTTCGTAGGTCGCGTATAGTTCCTCACTATATTTTGTTTGTGTCTAAGCCCAACTTGTTTAGAAAGGATTTTGAGGTTTGGATACGTAATATCCGTCGTGAGGATAAAGCAATGCGTCAGTGTTTTTCTATATGATGGACGAAATGGCAGAATATCGTTCGGTGTTCTATTATCGCCTGGGATTCGATAGCCGGGCCATTAGTTGGCTTGCCCCAGCAGATAAGACTTCGTTCATCACCTGCGACAATATTGGAGAAGGTTTTTTCGTTAATCATGGACATTCCACTCAGATAAATGCCAAGAGCATTGGCCGTAATTTTCAAGTGTGGCACAATGTGACGATTGGGGTCAAGACTCAGTTCGATGACAACACTAGACCGGTAATAGGTGATAATGTAAAGATATGTTCTGGAGCCTGTGTCTGTGGCGATATCGCCATTGGTAATGATGTCACGATAGGTGCTAATAGTGTTGTCATGAAGTCAGTTCCAGATGGTTGTGTCGTCGTTGGCAATCCTGCTTACATCATTAGCAGAAATGGCTTGAA
Organism: Bacteroidales bacterium; assembly: GCA_024401295.1. Taxonomy (GTDB): domain Bacteria; phylum Bacteroidota; class Bacteroidia; order Bacteroidales; family Marinilabiliaceae; genus W3P20-009. The sequence goes on along the minus strand of JAKSLG010000007.1, from coordinate 45,971 downwards.
ATGTAAGGAGTCGTTATAATGGTAAGGTTGTCAATTATCATCCCAGCTTATAATGTTGAGGCGTATATTACAAGGTGTCTTGACAGTATTGTATGTCAAGTGTCTGATGGTATAGAAGTCCTTGTTGTAAATGATGGTAGTACAGACAATACAGGTACAATAATCGATGGATATGCAGAACGGTTCCCTTTTGTTAATGTCATCCACAAAGACAATGGAGGGGTGGGTTCTGCACGTAATGTCGGTCTTGATAATGCAAGTGGCGAATGGGTATTATTTGTTGATGCTGATGATTGGTTGAACTCTGACGCCATAGTATATCTATTAAACGAACTTTGTAGTCATTATGGTGTTGACATTTTTTGTTACGGTGTGTCGTTTATTTCTGATGGGGTTTGCATGAGTTCTTTTTTGCCATCTTTAACCAAAACTTCGTATCCTGATGTCGATACATTCTATTCAAATGTTTATTACCATGGAGAAGTATGGTGTTATTTGTTCTGTAGAAGAATCATCGATGAGATTAATCTTCGTTTTAGCGAAGGTATTAATTATGCAGAAGATGGAGAGTTTACATTTAGATATTTCTGTCAGATTGAAAATTCTATTGTTTCAATACCAGTAATGGTATACAATCAACTGAACAGAATAGGCTCTGCAATGAATACAGAAATGACCCTTGCATCACTTAAAGATCACTATCGTGTGATTTTGAATATTATTGATTTTTCAGAAAACAATCATTCAATATATGCTTCAGGCGTAATTCGAACTCAAATAGAGCATTACATCCGTTGTGTTTGCCAGAATAAAGTGAATTTCTTTTCTGCGATGATGATCTATTATGAACTCCTAAAACTGTTGATATGTAACATAAGCAGTAGAACATCTATATTTAATTATAAGTTAGTCTCAAAGATTGTATTATTCCCATTGATACTTTTGCGTTAGCTTCTTTAATTATGATTTATGTCAATATACTTACAACGTTTTCCTATGATTTGTTCTATCATCAGCTAGATAGAGAAAGGTATAGAGAATCTATATATTTTGTTGAGAATTCAAACGAGGATATTGTTTGGGATTATGTCGTAGTATATGAAAATATTTTGCCTAATCTTGCTAATATAAAATATAAAAAAGGTGGTTTGATATTCATCTCTGGTGAACCTGAAGATTCAAACCCTTACTGTCATCATTTTTTGAACCAGTTTGACCATATTATTTCGTCACATAGTCATTACAAGTCCCCCAAAAATCATCTTTCTCAACAAGCTTTGAATTGGCATTTTGGATTTTCACATGAGACCAAGAAAGTAAAGTATCCATACCTTTCTCTCCGCAATCTTGAAGTTCCTCAGAAGGTCTCTGATATTTCGATGATATGTTCATCCAAGACAATGATGCCTGGTCATGTAGTCAGGTATGATTTTTATAAGTGTTTGTCTGAACGATTTGCAGGGAAAATAGATTTCTTTGGAGCGGGGATAAAATTTATTGATGACAAAGCTGATGCTATTCTACCTTATCGATTCCACATTTGTATTGAGAATTCTAGTGTAGAACATTATTGGACAGAAAAGATTGCTGACGCAATATTAGGTTATTCAGTTCCTATTTATTTTGGTTGTCCAAATATTTCAGAATACTTTCCTTCAGAAGCGGTTATTGTTATTGATATTCACGACAAGGAAAGAACATGTTCTCAAATAGAACGTATTTTGCAGAATCCTCAAGCTGTATATATTGAAAGATTTCCATATATATTGACGGCACGTAATTATATTTTGGATAGATACAATATTTTCCCAATGTTGGAAAATTTCTTTACATCCATAGAAAGAACGTCAAATGAAATACGCTTGCTAAAGTTGATTCCATGGAACAATATGTTGTCATGGAGAATAAGGTTCTTCCGTTTGCGTATTTACCGTTTTGTTTGTAGGTTGTTTCGATGAGGCGTCTTTCGATAATCATACCTGTCTACAACACCGAGCAGTGGATAGCTCGGTGCCTTGACAGTTGTCTTCATCAGGATATAGCTCATGATGAGTATGAGATTATTGTAGTCAACGATGGCACGCTTGACAATGCAATGGATATCGTCTTGAGCTATGCCTCACTAAATACAAATATTCGAGTCGTAGAACAGAAGAATGGCGGTCTTAGTTCAGCCCGCAATACGGGACTTTCCATCGCTATGGGACAATATGTATGGTTTGTTGATAGTGATGACTACATTGAGGATAATTGTCTAGGCGCATTGCTGTCTCAAGCAGAATCAGACAAGCTCGATGTGTTATGTTTTAAGCCGTTTCTGCTTTATGAGAATGGGGATAGATCCGTTTTTGAGATACCTTTTGAATCAGAGAACCATATCTATCAAGGCTCCGATTTCTTGTGCGCAGTTTCTATGCCTCCTGCCGCATGGTGTGCATTATATAGCAGACAATTCTTATTGATTAATGACTTGAAATTCATGGTTGGAATCTATCATGAAGATCAAGAGTTTACTCCACGAGCATATTTTTCTGCTAATCGCATAGTGTATGTTGATAAATGCACGTACAACTATTTTCAACGTACTGGTTCAATCATGAAGTCTGCAAATCCCAAGAAGGCCCAAGACCTTCTTGTCGTTGCTGATTCGTTATATGGTTTTACGCGAAGTGCAGTTGACCAAAGTCGTGATGCATATAAAGTGATGATGAATAAAGTCTCTTTTGCATTTGCGCAATCGCTTGCCAATTGTGTAGATGTCGATTCGGAGACAATCAAGCTCTATCAATCAAAGCCATATTATCCTTTGGCAATTAATTGCAGACTGACAATCAAAGAAAAGATAAAGTATCGTTTGATTAATGTCTCAGTCCGATTATATTTGTTTGTCTATAAACTGTTTAAGATATGATACGCACCAAAAGGATGTATTTTGCTAATCTGCTAATCGCTATTTTGCCAAATAGTGGTTGTCGGAAGTTTAAGTCTCGTTTGTGGCGATGGGCAGGAGTGAAGGTTGGCGAAGGTGTAGAGATTTTTCAGGGAGTCAAGATACATGGAGTCGGCGAGATGGAGGTGGGTAATAATGTTTTCATAGGACATGAAACACTATTTATGGTCAATGTAGAAGGGGATGAGGTCAGCCACATTATTATTGAGGATGAAGCCGTTGTCAGTACACGTTGCACGGTCATTACTGGTTTCCATAAGATAACTTCAGATGGACCACGAATCGTTAGTCGTGAAGGAACATGCAGCATGACTCGTTTAGGACGAGGAAGTTGTGTCCTTGCTAATAGTACAATATTGCCTGGAGTGACAGTAGGCGAGATGGCTTTGGTTGCTGCCGGTGCGACAATAACCAAGGATGTGGAACCATATACTTTGGTAGGTGGTTGCCCTGCGAAATTAATTAGAAGATTGAAGTAGTGTTTAGAGATTGGATTGAATATATCAGAGAGAACAGGTTCGCATATTTGTTGGCGATTTGTTTTATCTCTTCAGTTATAGTCCCAATATCTTTCAGCCAGCTGCCGTATGTTGCAGGATTAGGTCTGCTGGGCTTTTATCAGTTGAATAGGAGTGTCGGTGGTGGTAATGCAGTTGTGTTTGTCGCTTTTATCGTCGCGTTGTTGATAAGCAGTGTGGTTAATTGGAGCTTTAGTTTGCGTCTTGCCGTTTTTGTAATGGTCCTCATTATGTCGACAGGCCTCCTTTATTCTGAGGATGGTTACGACATGCGAGTTTCGCTTTTCTCTGCAATTCTCGATTTGGTTTTTCTTGTTAATATCGCCAATATATACGCATATTTCGCAGGAATAAATTATTACAATGGTAAGTTTATAGGATTTAAAGACTATTTTTCCGGTTTTACTCCGCATCCTATGTGGCTGGCTGTGGTTGCAGGTGTTGCCAATCTTGTTAATCTTCATAAGATGATGTCGAGTGAAAATACCGCAAGGAAAATGATGCTTGCAGTGCTTATTTTGCTCACTCTGTTTTTGCAGTTTACTGCAGGCTCGCGTGCTGGTTTGATTTCGACAGCCGTTGGAGCAATGATATATATGAAATCGTATTTCCAAAATGTTTCGAAAGTGGTTTCCGGAATTTTTATTGGCATATTTGTTATCTATATGTTTTTACCGATTTTAATGAGTGATGCCTCTTCGTTTGAGGAGAAGACATCGACGCAGGATATTGATAATAACTCCCGTACAGAGCTCTGGTCGACGCGATGGCAAGAGTTTAAATCTGCACCATTGTTTGGCATAGGTTTCGCTCGTGGTTATGTCGATGGCGAATTGGTTGAGGGCCGTCTTGAGTCCGGTAGTGGATGGCTTGCCGTACTATCGCAGACTGGAATATTCGCTTTTATCTGCATAGTAGGCATATTATGGGGAGCATTGAGAAACTTTGGTGATAAGTATCTTCCGGACAAGGAATTGTTTTTGGGGATATTTGTGTTCATATGTGTCCATTCTATTTTTGAAGGCTATCTCTATACTTCATTTTACATGCCATGCCTATTGTTTTGGCTTCTGGCAGGCATATTACATCAGGCTCCACTTGTTGATGAAATAGAATTTGATGAAGAGTCAGAATTGATTGCTGATGAAAAAATTGAAGCTGATATTCTTTGAATTGTGTGTGTCGCCACACAAGATGCCGTTTATAAATGAATTGTCCCGTATGTCAATCATTGAAAGCGTTGTCTTTGTCGCGCCATGCATTGATATCGATGAGCGCACCTCTATGGGATGGTCTTCAGATTCATTCATGAAAGATACCGATGTCCGCTTTGTGATTGCCCCATCAGATGATGATGTGAAGGCTTTATTATCATCTGCTGACGTTGATACTTATTGTTCGTTCTGTGGTATAAACGCCTTCAAGATTGTTGCAAAATGGTTCAAGTTGTCTTTGAGTGTCAATGTCCATCGTGTTATTATCACGGAGCCACCTTGTCTTAACAAGTTCCCGTTGTGGATGCACGCAATGCGATTTGCTCTAACGGATTGGAAATACGTTAAGTACATTGACAAGATATATGTTATGGGGCAAGATTTTGTTCGCTATTACAAATTTTGGAGTAGCCGTTGGCAAGTCATTCCATTCATGTATTGTACGCAATGGAACGAACGTTCGATTCCTGTTCCAAGCGATTCAAGGTTGAAAGTCCTTTTTGTCGGTGCTTTATCAAAACGAAAGAATGTAGATTTGTTGCTTAACGCCAGCGTAGGACTTTGTGACATCTCTTTGGGTATTGTCGGAGATGGCGAGCAACGAGAACCATTAGTTCGCTTGTCTGAAGAAAATGGTTTAGACACAACGTTTTATGGCAGCCTGCCCATGTCGAAAGTGACAGACATAATGCAACGTTATGATGTTTTAGTGCTTCCAAGCCATCACGATGGCTGGGGCGCTGTTGTGAACGAAGCTATGACATTGGGCTTGTATGTTTTATGTTCAGATCATTGTGGCGCAAAAATGTTGATTGCAGATGATGACATTGGACGTGTCTTTTCATCCGATAGCAAATCTGAACTTTCCGATATGCTTCGAGAACTTTCTAGTAAAAAGGAAGAAGTGCGGAATTTTGCGAAGCATCGCGTAGAGTGGAGCCGTGAGAATATTTCGGGGAAGGCTGTCGCAGAGTATTTTATCAGTCATTTACTGTAAGAATGAGGATAGTTCACTATATACCATCCATTGATAAAAATTCTGGTGGCGTTGGTGTTTATATGCAAACACTGGCTCGCGATCTTGGCCGCATGGTCGATTTGCATATCATAACGCACGAAAGCGATGACATGCTAACGATTGAAAACGGCACTTTGCATTTTATTCCACAAAACAACAATCCTTTTTCCAATAAGTCAAAGGCTGATTTTTTGCAGCTGCTTGATGAGTTGAAGCCAGATGTGTTTCATACAAATTGTTGCTGGTTGCCTCAGTCTGCTCGAACTGCATTGTGGGCCAAGAATAAGGGTTATAAAGTAGTATATTCACCGCATGGAATGCTTGAACCATGGATCGTTTCAAGGAATTATTGGGTTAAAAAGCTTCCTGCGACATTGCTTTTTCAACGTCGTGGCGTCGCTATCGCAGATGTTGTCCTTACGACGGCTGAAAGCGAGAAAAACAACTTTAAAAGGCTCGGTTGGAATCCAAATGTTGAAGTCATTCCTAATGGTCTGTCACTTGATTCTATTCCATTGAAAGATTCGTGGCACAGAAACCGCAAAATATTGTTCTTGAGTCGTATACATGAAAAAAAAGGTGTTGATTTCTTGATTGAAGCGGTCGCTCAACTTCGTGAGGAGTTGTCTGGCTATACGATTCAGATCGCAGGTTCTGGAGACGAAAATTATGAACGAAATATGATCTCTTTGGCAAACAAATTGGGCGTGAGCGATATGGTTCAATTCATGGGAGCTGTTTATGACGAAGCGAAGTACGAACTTTATCGAAATGCTGATTTGTTCGTATTGCCAACGCACTCTGAAAATTTCGGCATTGTTGTAACGGAATCATTGGCCTCCGGAACACCAGTTATAACGACTCACGGTACACCTTGGAAAGAACTGTCCACAGAGAATTGTGGATGGTGGATCCCTGTCGGAACAGCTCCTTTGGTTGAGGCGCTTCGTGAGTTCTTGAAAAAAGATGAAGAAGATTTGGAGCAGATGGGGCGTCGTGGACGTCATCTGGTCGAAACGAGATATTCTTCAGAAGTCATTGCTTCTGATTTTGTGCGATTATATGAACGCTTAAAAGAGAATAAAAATGCATAAACGGCTTGAAATTAAGTGTGTAGCGCTTCATAATAAACTTTTGCGAGTTGTGTGGAATGTCTTTAGGATAGTTTTTTTCAGACCATTCCCAACAAAATTGTTTTGGCCTTTAAGATGGTGTGTATTGAAGTTGTTCGGTGCAAAGGTAAGCATTCATGCAAATGTGTATGCTTCAGCAAGAATATGGGCACCATGGAATTTGTCAATGGCGAAAGGATCCTGTCTAGGTCCGCATACGATTTGTTACAATCAAGCAATGGTAGTGCTCGAAGAGAATAGCATTGTCTCTCAGTATGCCTATTTGTGTACGGCGGGACATGATTCATCGATGAACAATACGGCAAATGACGGTTTGATTGTTTCTGGTATTACGTTGCATCATGGTTCGTGGATCGGAACATCTGCTTTCATCGGAATGGGTGTCGAAATAGGAGAAAATGCTATCGTAGGTGCAGCATCAGCAGTATTTAAAGATGTTGAACCACAGTCGATTGTGGGCGGTAATCCTGCAGTCTTCATTAAGAAACGCGATATAGAAAAGTGATTCCGCAAAGACCATACATATTTGTTTCGTTAGGTACGATGGATATGCCATTCGAGAGAATGGCAAAGGCTGTTGACCGATTGGCGGAACATTTATCGGAGGATGTTATTGTTCAGACAGGTTGGACAAATTATGCGTATCAACACGTCAAAAAAAGTTTTTCGATGTGTACGCGAGATGAAATGCATGATTACATCCATGGTGCAGAATTGCTTATTATGCAAGGCGGTTGGGGTGCAATTTCTGAAGCAATGGATATGCATAAGCGCATGGTCGTTGTGCCTCGTTTCAATGAGACCGAGCATATTCACGATCAGTTTCAACTCGTTAGGAAACTTGATGAAATGGGTATCGTTGTCGGAGTTTTGCCGACATCGGCAGACGTTGATGAAACCTTTCGTGAATTACAAAAAGCCGTCGACAAGGCTCGAACGCATACATTCAAGCAGATTGAGAAAGGTAGTTCTGTGGCTGCGATTCGCTCTGCCATAGATGAGATGAAATGTGGAAAACGCATCTGCCTTGCATCTTCGGCGGGCGGTCATCTGCGCGAGTTGCAGCTTGCCATTGGAGATATTCCCGATAGCAATGATTGTTACTGGTTGACGTTGAAGACGACCGCAACTAAGGCTTTCATGGCAGATAAGAAACATGTCTTTTTGGTGAATTTTCAGCCGGCAAGAAAGTGGACATTAATAGCAAATGCTATTCAGGCCTTGTGGTGGGTTGTAATGAAACGGCCTACGTGCATTATAACGACAGGCGCAGGCGTTTGCATACCAACAATTGCGTTTGCAAAGAGACTTTTGGGAACAAAGATCATATTTATTAATTCTGCGGCGGACGTTACGACACCAAGTCGGACCCCGGTCTGGATTGAAAAGTATGCCGATTTGTTTTTAGTGCAGTGGAGCGATATGCTGAAGTATTTTCCGAATGCGATCTGTTGTGGCGTTTTGTGATTTGTGATGGAACATTTTTTGTTTGAGCTGATACAAATTTCACTTGGGAAGCGTAGTTCTCTGAGTCGTAACCTTACAGAAAAAGAGTGGGCTGCGGTTTTCGAAACAGCAACTTCGCATGCACTTGTCGGAATAACATATTTCGGCTTGAAGCAGATGCCTAAGGAACAATTGCCTCCGAGGATAATCACTCTCAAGTGGGGTGCTATTGCCGAGAGTTTGCGTCATCGCAATGATGTGATGAGTAATAAAAGCGTTGAGGTATTAAGCATTCTCAATAATGATGGCTTTGATGCCTTAATATTAAAGGGACAGCGTAACTTGGCCTATTATCCACAGTCGATATCTTCATATCGTGCAGCCGGAGATATTGATGTATGGACGTTTACGAAAGAGATGGAGCCGTTGTCCGAGCGTCGTGCATTACTCACGGAATATGTCCGCCAAAAGGTTGGCCGTTCAGATATTTCAGGAATATATGACATCGATTTTGATGTCGTAGAGGAGCATGTTGAGTTGCATTTTACTCCGAGCTATTTCGTCAATCCGTGGAAGAATCGACGATTGCAGCAATGGTTTGATGATTTTGCGCGTGAATGGCAAAAGCAGATTAATCCTCATTATCGCCATTTGGAATTTGACGCATTCTTTATTCTGCTGCATATTTTCCGGCATTATCTGGAGGAGGGCGTTGGATTGCGTCAGTTGATGGATTATTACATGGTCTTGACCTCAATAACGGATGAAAAGACACGGTGTTTTGTGCAGAAAACACTGGATCGTTTTGGACTGACGCGTTTTTCTTCATCAATAATGTACGTGCTTCTGCGCGTATTTGAAGGAGTGGAAGATGATGAAATCCGTGATTGCAGAAATTATTATGAATGGCTCATTTCTGAGCCGGATTGCAAGCGTGGACGTCGTGTCCTCGAAGCTGTTATGACGTCAGGAAATTTCGGTACGAGTGATTGTCGACGGGATGAAATATATAAAGGGAAAAACGCATTTGTGCGTTTCCTGAAACGTGAAAAGTTCTATTTCCGAAACTTTACGGATTATACATGGGAAGTGGTTTGGTTGCCATTATTGCAGGTAAAACGGTGGCGACTTCGGAATGATTGATTCGTGTGTAGAAAAAAAGACGGCTGCTCGAGTTTCGGGCAGCCGTCTCTGTTTGTATTTGGATATTACGCTTTCTTGATTTCAACAAGAAGGTCATCCTTTCCGACTGATAGGCCTGGCTTAACCTTAACAGAAGTGACTACGCCCTTAGACGAAGCCATAAGTGTGTTCTGCATCTTCATAGCCTCGAGTACGAGAAGCGTATCACCAGGATTGACTTCCTGACCGACTTCAACAGCTACGCTGACAATCTTGCCAGGCATTGGTGCATGAAGTTCTTCTGTATCGCTTACAGGGCGATTTGCAGCCAAAATCTGTCGACGCTTGAGCGAGAATGGCGTCTCTATCGTAAATGTATAGCTTACGCCATTGACCATCACCTCGTATGTGTTTTGGCGAACAGATACGATTTCGACAGGATAACGGACACCTTCGCAAGCGAAGAATAGGAATCCGTCAGCTTCCTCGATGATTTCAACTTTCAGCTTCTGGCCTTTTGTGCTGAACTCATAGCTGTTCTTGACTTGGAATTCATAGTTCTCACCATCCTTGCCTACAGCAATGAGCGTTCTGTTTTGTATATTGCTTTCCATAGTACTATTCTATTAAAGGTGACGGATACGCTTTTGGAGCACCCAAGGATCCATTGCCTGTTCACCATTCTCGGTGTTGTCCTGTGCAAAGTCGTTGTCGTGGTTGTATTGCGAGACAGCGAGCAATGCTGCGATAAGCTCTTCATGTTCTTCCTTGTAAACAAGGTCTTTAAGCTCTGTCTCGATAAACGACGTGTTGAAATCGCCCTTGCGGAATACTTCGTTGTGAAGAACGGCTTTGTCAAACGGAATTGTGGTCTTTACGCCTGTCACGTGGAAGTGTTCAACAGAATGGAGTGCCAAATTGATTGCATCATTGCGGTCTTTGCCATGAACAATGAGTTTTGCAATCATTGAGTCGAAGAATGGAGTGATTTCAGTTCCAATTCTCACTCCTGAGTCGATGCGGATGTTGTTGTCTGATGGCAATCGGAGATTCTTGATGATGCCGATGCTTGGTGTGAAACCAGCCTGAACGTCTTCCGCATTGATTCGGCATTCGATAGCCCAACCTTTGAGTTTGACGTCATCCTGTGTGATTGGCAGTGGCTCGCCAGATGCAATCAAGAGCTGAAGCTCGACAAGGTTGAGACCTGTAATCATTTCTGTTACAGGATGTTCTACCTGAATACGAGTGTTCATCTCCATGAAGTAGAAATTGCGATTGTCGTCGAGCAAGAACTCAACTGTTCCAAGGCTCTCATAGTGAGCCTCTTTCGCAAGATCTACGGCAGCTTTTGCCATCTTGGCTCTGAGCTCTTCGTCGAGAGCTGGTGATGGAGCCTCTTCCATCAACTTCTGGTGCTTGCGCTGTATTGAACATTCGCGTTCGCCGAGGTGAACGACGTTGCCATATTTGTCGGCAACAATCTGGAATTCGATATGTTTTGGATTAACGACGAATTTCTCGATGAATACAGTCGGATCGTTGAATGCAGTCGTCGCTTCAGCAGTACAGAGTTCATAGTTCTGCTTGACTTCAGACTCTTTGTAGCATACGCGCATTCCTCGTCCACCACCGCCTGTAGCAGCTTTGATGATGACTGGATATCCGATTCTGTTGGCCTCTTTGACAGCCTCTTCTGCATTTGGAATGCCTCCAAGTGTGCCGCCTACCATCGGAACATTGCTTCGATGTGCAATCTCTTTGGCAATGATCTTATCGCCCAAAGATTTAATGACTTCTGGCGATGGGCCGATGAAAATGACACCTGCATCGCGACAAGCCTTTGCAAAATCTGCATTCTCCGACAGATAACCATAACCTGGGTGCATAGACTCAATGTGGTTGTCAACAGCGAGTTTTACGAGGTTTGGAATGTCGAGGAATTCTGGTACAGAACCATCTGTCTCTGGGAAGTCGACAATCTGGTCGACTTTCTGCAAATAGACTGCATTTGGCTCCTTCTTTGTCCTGATACCAAAGGTCTTGATACCCATTCGGCTTGCTGTTCGTGCAATTCGGATGGCAATCTCGCCTCGGTTTGCAATCAATATGGATTTGATCATATTTTATATCTTTTGTGTCTGACGTCGTTTCCTCAGTCCAGACATATTAGTCTTACAATGGAGTGTTGCCATTCTTGCGTCGTGGCATGCTAACCGACTTGTTGTCAAGGGTCTTGAGCACGCGATAAATCTTGCTACGTGTCTGGGCAGGATCAATAACTTCATCGATGAAGCCTTTTTCGTCAGCAATATATGGGTTGGCAACTTCTTCGCGATATTTTGCAACAAGTTCCTTTTTGAGTGCGGCAGGATCTTCTGCTGCAGCAAGTTCCTTTCTGCAAAGGATTGCAATTGCACCATCCGGACCCATTACGGCAATCTCAGCTGTTGGCCAAGCAAAGCTGTAGTCACCGCCGATACCCTTACTGTTCATCACGATATATGCACCGCCGTATGACTTACGGAGGATGACCGTGATCTTAGGCACAGTTGCGCGTGTGTATGCGTAGAGCAACTTCGCGCCATTGCGGATGATGCCCTGATGTTCCTGGTCTGTTCCTGGAAGGAAGCCTGGTACGTCTTCGAATGTGATGATAGGAATGTTGAATGCGTTGCAGAAGTTGATGAAGCGTGCACCCTTAACCGAAGAATCGATGTCGAGTGAACCCGCCATGACTTTTGGCTGATTTGCTACGATACCAACAACATAGCCACCGATACGAGCATAGCCAACAACGAGGTTCTGAGCAAAGTTCTCTGCAACTTCAAAGAAGCGGCCCTTATCAACAACGAGGCGGATAACATCGCGAACATCGTATGGTTTGTCTGGGTCTTCTGGAACGATATCGCGCAAAGCGACTTCAACACGATCTGTCGGATCATCGTTCTGCACGAATGGTGGATTTTCAATATTGTTAGAAGGCAAATATGTCAGCAATCGCTTGATGCCGAGGATGAGGTTCGCGTCATCCTGATAAACGAACTGAGCAACGCCACTCTTTGATGAATGAACCTTTGCACCACCGAGCTGTTCTGTTGTCACATCTTCGTTCAATACTTGTTTGACAACGTCAGGACCTGTTACGAACATGTAACTTGTTCCTTCGCTCATGAAGATGAAGTCGGTCAATGCTGGTGAATACACAGCGCCACCTGCTGCAGGGCCCATGATTGCAGAAATCTGTGGGACCACACCCGATGCCAATACGTTGCGACGGAAGATGTTTGCATAGCCATTCAAACTTGCTACGCCTTCTTGAATACGCGCACCACCAGAGTCGATAAGCGCGATGACCGGGTGACCTGTTTTGAGCGCCATGTCCTGAACCTTGGTGATTTTAGCAGCGTGAACAGCACCAAGCGAACCTCCCATGACGTTGAAGTCCTGCGAATATGCGTATGCCTGACGACCGTTGATCGTACCAAAGCCGGCAATTACACCATCGCCGAATGCTTTTGTCGTCTTGCCGAACGTCGTGCCGCCTGCCGATGGGATGAACGCATCAACTTCTTCAAACGAGCCTTCGTCGAACAGCATCAAGATGCGTTCGCGGGCTGTGAGTTTGCCTCTGTTGTGCTGCTTGGCGTAGTATTCAGCGCCATATTGTTCCTCGAGCTGTTTCTGACGCTCGAGATATTTATCGAATGCTATTCCCATATTTCTTTACAATAATATAAGTACAAGTGTCTGCCCAAGCAATATGCGGAGGAACATTGTCAGTGGATAAACAGCAGCATAAGCTGTTGACTGCGCGTGAGTTGCGCTCAATCCATTGGCATATTCGAGTGCTGGAGGATCTGTCATTGATCCTGCCATGAAACCGCATATCTTGAGGTAGTTGATTTTCATTATACGAGCCACCGTTCCCACAATGATCAGAGGAATGAAAGTGATTGCGAAACCGTATGCCACCCACATATAGCCTCCGTTGAGGAATGTCTCGACGAATTTTGCTCCTGCACCCAATCCGACGCATGCTAAGAAAAGGACAATGCCCATTTCGCGAAGCATCATGTTCGCACCGGAGTTCATGTAGAATGTCATGTCGCCGATACGGCCCTTCCATCCAAGCAATATTGCTATGAGGAGTGGACCTCCGGCCAAGCCCAATTTTGCTGGTGCTGGCAAGCCTGGAATGAAGAATGGTATTGAACCGACGAGCAAGCCAAGTGCAATGCCCATGAAGAGTGGAATGATATTTGGATGTGACCATTCGCTGATTGAGTCACCGAGTTCTGCCTTGATCTGAGGCATGATTTCTTTCTTGCCGACCACGCGCACGGCATCACCGACCTCGATTGTGGTTCTCTTTGTAGGAAGTACCTCGAAACCAGCACGATAGATACGCGTGATGTTCGCCGCATAGCGACGGAAGATGCCGAGCTGCTCAAGCGTCATGCCCGCAATCTTATGGTTCGTTATCATGAATCTGCGCATCACGAGGTCGCCATCGATTTCAGCCTTTTGGCCAACTTCGACGTTGCCGAGTTTGATTCGGAGATTTTCGATGTTGTTGTCGTCTGAAACGCCATGCACGATGTCGCCTTCTTCAATCACGAAATCGGCTGTTGGCACGAGGAATTCACCTTTGCGTTCGATGCGCGAGAATACGAGTTCCTTGTCAACAAAGCTGACGATATGGTCGATTGTCTTTCCAAAAAGGTTCTGGTTAGTAATCTTAACAACCACGCTCTCAAGTTTGTTTCCGGCACCGAGTGACTCGTTGTAGTCATCGACCTCTTTTGGTATTCTGATGCGGAAAAATGCCTTGATGAGAATCATTGAGAGAATGATGCCAATCACGCCAAGTGGGTAGGCCATAGCATAGCCCGAACCAAGCATGCTGTCGTCAATTGCCATCGAAGGGTTTGCTGCGTTAAAGTCGCTAACGACCTGTTTTGCAGCACCAAGACCAGGTGTGTTTGTCACTGCACCACACATGACACCTGTAATAACCTCGGCAGGCACATTGAACAAATAGTGTATTGCAATGGCGATGCCGAAGCCGCCGAAAATGATGCAAAGCGCGAAGATGTTCAGCAGAAGTCCGTCGCTTTTGAACGTGCTGAAGAAACGCGGACCGACGTCGATGCCGATTGCATAGACAAAAAGAATAAGGCCGAATTCCTGTGCGAAATGCAACATGTCGCCATTAAAACGTGCGCCAAAATGCGCAAGAATGATGCCGGTAAAAAGCACGCCGGCGATGCCAAGTTTGATTTTTCCAATCGACAATTTTCCGAGCATAACACCCACAAAACCAGTGATGCAGATGTAAATGAGTGTTGTTGCTAGTCCATTGCCGGAAAAAAGATCAACAATAAAATCCATTTTTATTAGCGTTGTTTTTCTGTGGCTTTTTGACCACTTGAGTTTTATTCCGAAATGCAAAGTTAGTAAAAATATACAACTGCATTTCTGTTTCACTTTTTTTAAGAAACGGCTATGCCGCTACATTGTTCCATTGTGTGGCTATGGCAGACAATGTGTCCAAACATATAGGACATTTTGTGTTTCACTTCAATCTGTTTTGTCGGTCTGTGCTATTCCTTTCATACATCTCCATTTTTGATTTTTTCTCATTGAAAAATGCTAAATTTACGGCGTGATGGATAATGATAATCGCACATATATTGCAATAGATCTGAAGTCGTTTTACGCATCGGTCGAATGTGTCGAACGTGGGCTCGATCCGCTCACGACAAACCTTGTCGTAGCCGATGTCAGCCGTACCGAAAAGACGATTTGTCTTGCGGTCTCGCCTTCGCTGAAATCTTATGGAATAAGCGGAAGAGCCCGTCTCTTTGAGGTCGTTCAGCGTTTGCGCGATGTCAATGCCGAACGAAGGCGCAATACTCCTGGGTTTAAGCTTCTGGGTAAGTCGTCGTCGGACGTGGAACTGAAGAAGCATCCCGATTGGGAAATCGACTATATTGCAGCCGTTCCGCGTATGGCTTATTACATCGAGTATAGCACGCGAATTTATAGCATTTACTTGAAATACGTGTCCGAGGAGGATATTTTTGCCTATTCCATTGACGAGGTGTTCATTGATGCGACAGATTACCTGAAAAGGAATGGAATGACGGCTCATGAAATGGCCATGAAAATGATTCGTCATGTGCTTGCAGAAACGGGAATAACGGCTACTGCTGGCATTGGCACTAATCTGTACCTCAGCAAGATAGCTATGGATATTGTTGCAAAGCATATCGCGGCAGACAGCGATGGCGTGCGCATTGCCGAACTCGATGAGATGACCTATCGACAGAAACTGTGGAATCATCGCCCGTTGACCAGCTTTTGGCGTGTCGGAGGCGGCATAGCCCGAAAATTGGCCTCATACGGCATCGATACGATGGGAAAAATCGCCCGATGTTCAATTGAGCATGAAGAGTTGCTCTACAAGCTCTTTGGCGTGAATGCCGAACTGCTGATCGACCATGCATGGGGCTGGGAACCTTGCACGATGGAAATGGTCAAGGCTTATCGGCCGGAAACGAATTCCATCAGCAGCGGTCAGGTATTGACCGAGCCATACACATGTGCAAAAGCGCGCATTGTTGCCAGAGAAATGGCCGATGCGTTGGCTCTCGATCTTGTGGATAAAAACGTCGTGTGCGATCAGCTCGTTCTGACGATCGGCTACGACGTCGAAAGCCTGTCCAATCCGGCAATTGCGGCGTTGTATGATGGGCCGATCACGGTTGATCACTACGGACGTCGAATTCCGAAACATGCTCATGGGTCATCGCGGCTAGGCCGTCAGACGTCGTCGTCCCGTTTGATTGTCGATGCGGTTATGGCTATTTTCGACAAGACGGTCAATGAGAATCTTCTTGTCAGACGTCTCAATCTTACGGCCAACAATGTCATTCCTGCCCATAAAGTGGAACGTCGCAACGGGCCGGTTCAGCTCGATCTTTTTACGGATTACGAGACGCTGGAAAGACAGAGGCTTGAGGAAGAGCAATTCTTTGAAAAAGAGCATCGTATGCAGAAGGCATTGCTGAGCATAAAGAAAAAATACGGCAAGAATGCGATTTTGAAAGGAACGAGCTATGAAGATGGCGCAACAGCCATGGAACGTAACCGACAGATTGGAGGACACAAGGCATGAATGAAAATTATGACGACATAATAAATCTGCCTCATCATACGTCGAAGCGCCATCAGCCTATGTCTATGATGAACAGGGCTGCCCAGTTCGCGCCTTTTGCGGCTCTGACGGGCCACGATCAGGCCATTCGCGAAACTGTGAAGCGAAATGTCGAAAGCTATGAAGTGCAGGAATTGTCCGAATGGGATGATCTTCCTCCTGATGAACACGGAATGGATGAAGTTTGTGTAAATAATTGAATATTATATTATTATGAATAAAGTTATTGAAAATATGGTCACGCGTCGAAGCGTGAAGAAATTCGATGGCAAGATGGTTCCGGAAGAGCTTGTCGCAGAGATTTGTAAGGCAGGAACGTATGCTCCTACGGGCATGGGTATGCAGTCTCCAATCATCATTGCCGTGACGAACAAGGCTTTGCGCGACAAACTCTCAAAGATGAACGCCGATGTGATGTCTGCCGATATCGATCCGTTTTACAATGCGCCAGTCGTGCTCGTCGTTCTTGCTCGCAAAGATGTCAGCACACACGTCTATGACGGCACGCTCGTAATGGAGAATCTTATGCTTGCAGCACATAGTCTCGGACTTGGTTCGTGCTGGATACATAGAGCCAAAGAGGAGTTTGAGAGCGAGGAGGGAAAAAAGATCCTTCGCGATCTCGGTATTGATGGTGATTATGAGGGAATTGGCCACTGCGTAATCGGCTATGCAGCTGCCGGTTCGGAGCGCCCGGAGAAACCTCGCAAATCAGATTACGTGATTTGGGCAAAATAGCCTTAGGGATACAGATTTAGGTGAGTAATCACGGGTGAAAAGGCAGAAAAATGTCAGTAATTGATGTTTTTTTGCTTTTTTCGCATAAAGTTTAGGCCACAAAAGCCAACTTTTTCTTTTTTTTGTCGTTTAAATATAAAATATGTATTCTGCTCTTGAAACCGACAGAATGACAGGAAAATAGAAAAACGCTGAAATGATTGTCTATCCGAATGCCAAGATTAATCTTGGACTCGACATAACGAACAAAAGATCAGACGGCTATCACGATATTGAGACTCTCTTTTATCCTATAGCTCTCTCTGATGGTCTTGAGGTTGTATTTCCGCAGAACTGCGATGCTCCATATGTGTGGGAGGCGTCGGGTAATGCTGTGGATTGTCCTCCAGAGAAGAATCTGTGTATCAAGGCTTTGATGAAGCTTCGTGAAGTGCGTGATATTCCGGCTGTCGGTTTGCATCTTCATAAGGTCGTTCCGACTGGAGCAGGTCTCGGCGGCGGCTCTTCTGATGCAGCATTCGTGATCAGTACGATTTGTAACCTTCTCAAATTGGATTTGAGCGCTGAGGAACAGAAGCGTATGGCTGCCGGCATAGGTGCCGATTGCGCATTCTTCATCGATAATCGCCCTGCTTTTGCAAGCGGAATTGGCGACGTGTTGACTCCGGCGGATCTCGATTTGAGCAACTGGTGGATTCTTCTTGTCAAGCCGGATGTGAGTGTTCCGACAAAGACGGCCTATAGCAAGGTCCGTCCTCAAAAGCCGTTGACGTCAATCACGGAAATTGTCAAGCGTCCGGTGGCAGAATGGCGCGGGCTTTTGAAAAACGATTTTGAGGAGTCTGTGTTCGCGGAGTATCCGGTTGTGGGTGAAATTAAGGATGAACTATATCGCCGAGGTGCGGTCTATGCAAGTATGTCCGGCAGTGGTTCATCGGTTTTCGGATTGTTTGAAGCAGAACCGGCGATGAGCGGTTTTGCAGAAGAATTCTTCGTGTGGAAAGGTAAAATGATGTAATAAGAGATGAGGCTTTTGTTGTGTGTCATATTGCTGTTATCGGTTTCGCTCGCGTCGGCTGTCGTGAGTGACGGTAATGTTGTGAGCAAGCATAAAGCCGATATCAATGAATTCTTTACTGCTACGGTAGATTCGTTCCGAAACAGCTATATCAACGGCAAATTCAGAACGGCACGAATGTGGGTCGATGCGGCGTATCGGTCTGTGTGCGACAGTGATACTTATTATGCATATCAGTGCATAGACTATCACATGAGAGACTTTAACAACTCCCATTACGGCCCTGTTGTCGATATCGACAGAGTGATTGATTATTTTGGATTGAAGAGCGATTCTTTCGCTATTCGAATGCTCGCAACTGCATATTGTGCAAAAGCTGACCATATCATGCATTCCGATGTTGATCGGGCTCTTTTGCTATATGATACGTCAATCGCACTTTCCGACAAAATTGGCGATGAATCTTTCAGTGCATATAGCGTTATGCAAAAATCTGAGGCATATCAGTGTGCCCGCAATTATGTCGAAGCTGCTAAGTGTTCGCGAGAGGTCCTGAATTCGAGTGTTTCCCAGACGTATCCGAACCTGCGTTTTATGGCGCAGACTCAGCTGTATAAAATATACTCGGACATGCGAGCTGTGCCGTTGGCAGAGCAGTATGGACGCGCGATTGAGAAGGAAGGCGTCTATATGCAGAGTCTGACTCTTGAGTCGCGATATCTGTTCCGCAAAGTCGATTTCCTGATTTCTACGAAGCGTTATGACGAGGCGCTTGAGGTTGTAGATCGTCTGCTTCAGATTGTGGATCTTGTCGGAACAAAAATCCACATTTGGAGGGCTGATTTGCAAGCAGCAAAGGTGTTGTCTTTGGTCGGAAGATATGCTGAAGCCAAAGAACATGTACTGAAGTGCCGATATAGTAGCCAGTATGCCAAGGAATACAAGCAGACGAGTATGTATTCTTCATATCATCTTGATCTTATTGCAGCAATTATTGCAGTAGAAGAGGGTCGTTATGATAAGGCTTATGTGGCTTTGGAACGTTCAAATCCTCCTGCGGAAATGCTTGAAATTCTTGACTATGCGATGCCTTATTATCGCTGCAAGGAGATGTTGTATGAACGAACAGGCGATTATCGCAATGCGGTTTTGATGGCCAGCGAGATTAACAAGCTTCATGAAAAGAGTTTTGAAATCTATGCGATTCAGCGAGCGAAGGATCTTGATAATGTTTATAGCAACGATACGACCATTCTCAGCCAGGGCATCTTGCTTGCTCAGCAAGACAGTGAGATGAATACGGCTCAAGCCGGCCTTGTGTTTGCGTCGTTGGCTCTTCTCATAATTATTCTCCTTGTTGTCATTGTTCGCCAAGCAATTGAGCGTTACAGGAAGCGTGAGAACGAGAGACTCGACCTCGAACGACGCGAAAAATTGCGTAGTGAGATACGCCGACAGACACGTCAGCTTGAAGCTCAGAAAAATGAAATTACACGTCGTAACGATGATATCTTGCAGAGTCAGTCATATGCCCAGCTTATTCAGCAGGGCGTCTTGCCTGAAGCCGGTCTTCTGAACTATCCTGAATTTGGCGGCGCGTTTGTCATCTACAAGCCTGTAAATGTAGTCAGTGGCGATTTCTATTGGTTCCGTAAGTTTGGCGATGTTGTTGTCGTATGTTGTGCGGATTGTTCTGGTCAAGGCATTCCTGGTGCGATGATGACGATGGTCGGACTGACAATTCTGAGTGATATCACGCGTAATTGCAAGACTTTTGTTGCGTCGGAGTTGCTTGGCGATTTTGACAATGCGCTTGTCAATATGATGCCGGACATTCGCCGTACTGATGCCATTGATGTTGCTCTGGCAGTCATCGATACTGGAAAGAAGAGCGTCAATATCTCTCTTGCACACGAAGATGTAGTCTTCATCTCGAAAGGTGAAGTTAGTCATATTGTCGGCGATAATCGCCATGTCGGATTTGTCTCATCATCTCAAAATGATGCAGGCACGTCATTCACGCGTTTCAAGGATTATTTCTTTGAATATGAGAAGGGCGATACATTATATATGTATACCGATGGCGTTGAAAAACTCTTCTATGGCAGCCGTGGCGTTTCGGGAAATGCGAATTTCATCGATATTTTCACCCAGTGCAATACGATGCCGATCGGTCAGCGTGCAAGCTGGATTGAAGGAATGCTTGCCGGAAATGTTCGAAAGTCGGATACGACCGATGATTATTCAATAATTGGCATAGAGCTATGAGAAAGAGACTGTTGTTGATATTATCGTTGCTTGTGTGCATCTTGATTGCATCGTGCCATAAGTCTAACAAACTCGTCAAAAGTGAGGTTGACGTGCTTTTGTCGGAAGCCGATTCGCTTTTCAATGAGACAAAAGTCTATGAAGCGTTGTCGAAGCAGACAAAGGCATATCAAGCTGCAAAGAATGTGGGCGAGAAGGCTTGTGTCCAGGTCAATATGTCGCAATGCCATTATTTCGTCGGCGAAGTTGTCATAGCTCGAAATCTGCTTGAGCAGGCGTTGGCTGTTCTCGACACTGTTAGCAATACATCTCAGGGAGTGCTGATTGATCATAAGCTTGAGGGTCAGATGCTGTATGCCGAAGTGCTCAAGAGTCTTGGATTCGATAAGAAAGCCGAGCGTCAGTATATGATTGCATCGCGAACGGCGCTCGAGTCTGATCATCGCGAAGAGTATGTCGAATGTCGTCTTGAGGTGCTTTCTTTGATCAGTCATAGCAATAACTATGGCTCGGCCATCGACGGTTATCGCGATTTGCTCAATTATTGTCATGGACCTCAGTTCGCAACGAGTCGTTTCAATATATATCAGCATCTTCATAGCTTGTTCCTTTCAATCGGCAATACGATGGAGGCTGATGCATATCTCATTGCCATGAAGCAGATGACAAGTGAAACAGACTTGTTCAACAATCATATCATAAACGTCTCGGAAATGCGTCAGCGCGCTCTTGCCAACGATTTGGACGGAATGGCAAATTGTGTCGGCCGATTGCGCAAAGATGTCTTGGATCCATCGTTGGCAGGCTACTACGAATTCTATGCAATGGGTCTTTTGGGCGAATATTATCTCCAGAGAGAACAATATGACTCGGCCGCCTATTACATAAAGAGATATTGCGCGATGACTGCCGATGATACACGACCGATGATTGTTGCTCTCTCGAGCCTTCTGAAGGCTCAGATAATGATCTTTGAAAACAAGTTTGATAGCGCGCGTGTTATTCTGAATGACAAAGAGTTGAAGCAGATATGCAATTACGCAGTGGATTTGAACCAACGCTATTACAACACGTTGTCGAACTATTATTACCACACGGGAAACTATCGCGAGTCCTACGCCAACATGCGTCGCATGAGCATCTTGATGGATTCCTCGCGAAATGAATTGCTTAGCCACAATATTGCATATCGCAATATGGCTCATCAGCGAGACACCACAATCATCACGAACAGCATAAAAATCCGCCAACAGCAGAACGAACTTGATTCGCTCACTTTCTGGCGTCGCGTGTGGATCTGCATAACGATAGCAACCATTGCAGGCTCACTCATCGTTGCACTCAACTATGCGCTCAGCATGGTTCGCGAGCGTGAGAAGGAAGTCTATCAGCAGAACATGCATCTGCAGCACGAAGTCGTTCGCCATACGTCTATTCTTCAGACACAGAAGGTTGAGCTTGAGCGAACGAATTCAAAGCTCAATCGCGAGATAGAATATGCGTCGCGCATACAGAACGACATATTGCCGAGCGAAGCAAGAATGGATTCGCCAATGTTGCTCGGGCATAGCCTTAATTATATGCCATGCAATCACATCAGTGGAGATTTCTATTGGTTCTATAATATTGGTAATAAGTGTTTTATATGCTGTGCTGATGCAACCGGACATGGCATTCCTGGCGCGTTCGTGGCCATGGTGTGTTCAACGATTTTGAATGATATTGCAGCCTTGTCGCCATCGTCGTCTGCAAACTTGATGACAGATCTCGACGCTAATATGCGCAACATATTGATGAACAACGGCACGACTCATGGCAATGACAGTGTCGATATGTCGATGGTATGTCTTGACGAGGCAACAAACAAGTGCTCGATATCACTTTCGCGTCATCATGCATACATCGTCAGAACGGACGGCACTGTTGAGATTCTCGAAGGCGTCAAGCGAAGCATCGGTGATCTTGATGAGGCTTTTATTGCGCGCGAATTCAAGAATATTGAATTGCAGATGAATGAAGGTGATATGCTCTATCTGACTACGGACGGATTTGAGTCGCAATTTGGCGGTCCGAAGGGCCAGAAACTCAAGCGCAAGCGTATGATAACGATTTTGAAAGAAGCCGCGAGCTTCCCAATCAATAAACAGAAGAACTTTATAAACCAGCATTTTGTTGACTGGAAAGGAAACAACGAGCAGACTGATGACGTATTAATCATCGGATTGTGCTTTAAACGTACTGGTGAAAGTAAAGTCGATGGAATACAAAAAATATAATTTAAGATCCAGGCGATATGGTAAAGTCGATTAATCTGCAGGAACATTTGCACGGATTGAAACCAGGTTTCAGTATTCGTGACTTCCTTCTCGATGTCCAGAATTATTTTCTGGAAGGAGATAAGGACAGTGTCCGCATGATGCCATCATCCGATTCATTGAAAGATGTTGAGGAAATCATAATTGGTCTTGAAAGTAGATTTTGCGGTTTTAATCTTCGTGTGAAGGAACTGCTGATTCTGCCCGATGAAAATGTGGCAGTATCAACACTTTTGCCTGAAATGGACAGCATCAAATGCGTCGGACTATGTAAAGTTGAGCGCGATGAAGATGGTGTCGAACGTATCAGATTAACAATTAAAGACTAGATCCGTTGCGATGATTATCAAGAAATCTGATTTCCTGAAGAGTTGCTCGAAAATGAGCGATTGTCCTAAAAGTACCTTGCCAGAGTACGCGTTTATCGGCAGATCCAATGTCGGTAAGTCTTCGCTTATCAACATGCTTTGCAACCATGCAATAGCAAAAGTTTCTGGTACACCGGGCAAGACACAGTGTATCAACTATTTTACAATCAATGATGAGTGGTATCTCGTCGATCTTCCTGGCTATGGCTATGCAAAAGTTTCGAAAAGCATAAAAGAGGGCTTTCAGAAGATCATCACGGATTATGTGTTGAAACGCGAACAGCTCACATGCCTTTTCGTGCTCGTTGATAGCCGTCATGAACCACAGCGAATCGATCTCGAATTCATGCAGATGCTTGGTGAAAACGGTATTCCGTTCAATATCATCTTTACAAAAACAGACAAGCTGAAACCATCTGAGCTTGAACGCAATATGGAAGCATATAAGGCTCGAATGCTTGAGGATTGGGAAGAGATGCCGGCATGCTTTACGACATCGTCGGCTCGTGGCAATGGACGTGACGAACTGCTTGATTATATCGAACGCGTCAATTCCGAGGTAAGCAATTTTGAAAATTGAAGATAACAACAAGTTATAGACCTAGTGCAAAGGCCATGAAATTATTAAGAGGGGTTGCAACAACACTTTTATGTCTATTCAGTGTCACGCAAATCTGGACACAAACAACCATAAATTGTTCATCTGCAAACGGCAATCGTGAAATGCGCGGCATTTGGGTTGCAACTGTCAATAACATCGACTGGCCGTCGGCTCCAAACCTGTCAACTGCAGCTAAACAGAAAGAGGCTGTTGCAATAATCGAGAGGGTGAAAAAGATGGGGCTCAATTGCATCTTCTTGCAGGTGCGTCCGTCTTGTGATGTGATCTATAATTCGGCTATCGAGCCAAAGACCTATTTCGTTTCTGGCGAAAGCGCCGCAACCGATACTTTTGACGCACTCGATTTTTGGATTGAAGAGGCTCATCTTCGTGGATTGGAGCTCCATGCTTGGATCAACCCGTTTCGTGTGGCTCCGAAACTGGATTATGTTTGCGCCGAAAACCATGTTTCGAAGCAACATCCGGATTGGACAATTAAGTATTCCGACAAAATCCTGCTTGATCCCGGTCGTCATGAGACACGTCAGTATATTGACTCCGTGATTTGTGAGATAGCGTCGAACTATGATGTCGACGGAATCCATTTCGATGACTATTTCTATCCATATCCGGTCAAGGGAGAAACGTTTGTCGATACAGCATCTTATGCGGCAAATAACCCGTTGAATCTCAGTCTTGAAGACTGGCGCCGTAGCAATGTCGATAGCGTCATAAAGACGACATATAATACGATCAAACGCATCAAGCCATGGCTCAAGTTCGGCGTGAGTCCGTTTGGCGTTTGGCGCAATCAGCGCGATGATTCACGAGGATCGGACACCCGTGCAGGAACGACGGATTATGATGTGTTGTATGCCAATGTCCTCGAGTGGGTTGACAAAGGCTGGGTCGACTATGTCGTTCCCCAACTTTATTGGGAATCAGGCAATAAGGCCGCGAATTTTGATGTTCTTGCCAAGTGGTGGGGAGATGCTTGTTCCGACAAGGTTCAAATATATGTCGGGCATAGTATTTTCAAGATAAATAGTGGCAGCAAGGCATGGAACAAACGAGGCGAAATGCCTGCTCAGATTGAGAATGTCCGCAATGATGCAAAATTGTCGGGCAGTGTCTTGTTCAGCTATCGTCAGTTCAATCGCAATCTGTTAGGACTTGAGCAGGAACTTGCTGAACGCATATACGCTAAGCCGTCCCTCACACCGTTCGTTCCACCGACATTTGCTGGAAATAACCCGCCGGTGCGTGGCCCGCAAATCGACATTTATAATCTTGATAAAGATAACGATACGATTTTCTGGACAGTCAATGAGACATGTGCGCCGACGCGTTTTTTTGTCATCTATCGCTATCCGAAAGGAGAACCGGAAAAGGAGGAAATCGTTGCCATTACAGGAGAAAAATACTATGCTCTTGAACCTCGCAATGGTAAGCGTCGCAAGTTCGTGTTCCGAATTGCTGCAACCGATATCTGGGGCTCGGAACATAAGAAATCGAAACCGATTACGGTTAAATATTAAGAGGGTAGGGCGATGGGAACGAATGTGTCTGCGTCAAAACAGCGTCTTGTCGTGCTCGATGCTTTGCGCGGTTTCGCATTGCTTGGCATCGCCTTGGCTAACTATCCGGAATTTTCGCTTTATAGTTTTCTGAGTGACGCCGAGACATCGGCAATGCCTACGGCTCAGTCTGATGTGTGGATGCATTGGTTTCTGATGATATTTGTAGATGGAAAATTCTATACGATTTTTTCAGTTCTATTTGGAATCGGCTTTTCGATGATTATTGCAAATGCACGCAAACGTGGCGCTGACGGCATGCGCATTTTTTATAGGCGCATGATGGTGCTTGTGATAATCGGATTTATGCATTTGATGCTTTTGTGGAGTGGCGATATACTTCTGTTATATGCATTGATGGGATTACTTCTGCCTTTGTTTTATGGCTTGAGTG
The DNA here is from genome assembly GCA_024401295.1 of Bacteroidales bacterium. Classification (GTDB taxonomy): domain Bacteria; phylum Bacteroidota; class Bacteroidia; order Bacteroidales; family Marinilabiliaceae; genus W3P20-009. Next base: position 20,069 of record JAKSLG010000007.1, on the reverse strand, counting down.
ATAGGACGTTACTGCGATTTTCTGCCGCAATGCTTGCACTCCCGATTCTATGCGATCTGATTATTGCGATTACAGGCATTGATCCAAGTCAAATTCCATATGCGTTGTGGTGGCAGTGGTGTGATCGTTTTGGCATAACAGAGGACAATTTTGCTACATGGCTTCGAGACTCGGACAGTTACGTCGGTGTCCTTCAGTTCCTGGTGCAAGGCGCTTTTGAGCGTATGTGGGAATTTGTCAGTAGTCATCGCTGTTTCAAGGTTTTAGGTCTATTCCTGATAGGACTTTATATAGGTCGCAGTGGAATCCATGCGACACTTTCGGAGCATCGTCAGTTATTGCGAAAAGTCGCATCTTGGGGATTCGGACTGGGTCTGCCAATGTCAGTCGCGTGCGCATGGAGTTCTGTAAATGGACATCCGTTTGGCAATGTCGTACATGCTGTTTTCTACGCTTTTTCTTCCTATCCTCTCGGCCTTGGGTATATGAGCATTTTGTCGCTTATCTATTTGAAAAATAGCGAATTGCCGTTGTGGAAGGCTTTGGCGTCGCCGGGCAGAATGTCGTTGACAAGCTATTTGATGCAATCGGTGATGGGCATAGCCATTTTCTATGGTGTAGGAATGGGGTTGGGTTGTTCGTTGGGATTGTGGCAGACATCACTTGTTGCCGTGTCGGTTTTTGTTCTGGAGACGGTCGTTTCGTCAATGTGGCTCAGATGGTTTCCCTTTGGCCCTTTTGAGTGGGTCTGGCGAATGCTTACGTATGGTCGTTTTTTCAGACTCCGTCGAGACGATTGATTTTATCGATAAAAATCGATTGTTTATCGTGTGTATAGACGAAAGTTTCGGTTGTTTGGAAATATTGTCATAAATTAGCACAACAAACTATAAATCTATCATGATGAAAAACGTAATTATGGCATTTATTGCCGCAGCAAGTTTTGTAAGCTGTACGGCACAGGATATTGCGCTCCCGTCTCCGGATATGAATCAGAAATCGCAGAGCACTGTTGAGGCTCTCGCAACACGTCATTCTGTACGTGAATATGATCCTAAAGCATTGAATAATCAGGAACTTAGTAACCTCTGCTGGGCAGCTAATGGTGTCAGCCGTGATTCTAATCATCGTACGGCGCCATCTGCAATGAATCGCAAGGAGATTCGTCTTTTTGTTTTTACAGCCGATAATGTTTATGAATACATGGCAGTTGAAAACAAGTTGCGTTTCGTTGTTGCAGGTGACCAGCGTGCGCTTATTGCTGGCGGCAAGAGTTTCTCGCAGGATTTTGTGAAAGAGGCGCCCGTAAGCCTTTTGATGGTTATTGATTTCGATATCTATGGAAGTCAGGATGAACATGCTATAGTTATGGGTAGTGTAGATGCCGGCAATGTTTCTGAAAATATCAATCTTTATTGCCAGTCTGTCGGCCTTGCAACAGTTCCACGTGCATCGATGGATGTTGATGGTCTTAGAACGCTTCTTGGTCTCTCAAACAGCCAGTTGCCAGTCATGAATAACCCTGTCGGCTATCCGAAGAAATGATAGGTTTAAATAATAACAAATGTTTGACCCTCAAAATAATAGACAATATATAGATGAAAATTAAATTCTTGGTATTCTGTTTTGCCGGCCTTTTGTGTGGCAACGTGTTTGCTCAGCAGGATAGTATTGTGGGCAAATCGCTTGACGATATTGTCGTTACTGGTACTCGAACAGCCGTGACGGCTCGAAATCTTCCGGTTACGATTAGCGTTGTTGATAGAGTTCAACTTGCCGAAACTCAGCGAGTTAATATCTTGCCAACGCTTGTTGAACAGGTACCGGGCTTGTTTGTTACGCAGAGAGGTCTGATGGGCTTTGGCGTCAGCAATGGTGCGGCTGGAGGAATTAATGTACGAGGCATAGCGGCTGGCGGCGGTCAGCTTCTTGTGCTCATAGATGGTCATCCTCAGTACAATGGCATATATGGCCATAGCATTGCAGACGCCTATCAGACAATGATGGCTGAGCGTGTCGAGGTCTTGCGTGGTCCGGCATCGGTTCTCTATGGCTCAAATGCGATGGGCGGCGTCATCAATATTGTGACTCGTGGAATGAAGCAGGATGGCGTCAATACACATGTCCATGTTGGCGCCGGTTCTTATGGAACAGTTCAGGTTGAGGCCAGCAATATGATTAGAAAGGGCGGCTTTTCGTCGTCCGTAGCAGGCCAGTATGGCCGTTCCGACAACCATCGTCCACGCATGGGATTCGAGCAGTATGGTGGATATGTGAAGTTGGGTTATGACTTTAACGAAAAATGGAATATATTTGCAGATGTCGATTTGACACATTTCAACTCGTCTTATCCGGGATCTGTCTCGGCTCCAATGTATGAGGCCGATCAGTGGATCACTCGAGGTGTGGCAACATTGGCTGTCGAGAACCATGGCGAACGCACAAGCGGTCGATTGAGCGTATATGACAACTTCGGACGTCACAAGATTAATGACGGTTATGCCGAAGGTGCAACGCCTCAGATGCGACTGTTCCGTTCGAAAGATGCATTGACGGGTGTCTCGTTCTATCAGTCGATTGATGCATGGGTAGGTAGCCGTATTACTGTAGGTGTTGATTATCAGCACATTTACGGCAATGCATACTATACAAGTCGTGAGACTGGTGAGATTCTTGAGACGCAGAACAAGCAGAGCGGCAAAGCCAATATGAACGAAATAGCCGGTTATGTTGACCTCCGTCAGACCTTGGCCGATTGGCTTACTATTGATGCAGGCATTCGCCTCGACAATCATTCGGTAAGTGGCAGCGAATGGGTTCCGCAGATTGGCATTGTTGCTCGTCCGACGAATAATGCAGAGGTGCGCCTGATGGCGAGCAAGGGTTTCCGCAATCCAACGATGCGCGAGATGTATCTCTATCCGCCATCGAACGAAGATCTTGAGGCTGAACGCCTTTGGAACTACGAACTTGCATGGAAGCAGCGCATTGCCAATGGACGTTTCACGTATGGAATCAATTTGTTCCTCATCGATGGTGACAATATGATTCAGACAGTTAATCGCCAGAATGTTAACACTGGCGAGATAAAGAATCGCGGTGCAGAACTCGAAGCTTCGTTCAAGGTGTCTGAATGTCTGACGTTGAACACGAACCATTCATGGCTCCACATGGATAATCATGTCGTTGGTGCTCCTGAGTATAAGGGCTATCTCGGTGCTACATTCCATTGCAACATCTGGAATGCTTCAGCAGGTTTGCAACAGGTGAGCGGATTGTTCAAGGCTGTCGGCACAGAAAATGATCCGAAAGAGAACTTTACTCTGCTCAACATCAATGTCGGCTGTCAGGTTATGAAGCATTTGCAGATATGGGCTAAGGGCGAGAATCTTCTTGCTCAGGATTATGAGATCAACGCCGGTTATCCTATGCCTCATGCAACATTCATGGCAGGTGTGAATCTGAAATTTTAAACTAGCAAAAACTTAATAAAACTAATGAACCTCAAAAAAATCAGAGTCGTATTGGCAAGTATCGTTTTTGTCCTGATAACGATGCTTTTCCTCGACTTTACAGGTACGCTTCATGCGTATTTAGGATGGTTGGCAAAGATTCAGTTCTTGCCAGCTGTCTTGGCGCTTAACTTTGCCGTCATCGCGGTTCTTGTTGCGCTTACGCTCGTTTTTGGCCGAATCTATTGTTCGGTGATTTGTCCGCTTGGCATTCTTCAGGATGTTATCAGCCATGGCATCGGACGTAAGAAAAATCGTTTTTCTTATTCACCAGCAAAGAGTTGGCTTCGCTATGCAATGCTTGGCGTTCTCGTCGTTGCATTGTTGCTTGGTGCCGGTTCTGTTGTAGCATTGCTCGCACCTTATAGCAGTTTCGGTCGAATTGTTCAGAATCTTTTGCAACCGATTTACATAGGTTGTAACAATTTGCTCGCCATGGCAGCAGAGAGAATGGACAGCTATACATTCTATAGCCGCGAAGTTTGGATCCGCTCATTGCCTACGTTCGTGATTGCAGCAGTTTCATTTGTTGTCGTTGCTGTATTGGCGTGGCGCAATGGTCGTACCTATTGCAACACGATATGCCCTGTTGGTACAGTCCTCAGCTTTGCTGCACGTTTTTCGTGGTTAAAGATCGTTATTGACGATAGCAAATGCAAGAATTGTCGTAAGTGTGAGCGTAACTGCAAGGCAGCGTGTCTGAATGTTGCCAGCCATGAGGTTGACTATTCACGATGCGTCGTATGTGGTAATTGCCTGAATGAATGCTCATTCGGTGCAATATCATACGCACATAAGCCAAACAAGAACAATGGCGGCAAGTCTGTAGATGAGAGCCGTCGAATGTTCGTTCTTGCTGCGGCATCGGCTGCTGCAACGGCATCGTTTGCTCAAGACAAGAAAAAAGTTGACGGTGGTCTTGCCGTTATTGAAGACAAGATTGCTCCTGAGCGCAAAACGCCTATCACGCCTCCAGGCTCGCTTACTGCTGAAAACATGCGTATGCGATGCACGGGTTGTCAGCTTTGCGTCTCAGAGTGCCCGAATGATGTCTTGCGTCCAAGCACCGACCTAGTGACTCTGATGCAGCCAACGATGAGCTATGAACGTGGCTATTGCCGTCCTGAATGCAATGCTTGCTCAAGTGTTTGCCCGGCAGGCGCAATAAAGCCAATCACTCTTGCCGAAAAGTCGTCAATACAGATCGGTCATGCCGTGTTTGTGATGAAAAACTGCTTGCCAGCTGTCGAAGGCGTGTCTTGTGGCAACTGTGCCCGCCATTGTCCGGCAGGAGCCATTCAGATGGTTCACATCGATGGCGACAAATCAAAACCGACGATTCCTGCAATCAACGAGTCGAAGTGTATCGGTTGTGGCGCATGTGAAAATCTTTGCCCTGCACGTCCATTCTCAGCGATATATGTTGAGGGACATGAGTCACACAAGCTGATATAATTAGCGGTGTAGTTTTTAATTTGGAATTGAATTTTGAATCATGAATAGAAGAGATTTTCTCAAGATATTTGGCGGTGCAGCAATTGCGTCAGCACCAGTGCTGAGTGCGTGTGTCGGCAAAAACGAGACGCAGTCGGCCTCTTCCAGCCAGAATGCCTCTGACGGAAAGATGACAATGCGCCGCAATCCTATTTCTGGCGATGTCATTTCGCTTCTTGGCTATGGCATGATGCGCCTGCCTGTTGTGGGCGGTGGTGCAGGACGCGAGAATCCAAATGCGCCAATTGATCAGGATCTTGTCAATCGTCAGATTGATTATGCGCTGGAGCATGGCGTCAACTATTTCGATACAAGCCCAGCTTATTGCCAGGGTCGTTCGGAAACGAGCACAGGCATCGCGCTTGCACGTCACGACAGAAGCAAGTTCTTCATTGCAACAAAACTCAGTAATTTCGCTGCAAGCAATTGGAGCCGAAAGGAGAGCCAGGAGATGTTCTACAACTCGCTCAAGTATCTGCAGACCGACTATGTCGATTACCTGTTGCTTCATGCTATTGGCGGTACAGCACGCGATTTGAACGGCAAGAACCTCAATCCACTCGAGACATTCAATGCCCGTTATATGGATAACGGCATTCTCGACTGGCTCGTCGAGCAGAAAAAAGAGGGAAAAATCCGAAATCTCGGTTTCTCATATCATGGCGATATCGCCATCTTCGATATGTTGCTCAAATGGCATGACGAGGGTCGCTACAAGTGGGATTTTGTTCAGATCGAGCTCAACTACCTCGACTGGAACTTTGCTGATGAAATCAACCCTTCGAATACCGATGCCGTTTATCTCTATGAAGAACTTCAGAAGCGTGGCATTCCGAGTGTAATCATGGAGCCATTGCTCGGTGGACGTCTTGCCAACGTGCCGGATCCTATCGTCGCAAAGATGAAATCTCGTCGTCCTGAGGATAGTATTGCATCTTGGGCATTCCGTTTCGCTGGCACTCCAGAGGGCGTCGTCAGTGTGCTTTCTGGCATGACATATATGGAACATCTTGTTGAAAACGTCAAGACATATTCTCCTCTCGAGCCGATTACAGCCGAGGAAGATGAGTTCCTGATGGACATTGCAAAGGATATTTACAACCTCAAGACGATTCCTTGCAACGAGTGTAATTACTGCATGCCTTGCCCTTATGGCATCGATATACCTGCAGTCTTTGTCCATTACAACAAGATGATCAAGGAGGGTAATCTCCCTCAGAGCCGTCGCGATGAGGTCTATGCGAAACAGCGTAAGGCGTTCCTTGTGGGCTACGACCGTAGTGTGCCTCGTTTGCGTCAGGTCGATCACTGCATCGGATGTGGTGAATGTCGTCCGCATTGCCCTCAGAATATCAATATTCCGGGCGAGATGCGTCGCATGGACCGATTTGTCGAGCAACTCAAGCGTAATAGCCAGGAGGAGTAAACGCGATGCAGATGGAGACGCTCAAAAAAATGCTCGATGGCGAGGAAGTCCGGGGTGCCGTTTGCTCTGCCGATGGCCATGTGCGTACTTTTGCACGCAAGGGTGTGATAGACCTCTTTTCGCTTGTCGATTCAGAGCCCGATTTCTTGCGTGGAGGCAGGATTGCCGATCGTGTGATCGGTCGCGGAGCAGCGCTTCTTCTTGTCAAAGGGGGTGTCACCGAAGTCTTTGCGTATGTGATGAGTGAGCCGGCGCATAGTGTTCTCGAACAGGCTGGCATAAAAACTTCGTATGCCGTCATGCAACCGAATATCATCAACCGCACGGGAACGGATATCTGTCCGGTTGAAAAACTGACATCGCAGACGTCTGACCCGGACGAGGCTTTCTCGCTCATCAGAGGTTTTTTGAGTAAAATGAAAAGTTAAATCAATAATAAAACAGTCATGCTTAATACAGCAGTTTATCAGCTCCGTATCACGGAAGCCAAGACATATCTGATGGCAGCACTCTTCGTTGTCGGCAACATTGTCGTTCCGCAGCTATGCCACCTTATGCCTAAAGGAGGTCTCATCTTCCTGCCAATCTATTTCTTCACTCTCATTGCCGCATACAAGTATGGCATGATTGCCGGCCTCATGACAGCAATCTGCTCGCCTCTGGTAAACCATATCTTGTTCGCAATGCCACCAACTCATGCGCTTCCAATCCTGCTCATAAAAAGTACATTGCTCGCAATTATAGCAGCAACAATTGCACGCCGAGTAGGTCGCGTGGCCTTGTGGGCCGTCGCGCTTTCGGTTGTCGGCTATCAGCTCGCTGGCCTCTTCTTTGAATGGCCTATGACAGGCAGCCTCTATGCAGCTTTGCAGGACATCCGCATCGGATATCCGGGAATGTTGATTCAGATTTTCTTCGGTTATGCTCTGTTGAGATATCTGAAATAATCCAACATATAGATATAATCTTATCGGTCAAAATGGCATTCTGAATTGCTGTTTTGACCGATTTCTTTATTGTATGTCCTATTTGTTCTTGTTTTTCTCGCTTAGGTTTGCTATATTTACAAAAATTAAGAATAGCACTCTATGCCACATTCACTTTTGCCAACGTTGCTGCTCTATATTCTAATAGTCGGATATAGCCCTGGCCCGGCGAATCTTTATTCGCTTTCATGCTCGCTCAAATATGGGCGAAAGCGTGCTCTGCGCGTGTGGCATGGCATGTTGTGTGGCTTTGCTATAGCTGTGACTATTGCAGCTGTAGCCACTCATCTTTTAGGAACAGTCATAGGCGATTATCTCGTCTTTCTCAAGTATCTCGGTGCAGCATATATTCTATGGCTGGCATATTGCATCTGGAGAAGCAATGGCCACGATGAGCAAGAAGCTGATACGTGTACGTTTTTTTCAGGATTGATTGTCCAGTTGACAAATGCCAAGATGATTCTTTTCGATCTGACGGCATTCAGCATCTTTGTCTTGCCGTATAGCAATAGCCTTACAGATCTCTTGGAGGTTGCCGTCATTCTGCATCTTGCAGGACCGGGCGCAAATCTCGTGTGGCTGCTCGTTGGTTCATGGCTTCGTCGAGGGTTTCTCGCTTATCGCAAGCAGGTCGATGTCGTCATGGCTGTCTGTTTGGCATTGTGCGCCTTACTTATTATTTTTAGTTGAGGCGATTATCTCTTTTTCGCCGATAGTCGGTACGTATTCCGGATTCGACAGTTTTTTCCAGAAGATCGTCAGAAATGTTGCGCTCGCAAAGGCAGCAACGACAGCTGCAATTATGACAGGCTGTGTGATTACGCTCTCTTGCGAACTCGTTTCCATGTTTGCGCAGTAGGTCGCAATGGTGTTGTTGACGATATGCACGAATGTTGATAGCAGGATATTTCCTGTTTTGTAGTAGAGCACTCCGAAAATGATTCCGGCAATAATTGCGAATGGAATCTGTATCGGATTCATGTGTATTATGCCGAATGCTATGGCTGATGTGGCTATCGCAATCCAAGGCGCAATGCCTTTGCGGAGCATATATCCCATGATTGCTCCTCTGAAGACAACCTCTTCGGCAATTGGGCCAATCAAGGCAATGGCAATGACTCCAGATGCAGTATGCGAAAGAGTGGTCATCAGTTCTTCATATTCGTTTGACAGTTCGCACAACGTGACAGCGACATCCGTTGCAAACAGGCCGGCAAGAGCTGCACATACGGCCATGATTCCATAGCGTATGTCAATGTATGCAGGTTTGACATCGTTCTTTGGCAGAAACATCTTCAGCGGCCATGTCATCAGCACGATGTTGATTATGGATGAGATGATAAGCGCCATTGCCATCGAACCTGTAATGTCCGAATCATCTGTCGTTATTATATAAAAGGAGGTGCATAAAATCGCAACGATTAATTGCGTTACGAAGAAGGTGACTAGTGCCAAGAGGGGCATTGTGAATTTTTTCATAATACTATTCTATATTGGGTGTTTTGCAAATATATGCATTTTTATTGTATGTTGAACGCATTGCATCCTTTGCAGTGTAGATTTTTTTTGAGATATTTGTGTTTGGCTATATGCTGTTTGTTGATCAAAGATGTTGACGCAGAGATATTTGCGTCTTTCTTGACAACTTTTTTGCGATGATTTATACGTCGCTTTTAATGTACTATAATTCAAAATTCTTATTTCTATGAAGAAATGTTTTCTCTTGGCTCTGGCTTGTGCTGCAACATTTACAGCTAAAGCTCAGAACCCGTATTTGCCGCTATGGGAGCATGTTCCGGATGGCGAGCCTCGTGTCTTTGAAGATCCTGACAATCCTGGTAAGATGCGCGCCTACATCATCGGTTCACATGATGTGAAGAATACGGATTACTGCGGACCTGATATTCGAATGTGGTCGGCTCCCGTTGAGGACTTGAGCCAGTGGCGCGATGAAGGAGCCATCTTTACTCATTATGTTGACGGACAGTGGGACACAATGTTTGCACCCGATTTGGTTGAGGTTATGGAGAATGGCAAGAAGGTTTATTACCTCTATCCTCATTCACGCGGATGGCAGCGAGTTCCTATGGTTTGCAAGGGTGAACGTCCTAATGGTCCGTTCACTCCAATCAATCTAACCGAGGATGGACGCAAGTGCGTGGATGGTTCAATGATTGATTTTGATCCATCGGTATTTATTGAGCCGGTTACCAACAAGAAAGATCCTGATTTCAAGAAGGGGTTCCGTGCCTATGTGTTCTATGGTTTCCAGCATTCTACAGCTGCCGAGCTCGATCAGGAGACAATGTACAGCGTTCGTCCTGGCACACAGATTCGTGATTATTTCATTCCGGCTTCGGCTCGCTACGGCGAGGTTCGCGATCCTAAGGGAACCGAATATCCAGCTCTCTACAAAGGCCAGAATCCTGGTGAATTCAATTTCTTCGAGGCTTCATCCATACGTCAGGTCGGGAATAAATATGTAATGGTGTTCTCGGGCTATAGTGGTCCGGATTATGGTTTGGGCTCAACCAATTCGGCTTTGCGCTATGCCTACGGCGATACTCCTCTTGGCCCATGGCGTTCGGGTGGCGTTTTGGTCGATTCGCGTGGCGTCGTTCTCAACGAAGAGGGTAGTGCGCTCACTACCACAAACTTTGCCCACAATACTCATGGCTCTCTGCAAGAGATTAATGGTCAGTGGTATGTGTTCTATCACCGTCCGCCACGTGGTTTCGGAAATGCCCGTCAGGCCATGGTTGCCCCTGTGAAGATTGAGTGGGATAAGAAGCCTGTTGCCAAGGGCGGTCAGGTTCGTATTGTCGGTTATGATCCTTATTCCGAGAATAATGAGTGGAGCGCAAAGGCTTCAAATGGCGATCACTACACGGGTGCTGAGGTTACTTCTGAGGGCTTCCAGATTTTTGGTCTGAACCCATACGAGTTCTATTCTGCAGGTCTGGCTTGCTACATAACTGACAATAATGCTTTGCAGGATCAGCGCGATATCTGGAACAACACCATGGATCTGGCTGGTTTGAGGAATGGAGCCATCATTGGTTATAAGTACTTTGGTTTTGGCGGCTTGTCGCAGGATACTAAGGGTTGCAAGGCATTCGAGGGTATCAAGGCCGGCGATAATGCACAAATCAATCTGTATGGTGTGTATGGATATGATGGTGAGTTCACAGTGAAGGTCATGCTTGATGGACCTTACGCTAACAGCACATGGAATGGCAAGCAGATTGGAACCATCAAGTTGTCGGGCAAGCGTGGCGAACATTTTGTGGCCAGCTGCAAGGTGCCTGCTGTTGAAGGTCTTGCTGGCAAACATGCCATATATTTTGTAGTCGATGGACCTGATGTGAAAGAGCCGGAGCGTCCTCGTTGGGGCGGCCCTCGTGGTCCTCAGCGTCCTCAGGGATTGTTCGATATGCAGGGCATGAGCTTCTCAAAGGCTGGTCAGAACATTCCTCAGCCGCCTGTTGTGCCACAAATTAAGATCAGTGTCGATGGAACGCAGCTCATCATCCCACGTGATGCCATTCTCTCTACCAACCAGAATGGATACACACAAACCGATCATTATCAGGTTTATGGCCGTCTCACCGACAATTCTGTTATTAAGGTTACAGCCGATGATCCTTCGGTGAAGATTGAGGTCGGCAAGATTGTCGATGGCCGTGCAACGGTGAAGTGTACGTATAAAGGTCTGACAAAGACATATCTGATTAACTAATCGATTGGCTTATAAAAGAAAGAGCCCATCGGAGATTGATTTCTCTGATGGGCTTTCCCATTATTTGGAAGTCTCTTCTTCTATATCGTTCTCAATGATTTTTTCCATCACTTTGTTGCCATAGCTGTATCTAACTTTGAAGCGCGATGGAATTTGTGAACTTGTGTCATATTCGATGATTACTTCGGCACTGACGGTCTTTCCCTGTTTGATGTTTTTTGCCCAAAGGTTTTCGATTCTTTTATAGTCAGAACGATTGACTTTGCGCGTCATGGGAACGAGGTTGACCATGTTTGAACTTCCTCCGAAGCGGTCTGCAACGATGTGTCCTGCATCGTACAATTTGCTGTTGCTGCCTTTGAGCGTATGCATGTTCGCTTGCACATCCTGGTCGCGCAGATGTTTTCCAACCGATGTCGAATCGAGCGAGAATATGGCTTTTTCTATTCGACCATTGGCATCTGTCTGATACTGTGCTCCATTGATTATGTATGTGCATTTCGGAAAAGGCTTGAGCTGTGCAAACCAACTGTTGACGTCGTTCGCGTCAATCTCTATCGTGTTGCCTTTCCGCAGCGTTGCCAAATGCTTGTTGGGGCCTTTTGTCAGAATGTCGATGTTCCCGTTGCCATTCTCCTTATAGATGTAGTTTTCAATTCTGTTGCCTCCATATTTTGCATATTCGTTTGCTTGGACGAAAAGCCCGAGGAACTGTGGGTTAAAGCCTCTGTTTGGAAGTTGCTTTGAGATGTAGTCCCATGTTGACACAAATCTGCTGTTCTCTTCAAAGAATGTCAGCAGTTCTGCGTTCTGTGCGAGTCCTTGTTTCAGATAATTCTGACGGTCTCTGCTCAGTACGCTGATGGCTTTGTTGAGTCGCGACGACAGACTCAGAGTCTTTGTGCTGCCATCACTCATGACAATTTCGGTCTGCACTTTTTCATCTTTTGCCTGTGCATAGGCAAGCACGTGACACAACAGTGCAACTATAATCAGAAAGTGTCTCATTGGGAACGTGTTTTCTCTTTAGGCGAAAAAGGGGTGCCCATAATTGAGCACCCCTCGATGAATATCGATGTGTTTCAGATATTACTGCGAAATTTCGTTGTAGAACTCAGCATAGTCACGACGCTTATCCTTTGTGAACTGGATAGCTGTGCGTGGGTGCTGGTTGAGCTGACCTGTCATGAGGTACTGCATGTCGTAGCCCCAAACGATGCCGTCATCCTTGAGCTTCATCATCTGGTTCTCGATGAACTTATAAACAGGGTAGATATCATACTTAGGGTTCTTGAGGAATCCAAGGAGGAGCTCCATTGCACAGTTGCCGGCGCCACGACCCATTGCCAAGTATGTTGCATCGAGCCAATCTACACCATCGCTGCATGCCTCGATTGTGTTTGCGAATGCAAGTTGCTGGTTGTTGTGAGCATGGATGCCGACCTTCTTGTTGTGCTTAGCTGCAAAGTTCATGTAGAGGTCAGAGATGCGAGCAATCTGCTCTGGGAAGAGTGAACCGAAACTATCAACGATGTAGATGCAATCAACAGGAGTGTCTGCAAGCATGTTGAGTGCGACCTCAACATCTTCCTTCTGTGCACCAGAGACAGCCATGATGTTGCAGCTCGTCTCGTAGCCCTTCTTTGCTGCGTCGTTGATCATCTCGATAGCCTCAGGCATCTGATGGATATAAGTAGCAACGCGAATGAGGTCAACAGGTGAGTTTGCCTTCTGGTCGAAATCCTGAAGTTCGTGGCGACCTATGTCGGCCATGATAGCGAGCTTAAGGTCTGTATTGTTCTCGCCAATGACTTCACGGATGTCGTCGTCTGAGCTGAACTTCCACTTGCCGAATTTGTTGACGTCGAAAACCTTCTTTGAAGCGCGATAGCCAAGTTCCATGTAGTCAACGCCGGCCTCTACGTTTGTCTTATATAGTTCCTTTACAAAGTCGTCAGTAAAATAGAAGTCGTTTACCAAACCGCCGTCTCGCAGTGTAGCATCGACAACTTTGATGCTTTCTCTATAACCCATGAGGTTCGCAAGTTCTTTCATTTTTTCTTATTCTTGTCAAATTTTTGTGCAAAGATAACCTTTATTTGTCAATGGTGTTAAGTTTGAATGCGTAAAATCTTCATGTTAAGGCGAAAAAGTGAAAATTATAGTGCTTCAGACAATAAATCCTCAACAGAACGCGTTTGTCCGGTTGAGGATTTATGATATGTTCAGGTTTCGCAAGTGCAGATTACATCTCTTTCAGAAATCCTTCATCTTGAATATGATAAATATTGGATTATCAGTCTCTTCGTCGTATTTCTCAAAGATATCCAAATATTTCGCATACATTGGGTGCTCCTTTACGAATTCAATGCAGTCATTGCGCATTTCGTCGTATGTGTAGCCATTGATGTAGGTCAGGAAAGCGTCAGCGCCTGCGAATCCCATTGGTCTAGTGAGAAAATGAAAACCATCCTTAGGAATAGCCACATTTCCAGAGACGGCATTTCTGAAAAGCGAGTAGTTCTCTTCTTGCGATCTTACAATGAATATGTATTGGGCGTTTCCGGCTTGTACAAATTGAGAAAAGAAATAAGCATCAGGCTGTTTGAGAAACCATTCCGGATCTTCAGGTGACGGCAACATGCTAGGCTCAAGTTTCTGGTCAGATTTGATTACAAGATTCTCGCAAATAACCGTGTCTTTAACGAAAAGAATTGTGTCCCTGAAAAGTTCATGGCAATACAAGCCATTGTTGGAGACGTTATATGAACCTTCAATGATTGCGCTAAGTCCGTTAGCGTCGAAATCGTATAAGCCTACAATAGGATTGAACAATGTGTCCGTAACGAGAAGTCGTTTATTTCTCAAATATTCTTCTTCGCTAAATCCAGAATGTCTGAGCACGTAGTAATCGCCAGTCCTCTGGATCTCGATAGCGTCGAATGGCAATATTGTGTCCTTGACAACATGTCCGTCGAGATTGAAGAAGCGTAAATGGTTTTGACTGATAGTCATAATAAGGTGGTTGTCATAATCGTACGAGATGTTAGAGAATGGGAGATACTCGTCGGGACCCTCTCCTTTGCGAATGGCGAATCTGAACTTGCCGTTGCCATCAAAAATCTTTACCGGATAATTGCTGTTGAACTTGCATGTGACAATGATGTTGTCGCCATCAACAAAGTTTGTCCCCATATATTCGCCAATCATGCTTTCCTCGCTGTCGGTTGTCTCCAGCTGAACAACTTTGAGCGATTCGATTAAATCTACAATTTCCTCATCGGATTTGAGATTTTTTGCATCATGTAATTGCTCGATGTCAAGATATGTGACATTCTGATTGCCAGCTGATTCTGAGCCGGGTCTTCCGCATGCGGCCAATGTCAGCAATGCGGGAAGAATGAATTTCAAGTGTTTCATTTTTTTTGTAATGATTTTTATCGTATTATTTCAGTTGTATGCAGAGATGATCATGATGATGGCAACTATGAGAATCGTAATCAAGAGAAAGGCAAGTGCGTTGGATAGCAAGCAGAGCCAAATGCTTCGTCCGTAGCTTATCTGGTATAGCTGTTTCATGTCCCATATCAGAATGAGTAGCGGAATGGTGTTGCCAAACAACAGGATTCCAATTATGTTGTTGCCGGCAGTGTCCATCAACAGCCATTCGATAGGGAGGAATAAGATGTTGAGAATCAGAAATTGACATCCGATATAGATCATCGTGAAAAAGTGCTCGGAGATGGTCAGATGTCGGCTGCTGGCTCTTCTGAAGACGATGCTGTTCGGAATGACCATCCAGCTTACGAGAATCATGTAGAAGACAGGCATGTTGTTCGAGAGCCAGTTTATGCATGTCTTGACGCCATGCACGACGTCGGTCGGGATGGTGCTGTCTTCGGAAATCTCTATAGTCGTGTCTTCGCCGATGTTAAATCCTTCGCCGTAGAATGCCAGGTGGAGCAGGATCATGATTGTGCTGAGCAGGAAGATGAGCTGGATCGGCTTGACGTATTCTTTGCGGTGGCCGTCGAGATAGTCGGCAATCATGTAGCCAGGTCTGTAGAAGAGTTCGGCGCATGTGTGGAGGAATCCTCTGTCGAAATTTGTGAAGATGCCCAGAAGGTCGTCAATGCCTTGCATGATTGACAAGCGTTTCGTCTTTGCGTCCTGACCGCAATTCGGGCAGAAATTGCCTTTGAATATAGAGCCGCAGTTGAGGCAGGTGTGATCTTCGCTTGCTGTGAAATCCGCAGGCTTTGTGTGATGACCATTCTTTTGTATTTCAACGAGTCGGTTGTATTTGTCAATCGGTTTCATAGAGCTCATATCAGCTTTGTTTTGCGCGAAGATAGAGAAAAAATGAGATTCCGCAAAGAATGTTTTTCGGATTTGCTGTATAGTGGCACTGCTTTCGATTGCTTTCGCAGAGGTCCGTTTGAGGAGGATTGGGGAACTCTCGTGTAACTCCCGTTCGGAAACGGACGGAAATTGTGGAAAAATGAAGATGAAAATCTCATGCCTGAGGCTTTTCTGAAAGGTGTGAAAAAAGCGAGAGGATGGTGTATCCTCTCGCTTTGTAATATGGCGTTGATATGAAATCAGAACTTCTCTGCGAGTTTCTTCAATTCTTCGCTATTGAACTGATCGAAATGGAAGTCGCTTTCTATGAGTTTGCCATTCTTGTTTGCGAGCGCTCCACGAGGGATGGCTGTGAAATTTATCATCGCTTCAAGTTGTTTCCATTCGTTCTGTGTGACATAGACATGTTCGCCCTTGATGTTGTTCTCGCCCATCCATTTCTCGGCTGCAGGCTTCTGATCTTCGGTTGTGATATAGATAAACTTGACTTTCTCGTCCTTCAATTCCTCGACAAGCTTCTTCTGGCTCATCATTCCTGAACGACAAGGTCCACATCCCATTCCCCAGAAGTCGAGGAAGAGAGTGTTGCCTTTGTATGGAGAAACAAGCTTGTGCCAAAGAGCATTCTGCTCTTCTGTCCAGTTGTTGCCATTGTCGGCAGCGGCAGCATCGGTCGCTTTCACGAATTTGCGATACTCGCTTGTGATGGTCTGTGCCACATTAACATTCTGGATGCCAGCCAATGCTTCACCCACATTCTTTGCCACAGCATCAAGTATCTCTTCACGATGCTCAGCAAGCTTACCGAGTTTGTCATCCTTCTGAATATCCTCTAAACGTCTTACGATCTCTTGTGAGAGATAGAGGTCGTTCATGAAAGTGCCTGCCATGCCATAATCATCGCGGCGACGCTGGCTATAATAGTTTTCATCAATCTTAACTGGCTCCCAAGAGAAGAGCAGAGGACCAAAGAGTGTACGGTTGACAAATACCCACTGGCTGCTTTCGCTTAGGGCAAGAGGATTGTTATAGATGAGTTCCTTGTTCTTTAGCAGAGTGCCATAGACGGTTTGGAGGTCAAGCTTTACATAATTAGGGTTCGGTTCACTATTCCAACTGCCATCTTCTTTCTGTGTATAGGTTTCTGCCGTGCGAGTATAGCTTAACACAACATTCTCTATCTCAATACACTTGTTTGTCAGGAGCGAAATCATTACGAGGTCTTTGCCACGGGTGCTGAGCGGAGAGTTGACGAGAGCCTGACGGAGCTGCTCGTCGGCAATGATCTCGTTAGCCTGGTTAGCCCAACGCTCAAGGAGTGCCTGTGTGGCGTCTTTCCCTTTTTCTATAGTAGCCTGAGCCTCTTCATAGTCGTATTCTTCCCTGCCATACTTCTCCATGAACTTAGGCAGAAGAGTGTTTATCATTGCCGACTCGCTATTGCCACGGAAAGTTTTGAAGCGAGGACCCGGACGGTCAGGAGCAGAGTCTATGGTAGAGAACATCTCGATTGTGTCGCCAGGAGCGATGAAGATGTCACCGAAAGGCTGGGTGAAAACAAACTGCGCATGAGGAATGTTCAGGTCGAGGGTGTAGCAGTTGTCCTCGTCCATAGACACTACGTAGTTCTCTTCCTGACGGGTAATCTGATTCTGCACACGGGCAGTAGCATTTGGAAGAATGCTTGCAAGCTCCTTTGGAATCTTTGTTACGTGAATCTTAAGCAGCGCCTTGCCGCTTTCTATCGCTCCCTTGTAAGGCTCGTTGCTGAACTTCCATTCATGGTCAGGAGTGAAAGGCAGGCTCATATAGTAGTCGTAGTTGAGCGATTCCGGATCAAAGCCCTTAGCCTTCTTGCTCGCTTTAGCCTTCGGCTGCAGCTTTATGCCATAGTAGTTGCCCAGAGGATTATTGCCCACCTCTATATAATTGAACTCCTTGACATTGGCGTCGAGAGGTTCGAAATATACGGTGCAAGGCGTTTCTTTGGTAGCTGGCTCGTAAGCGTTGATGCCTTCCACTCGAAGGAACTTAAACTCCTTGCCGGTGTTGCGGTCGGCAAGCACGGTGTTGTTGATGATGGAGCAGTGTGGCATGAGCGTACCGCGAACGATGGTCGCCTCTTTTGTGAGTTCTACTTCGGTGATTGTCATCCATGAGGCAGCGTATTCTATCTCAGGATTCTTGATTACCTTGCCAGCCATCGCCTGTAGCGAGAAGATCATAGCAAGGATTGTTGCTGTAATAAGTCTCATTTTTTGAATTGTTTATTTGTTTTCGGTCACAAAGATACTTTTTATTTCAAAAATAAAATCTCTGTAAAATAAAAAGAGTGGCTTATTTACGCTTTGCGTGAAATAGCCATTCTGTGTGTTCGGTTACAAATATGCGAGACTCCGTTTTGTTGACAAACGGAAGTGCATCCTGTGCTTTATGATATCATCGCAAGAGCGCGTGGCTATCTCACGAATGATCGCTGTTGCCAGCGTTTGCTATGCCAACGCCAGATGAATATGGCGCCACGGATGCCTTCGTCCAGTATGAATGCGCACCACATGCCGATGAGGCCCCATCCGAAAGCCAATCCGAAGAGCCATCCGCAGAGGACTCCGACGAGCCACTGGACGGTTATGCCGACATAGAATGGGAAGTTGACATCGCCCACAGAGCGGAGCACTGTCGTATAGAAGATGTTGCAGACCTTGCCCACTTCGACAGCAATATCGATGATGAAAATGGTGCTTCCCAATGCTATGATTTCCGGATTTTCAGTGAGAAGCGAGAGAATGCTTCCACCGCAGCAAGCGAAGATGACGCTGAGAACCATCGTTGCAAAGATGCCGAGTCTCAGTGAATACCATCCGAGTTTGTAGCTTGCATGATAGCGGCTGTCGCCAACGAGATGCCCGATGACGATGCCTGCACCCTGTGATACGCATATGCAGAATATATAAACGAAGATTACAGCATTGACGACATACATACGAGTTGTCAGCGCCTCATTGCCAAGCATGTTGATGAAATATGTGATGACAACCTGCTGTGCGTTGTATGACATGTTTTCGCCAGCAGAAGGGAGTCCAATGCGCATGAGGTTGTGCATCTCGTGTCGCAGTTCGGCAATTGGCGATCGGAATGCCTCGATGAGGTTGCTGAACGAGATGTGGCGAGTGAAGAGAATGATGAAAAGAGTCACCATCGCCACGCCACGCGAGATGTTGGTAGCTATGGCGGCACCTTCGACACCGAGCGCAGGAGCTCCGAAATTACCGAAGATGAGCGTATAGTTGCCAATGATGTTGACGATATTGACGAGCAACACGACGAGCATCGGGTAGACGGCTTTGTTATCGGCACGAAGTGAAGCAGAAACTGTCATGTGAAGTGCCTGGAAAATGGCAAATGCGCCAGCCAGCTGCATATATGGAAGGCCGTAGACCATGAGGTCCTCTTTCAGACCCATGATGTTGAGCAGGAACGGAGCTCCGAGCGAGAGAATGAGCGACATGACAATGCCACTGACGAGGTTGAGGAGAAGTGCCATGGCTGTCACCTGCTCCATCTTGTAGCGCTTGCCTGCACCAAGATATTGCGAGCAAAGCACGGTTGTGCCTATGTTGATAATCTGGAAAACCATGAACGCAAACGTGATGAGCTGGTTGGCCACACCCACGGCTGCCACGGCGTCGTCGGCATATTGCGAGAGCATGAATGTATCGGTTGCGCCCATCATTGTGACGAGCAGCATCTCGATGAAAATAGGCACGGTCAATGTGCGAATCTGTTTGCGTAGGTTGATTGTTCCGTCGTCATGTGCCTTGAGACGCATCGGGTTGAATAGTCTTAGAAATTTTCTGTAGTCGCGATTCATCGTTTCGTTCTGTTGCTGTCCTGTTGTCTGTAAAAAATGCAGAGGCCAATTTGTTGCACCTCTACGAATGTTTTTTGAGGTTTTAGTGAGTAGCCTGTGTCGGCATTTTTTCCCTTTTTGAAATTGAGTGCAAATATAAGAATCTGTTTCAGAATATGTTTTGAATCAGCATGACTAAAATATTGAAAAAATCCTAAATAAGCTCACTAGTCATCTGCCCACATTTGCGACATCTGTTAAATATGCGAAGTCGGAGCCTGCGCCAGACAGAGGCGATTTCCGAATGACAAATAAGCATAAAATCATTTTTGTTAGGAATGTAAAAAGTGATGAACTTTTGACCCAAGTGCCGTTTTTATTGACGAACGGCGCATGAGGTAGTGACGAACGAAAAACGACACTGCGTATATTGTATTATTGTAACAATGCAAATAGGCCGTCGTATAACGAGTGTTATATGGTTTCCCAATAAGGAAGTAAATTTATTTCATGATGATATACAGTATGATAATTAGCAGAATTCTTCGTGCAAAAGCCGTTTTGTTATTGCTTCTGGCATTGTCTTTCTCGACAATCGTAGCCAAGGCTGAAGGTTCTATACAGGTGAATCCACGAGGAGTCGGGGCGACACGTGCTTACCTGGAACATAAAGAAAATGGAAAGTTCACAGGCGGCATCG
>JAKSLG010000006.1 GCA_024401295.1 Bacteroidales bacterium | reverse complement strand
CTCAACAAGAAGTAATCTGACTTAGAGCAGTTTACATACAATAGATAGCCTTTGGTTACATATCGTACCAAAGGCTATTTTTTGTATTCACCAACTACCTTACCTTGCTTTAGCATCGTATCAAGATGATGACATTGCCGTAGAGTATACTTAATTACTATCTGCATCAAAGATAAAAAGAAGGCCATACTTGCATCGCTACAAATACGGCCTAACAAACAAACTAACCGAAGCTTTTATATAGTATGCGGGTTGTATGCTGGCATAGCACCATTCTGTGTGCAGACGAATGCTGACACCTTAACTGCAGTCTTGTGAGCCTCTTCGATGGTCTTGCCGTTGAGCAGAGAGGCTATAAACGAACCAGTGAACGAGTCGCCTGCACCGACAGTATCGGCCACGGTCACCTTAGGCGTAGGCTGAAACGAGAACTTGCCATCGGCCGAGAAGACATAGCTGCCATCGGTGCCACAGGTGAGGATAAGCATCTTGATGCCATAGCGACGTATCATGTCGTTGCATATCTCCTTCACCTCATCATCGAGCATATCATCGGCGCACTCCTTACCGGTGAGCATCTGGCTGACGACAACAAGCTCCTCATCGTTGATCTTGAGTATGTCGCACATCTCAAACGACTTTTCGATAATCTCTTTGGTATAGAACGACTGGCGGAGATTGATGTCGAACACCTTGAGCGAATCGGCAGGCATCGAGGCGATGAACTTGCTGATGGTGTTGCGACTCACCTCGTTGCGCTGAGCAAGCGATCCCCAACATACGGCACGTGTCTGGCTGGCAAGGGTGGCAAGCTCGTCGGTGAAAGGGATGTTATCCCACGCCACGTTTTGCTTTATGTCATATTGCGGAATGCCCTGCTTGTCGAGCTTCACCTGCACTGTGCCCGTAGGGTATGGGACAACAGAGAGACGGTTGTTGACATTCTTCGAAGCAAAGACATCGACTATCTCACGGCCGAGGTCATCGTCGCCAATAGCGCTAACGGCACAACCATTGAGGCCAAACTGAGAGACATGATATGCGAAGTTGGCAGGAGCACCACCTATCTTACGACCTTCAGGCAAGCAATCCCAGAGTGCTTCGCCTATACCTACAACAATATTATTATTCATTAGTTTCTGATTTGAGAGAGTAAAACAAAAGATAGACAACACCCAACGTCATCACGAGCACAGCGCCAATTTGGCCTATAGCATCGCTTGCGAAGCCCATTATGAGTGGGAACACTGTGCCACCAAAGATGCCCGTAATCATAAGTCCGGAAATCTCGTTCTGACTGCTTGGCTTAGAGAGTATGGCACGCGAGAAGCAGATGGAGAACACATTGGAGTTGCCGAAACCTACGAGCGCTATGGCTGCATAGAGCACTGCCTTGCTCTCTCCTATCGCCATGCCTATCATAGAGAGAAGCATAGCCACAACACTGATGATAAGGAATGTGCGACCTGATATCTTACTGAGAATGAAAGAGCCCGAGAAGCATCCTGCTGTGCGGAAGATGAAGTAGAGGCTTGTAGCAAAGCCAGCCTCATTGAGCGACATGCCCAGACGCTCGATAAGCAGCTTAGGAGCTGTAGTGTTTGTGCCCACGTCGATGCCCACATGGCACATGATGCCGAAGAAGCAGAGCAGCACAAACTTATCGCCAAGTAGTTTGAAGCAGTCGGCCACACCCGAAGCCTTTGTCTGCTGGTCTTCGTTGATGCTCGTAGCACCGAGAGCAATGATAGCGATGATAGCTATCACCATATAGACAGGGAACAGCACTCGCCAGTCGAGACCAAAAGAAGGTATGGCATGAGTGGCACCCCACATGGCGATATATGGCGCTAGGAACGATGCTATGGCTTTCACAAACTGACCGAAAGTGAGCGTGCTGGCATAGCGTTCGCCACCGACGATGTTGTTGACCAGCGGATTGAGCGACGTCTGCATAAGTGCGTTGCCAATGCCGAGCAGAGAGAAAGCGATGAGCATTGTCGTATATCCGTTGTCGAAAATAGGAATGAGCAACGAAAGGAAAGTCATCACAAGGCTGAGAACAACGGTGTTCTTACGTCCTATCTTGTTCATGAGCAAGCCCGTAGGCACTGCAAAGAGCAGGAACCAGAAGAAGACGAGAGAAGGGAATATGTTGGCCTGAGCATCGGTCAGACTGAGATCGGCCTTCACATAGTTGGACGCAATGCCGACAAGGTCGACAAATCCCATGACGAAGAAACAAAGCATCACTGGGATTATTGCAAGTCTGTTAGTTTTCATAGTTTCTCTATTTTTACGTTTTTGAGTGGAGAATTTGGGAATACAAGGCTAGTCATCACAACTTCGCCATTGTTGCCAAACAGCTCGATTGAACTGTTGTCGATGAATATGCGGAGTGAAGTAAGCTTGTTGCGCACTGGTGCTACAGCATTGACATCGAAGTCGGCGCTGAAGTCTTTGATGCCGCTCTTGCTGCGGTCGCAAGTGAGAGTCATGGCTTTCTGGTCGTAAGTGAAGACCATCTCCTGTCCCTCGTCGTTGGAAAGACGTATCTTGCAGCTGCCTTTTATCTTTACGTTCTTGTCCAAGCCCTTATTATCATATTCTGGCGACGGACGGCTTCCCATATAGAGCTGCTTGTCGGCACCATAATAGAGGAACGGCTCACGGGCTATGCTGTTGGCACTGCGATATTGCATTGTTGGCACATCGTTGGCATATTGCCAGTTGCTCATCCAAGCTATCATCGTATGACGACCATCTGGCGCATTGCTGAAGCTGACAGTGGCATAATGGTCTTTGCCATAATCTTGCCACAACGAATTGCCATTTGCATAACGCGATTCTGAATCAACAGTAAATGTATGGCCATCGAAGTTGCCTATGAAATACTGTGTTGCACTGCCACCAGCAGGTCCACCAGGATTGATGTTGCAGAAAAGCACCCATTTGCTTGTCTTGCCATCGAGAGTGCTTATCTTCATAAGGTCGGGACATTCCCAAACACCACCATGGCAGCCCAATTCAGAGCCAAAGCTCGACTCCTCTTTCCAATTCTTCAAGTCGGGTGATGAGTATATACGCATCTCCTGGCCACAGGCGAGGATGAGATTCCAAGCTTTTATATCTTCGTTCCAGAACATGTTAGGGTCGCGGAAGTCGGGTATGTCGGAAGTGAGAATAGGATTGCCTGCATATTTGGTAAATGTCTGTCCACCATCAACCGAGTAAGCAAGCGACTGGCACTGCACATCGCCAGCACTGGTATATAGTGCTACAACGGCGCCCTCGCCAAAGCCTGCAGTTCCCTCTTTGTCGACTACACACGAGCCAGAGAAGATAGAGCCAAGTGCATCGGGAGCGATAGCTATCCCTTCGTCATTCCAATTGATGAGGTCGATGCTCGTAGCGTGTGCCCAGTTCATATTGCCCCACATCGAGCCGTAAGGATTATACTGGAAGAAAAGGTGCCACTTGCCATCAAGATAGAACATGCCATTAGGGTCGTTCATCCAGCCATAGACAGGTGTATGGTGAAAAGCAGGGCGGAAAGCCTCTTTGTTTGATTTATCGAATGAATCACTAAGTTTGAATTCGCTCATGCAAGCAGTCTTGGCATAGTCACCCACATGAGTTATAACAGTTATTTCGTTGCCACGGAACTCGTCAAGAAGCACAGGCATGTAATAGTCTACATGTCCCCTTGCAAGTCTGACATAGAGATTGCGTCGGAGATCGTTGTTGACGATAATCTGCATGCGAGCCTCGTCGGCCTTCTCTTCTATAGGCAGAAGGAGGTACTTGCTCTGCTCGTTGGCATCGATGCGGATGGCTATGTTGCCACCAGCAAGCGGCTCTGGACGCACGTTCTTGTCGGCTGCAAAGTTCAGCACAGAACTTAATGCGAAGCAGATTGCCACGAAAAATCTTTTTTTCATAACGGTATAGTTTGATTGTTTGTTTTTTTATTTCCAAATGCCTTCAAGTGTGCGGAAACTGCCAATATTGGCGTTGCCGTCGACCTTAACAGCATTATAGATAGAGCTTGGGAATACGAGGTTTGTCAGACTCGTTGTTCCATCTTCGGTAATTACCTCAACAGACGACCTGTCGATGAAAATGTCGATTGTCAGTTCTGATGCAGCAGATCGGATTGGTGCCTGGGCTGCAGGTATAGAGAACGAGCCATTGAAAGAGCTTGCACCTGTCTGCGCATTGCGACGTGCTATCAACAAGCGAGCAACACCCTTGACATCTATATCAAAGTGCTCTCCTTGCCCATTGGCAAGTTGAATAGTGTGATTAGAGGTCATATCAACCGTCACCTTCACATGATAGGCTTGCGCTGATGGTAGATCGCCGTCTATTGCCTTCCAATCACTTGCAATGGCATCTATTTCGCCAACTACCTTACTGCACAGATAGTTGTTGCCATCTATGTTGGTAAGTGAGAGTTCGCGTGGTAGTGTCATTGCCGATCGCCATGGGTCGCAAGGTACATCGCCTGCATAGTTCCAATTGTTCATCCAGCCTATAAGCACTTTTCTGTCGCCTGTATTCGACCATGTGACACCAGCATAGTTGTCCATTCCATAGTCGAGCCACATAGGGTATTCAGAAGGATCGGCAACAAACTGTTCGCCATCGAAATCGCCAATAAAATACATTGTGCCGCTACCACTAACAGGACCGCCTGGATTGGTGCTGACAATGAGCACCCACTTGTCACCCAGCTTTATCATGTCGGGACATTCCCATTGGCCTTTGTTGCAACGTACATACTCTGGAGTATTGAATGAACTTAAGAAATGCCAACTCTTGAGGTCGTTGGAAGCATAGAAATCTATCGCATACTGCCATCCACGAGCGAGCGACATAATCCATTGCTTTGAATCGGCATGCCAGAACAATTTTGGGTCGCGGAAGTCGTCCTTATCGGTATTAGCGATGATAGGGTTGCCTGCAAACACATTGAACGTCTTACCATGATCTGTGCTATAAGCCATCGACTGCTGCTGACGACTACCACTGCTAGTATAGAGACAGACCATAGCATCCTTGCCAAAGCCAGCCGTACCTTCATGGTCGATTACTGCACTGCCCGAGAAGATGTCGCCAAGCTTGTCGCGTGTCAGAGCTACATCCTGCTCATTCCAATGGATGAGGTCGGTGCTCGTCGCATGGCCCCACGACATATTGCCCCAGTTGTTAGCATAGGGATTATACTGATAAAACAGATGCCATGTGCCGTTGTCATATACCATGCCGTTAGGATCGTTCATCCAGTTTTTAGCTGGAGTGAAATGCACCTGTGGTCTATATTTATCGGTATATAGATTAGGCTTTTCTACCTGTGTGGTGGTGTCGGTGGCCTCTGAGTTATTGATATCGATGGGTTCAGTAGTGCCACAATCATCCTTACAGCCAGTCTGCATCATGATGCAACATGCTGCTATAGATAATATTCGATAAGAGGTCATGTTCATTGTGGTTAGTTTTGTTTGTTGTTTATGGGCAAGACAGGTTTCACTCATCTGTCTTGCCACTATAAACATATTCTTCTTTTATCTTGTCTTCAGGTACTCGAGTGAGTTCTTGGCCAACTGAAGAACATTATCCTGATATGGATTGTTCTTTGGATAAGCACTCTTGTCTGGTGTTCCGTCGGCATTCTTGAGCGAGAACTCGCAACCACCATTACCAACGCAGAGGATAGTACCCTTGAAATCTGTGTCGCCCTGACGAGCTTCCCAGATGTTGAGCTGGCTTACCCAGTCGATCTGACTATCCCATGTCGCAAGAGGATAGATGCCATAGACCTCAGTGAGAGTGTTGTAGCAAGCCTCTTCCTGATTGCCAATGCCAGTGAGAGCCGATGGGTAGTTGAAGAACAGACAGTTGTGGTCTTCGGTCCAACCTGCACCCTTCATAGCGATGAGCTTGGTTCGGTCGGTCGTCTCAACTTCAAGACCGCGATATATAGGGTGATCAGAAAAATCCTTCTTGAAGCGGCTACCAGGATGGAGAGCAACTGCCATCTTCCATGTATCTGGGTTCCATCCGCCTTCTCCTGTACCTATGGCATGATCGTTACCAACAATAGAGCCTTCAGGAATACGACCAAGAGTCTCTACCCATGGCATTGCATGGCTCCAAAGGAGAAGTGAACCTCCATTCTTATACCATTCGCTTACCGCAGGAGTAGCTGCTTTAACGACATCTGGCATATTGAGCACTTCGCCTTCACCAACACCTTCGAGGTCGCGAAGCCAGAAGAGAACACGGAATGGAGCAAGGTCTTCGGCGCTCTCTATGTCGCTGAAGCTGACGTAGCGTGCTGTTGGATATTCGCTGTGGAGCCAAAGCCATGCACTTGCTTCGTCGTCATCACCATCGGCTACACACTCGTCGGCAGTAGCGTAGACACCGAGGAAACCGATAAGC
This sequence comes from Bacteroidales bacterium, assembly GCA_024401295.1. Classification (GTDB taxonomy): domain Bacteria; phylum Bacteroidota; class Bacteroidia; order Bacteroidales; family Marinilabiliaceae; genus W3P20-009. The sequence goes on along the minus strand of JAKSLG010000006.1, from coordinate 112,320 downwards.
GTCTTACCTATCTTAAGCGATGTTGCAGTAGAGAGCGACGAACCCTTGGCATTCTTGGCAACCAATGTCACTGTCCACTCCTCACCATCGATAACATCGGAGATGATATAGCTTGTTGCTGTGCCGCTTATTGTCTCGTTTATTGTGCGGCCCTTGCCATTGTCTGCTGTCAGGATGATATTGTCAGTCTCCGATGGCTGAGCCCATTCAACCTTAGCATCGTAACCATTTGCCTTGTCGAGCTGGCTCATACCCAAACCACTGATCATATCAGCACCCTCACGCTTATACTTGACGATAGAACCATTAGAGAGGTTTACACCGTCTGTCACCTTGAGAACGTATGTGAAGTCGATGTTAGTATTGACAGTAGAATGAACATACTGATTGCCGTCTACTACTACCGAACCATCATTAGTCTCTCCCTTATAGCGAGTAACCTGCATCTGAAGGCCATTGCTGAGTGCAGGCCATGAGAGGATGTAGTCGTCGCCTACAAGCTTGCCCTCGATTGTAGAGGCGTCGATGCTGCTGAGAATCATCTCTGAGCACTCGTAGTCTTTGTCCTGGCACGATGACAGACAAACTGCTGCCAATGCCAGAATATATAATGATATCTTTTTCATGATTTGAATATTAAACTATTAGTATCCCTTGTTTTGAGTGTAGAGACCTGGAACATAGAACATCTGGTTGTATGGAAGTGGCCAATACTCGTTCTTGCCAGCTGTAAAATGTGCATCCTTATAGTACTTGGCATATTCCTGACCATCGTAGTTGTCGTTAACTTCCGACTCAAAGAACTTGTTGAGTGTCTCTGATGCCATGCCCCAACGGCGAAGGTCGAAGAATCGGCTGCTCTCCATGCCGAGCTCAATACGACGCTCCCAACGAAGAGCCTGACGAGCATAATCCTTGTTTGGGAAGTCGGTATAGGTTGCAATGTCGCAATAGTCTTGAGCGTAGGCGATATGCTTCATGATTGAGTTCTTAGCACGCATGCGGATATCGTTGATGATAGAGCGAGCGTCGTTGAGATTGTCTGTCTCGATAAGTGCCTCTGCACGCATAAGCATCACATCGCTGAAACGGAAGATATAGTCGTTCATTGCAAATGACTGCCATGTGTTCTCTACGTAGGTCTCACCCTGTGAGCGCATTGGCACTTCCTTAATTGAAGTATAGTAGCCGTATGTGCTTGGGTTACGCGAGTTGTCCTTTGTCATTGTGAGGTTCTCCTCATATTTGTATGGCCAGCTTGGCATGCCTACTGTGTGGAACAGACGTGGGTCATACTTCTGAGCCGATGCGACGCCACGCACTGGATATGAGTTATGCTCCTTGTCGTAGTCGTTGAACATTGGCAGACCATCCTGTGTCTTGAACGCGTTGACGAGGTTCTGTGATGGCTTATGGAAATCCCAGCCCTTCGACCAGATGCCCCAGCAGCCGTTGAGAGTGTTCGACCAGTTAGCACGTCCCTTCACTGTGTTATCTTCTGTGTAGTGAGATGTCTGAACTGCAAAGACACTCTCCTTAGAGTTCTTATACTCTGGCAAGAATATGTCGCCATAGTCTTCAAGATAGCCAAACTGCGAGTTTGCAACTACATCTGTATACTCGATAACCTTGTTCATGTGAGCCTTGTCTACCTTTGAGTAGCCAGTAGTCGCCTCGTAGCCGTCGCCGTACGCCATATAGAGATGGCACTTAGCCAAGTAGGCTGCTGCTGCAATCTTTGTCACACGACCGCCATCGGTCTGAGTGGCTGGCAATACGTTATATGCCTCTTCAAAGTCGGCAACAATCTTCTGCATGAGCTGATCGTGAGTCAATTCGTCGTTGCGTGTGCTCTCTACGAGGTCGTTGAGCATAACTGACTCGTCACACCAAGGTACCTGATAGAAGAGTTCGGCAAGCTTGAAGTAGAAGTGTGCACGGATAAATTTCATCTCACCAATTCGCTGCTTGGTAGTCTCGCTACCGAGCTTGCTGTCGCCATACTGATCGAGAGATACCAATGCTCTGTTGCAACGAGAGATTGCGCAGTAGAGATGATACCAGAGTTCATCGTTGTGGTCTGGGTTGGCAGCTGTAAGGTTGCTCCACACCTCTACACTGTGCCAGTTGGTGTCGTTGGTACCACTACCGCCCTTGAATGCGTCGTCGCTGGCTACGTCGCCAAATGGCCAGAGGTTGAATGGGTATGTATACCAGCAGTCGCCAAGCATTGCGTATGCCGATGTGCAGAGCTTCTCTGGTTCGCTGTATGCGAGTTCGTCGTTGATGACACCTGTAGGCGGAACGTCTATGAAGTCATCGCAGCTTGTCAGCGCACCCATGCCGAGCATCGCTGCTGCCATATAGATATATCTTGTCTTGTTCATATTATCTTTTCATTATCGCTTCGTCATTAGAAGCCAAGTTGAACACCGAATGTGAATGAAGTTGTTGTTGGATATGCCCAGTTTGGATTCTCAGGATCTGAGCATGTCAAGCTGTTCGACTTGAAGGTGAGCAAGTTCTGACCGCTGACATAAACACGAGCATTTGAAGCATGAATCTTATCCATTACACCCTTTGGCATATTGTAGCCAAGCTGAAGTGTACGAAGCTTGAGGTACGATCCGTTTTCTACGTAGTACGAACTTGCGCGTCCCTCATCGGCAGTGTTGCTTGTTGTAAGGGCAGGAATCTTAGAGTTCTTGTTGTCCATTGTCCAAGCCTTGAGCATACGGTTGCCCTTGTTGCTACCTGCATCGGTGATGCTCCAGAAGTCGGTCTGGAATTTCTGATTGTTATATACATCCTGTCCGGCAACACCCTGCCAGAACATTGTCAAATCAACATTCTTATACGACATCTCAATGTTTACACCGTATGAGAAGTCTGGCACTGGATTGAAGATCCATGTCTGGTCGTCTGAATTGATGACGCCGTTGCCATCGAGGTCGGCATACTTAAGACCACCTACACGAGCACCTGGCTGGCCACTTGCCAACACCTCTTCTTTCGACTGGAACAATCCGTCGGCTACATATCCTACGATAGAACCGTATGGCTTCTTTGCCTCGATGAGGTTCTCCTTTGAAGTGTGAACATACGAACCTGTTGTTGTAGCAGGGAGGTATGTTACAGTGTTGCGGAAGAAGTCGAGATTGCCGCTTACCTTGTATGCGAAGCCCGATTCCAACTCATCACGCCAACCGAGGTTCATTTCGAAACCTTTGTTCTTGAGCGATGGACCGTTGATCCAGCTTGCTCCACCTTCACCCTTCGAACCGAGGTATGCTGGCGAGATAAGCATATCTGTAATCTCCTTCACGTAGTAATCGGCATTACCGAAGAGGTGATTGTCAATGAGCGAGAAGTCGATACCGATATTGCTCTGAGTTGTTGTTTCCCACTTGAGGTTAGGGTTTGCCGACTGAGTTGTGCGGAAACCACTTGGGAATATGCCCGAACCCTGCAAATAGAGGTCGTATGCTGTAGATGTCACACGGTCGTCACCATAGTCTGCGATGAAGATGCTGTAGCGTGCTGTGTTTGATATCTCCTGGTTACCTGTTCTACCCCACGAGTAACGTACTTTGAGGTCGTTGATCCAGTCGATGCCTTCAAGATGACGGCTTACACGATAGCCGAGGGTTGCTGCTGGGAAGTTACCATACTTGTGGTTTTCACCGAAACGGCTCGAACCGTCATGACGAATGGTGAACGATGCAAGTACAAGGTCGTTGAAATTATAGTCGAGCTTGCCAAAGAACGAAGCAAGAGCATAACCATGTTCTGCACCATTTACACGCATTGTTCCTGTTGCTGCATCTGGCCACATGTAATCGAGAGTCTCCATTGCGAACTCCTCTGCATAGCCACTCCAGTCGGTTCTCTTCTGACGATATATTTCTACACCACCAAGGACATTGGCATGATGAATGTCGGCGAAGTCAACATTGTAAGTGACGGTGTTCGACCAGTTGATTCGCAAATCATTTGCGTTGCTGAGTGTCGTCGTTGGTGTATTGCTCTGGATGATGTCTGAGTAGAAGGTCTTAGATATCGAGTGAATGAATGAAGTGTCGAAGTCGATACCGAAATTAGAACGGATTGTAAGTCCCTTGAGAGGAGTGAGGTCAACGAATGCGTTGCCGAAGACTCTCCAGATGCCGAGCGAGTTGTCTTTGTTCCACACAAGCTCACGCAATGGGTTCTGACGGTCTGACATACCTCCTACAGGACCAGAGAATGTCTTGCCGTCCTCTTCATATACTGGAAGAACTGGAGCCATCTTGAGGGCATTCTCCATTGGAGAGCATCCTACCTGGTCGGTATGGGTGATTGTAAGGTTCTCACCGATAGTGAATACGTTGTTTACCTTATAGTCGCTGTTAAGTCGAGCCGAGAGATTCTGGAAATTGGTATGTTTCAAGATACCATCGTTACGCTTATAGCCGAAAGAGAACATTGTGCTGCCGTTGTCCGAACCACGACTAAATGTCACATCGTAATTCTGAATAAGACCTGTACGGGAGATTGCATCGAGCCAGTCTGTATCGCTAAAGCGCATTGTCTTCTTCTGGTTCATGAAACCATCGTAAAGGCCATTGACTGTGTAGCTGACATACTGGCCTGTCTTAGGGTCGAAAGCCTTAATCTGAGTGCCTGACGATGCATTGAGATCCAAGCCATATACTGCTGCATACTGCACAGGATCCATACCATCGTTGAGTGCTGCCTGAGCCATTGCTGTAGCATATTCGCTTGTGTTGCTCAGATTCATCATTGTCTGCTTGTTGTAGGTCTGAGCTGTGACATTGGCGTTGACCTCTACATTGACCTTGCCATTGCTCTTCTTGCCTTTCTTGGTTGTGATGATAATCACACCATTGGCTGCACGGCTACCATATATAGATGCTGAAGCAGCATCCTTGAGCACCTGTATGCTCTCGATATCGGCCGAATTGAGTGAATTGAGCGTCTGAGTTGTAGGCATACCATCGATTACATACAATGGGTCCTGACTTGCGTTGAACGAACCAAAACCACGAATGCGAATCGTTCCTGTGCCCGATGGTGAACCATCTGTTGTGATTGTCACACCCGAGATACGGCCCTGAAGTGCTCGCATCGGATCTGGGTCGGATGCAGTTGCCAGTGTCTTAGTGTCGACAACGGCTACCGCACCTGTCAAGTCAGCCTTACGCTGCACCTGATAGCCTGTCACTACTACGTCTTCGAGCATGAACTCGTCGACAAGGACGATCTTCATGTCTGTACCTGGCTGAAGAACCTGTTTCTCGAAGCCTACAAATGATACTGTAATAGTGCTACCTTCTTTTACTTCAAAACTGAAGTTTCCATCGAAATCGGTAACTGTTCCGTTACCCGTTCCTGTTTCAAGGATTGCCGCACCTGGAAGAGGCTGGCCATCCGACTGTGATGTTACATTTCCATTTACCTTTATTGTCTGTCCTGCGACATTACATATAAAGCATAGGAGAAACGCAACTGTTGTTAATAAAGTTTTTCTCATATGAATGATTGATGATTACTGATGCAAACATATAAAGGATGTTAAAGGATGGCTAAAAGTATTGTTTCATCCAATGTCAAAATTGTTTCAATGAAACATTACTGATAGTAAATGAAACATCTGTTATAGAATGCTGCCAGTAACTATTAAAAAAGCATGCCTGATGGTGCATGCTTTTTATGTTTTTTATTTTCTCAATGATTCTGTTGGGTTGTGTCCGAAGTGATCTTTATAGCATTTTGCAAAATATGATGGGGACGAGAAACCGACTTCGTAGGCAACTTCGCTAATAGACTTGTCTGTTTCGCGCAACATCTTATACGCTTTGTTAAGTCGTCGGGCTCTGAGTGCTTCATTCGGACTCAATCCACACGATGCTTTTGTTCGGCGATAGAGTTGCACTCGGCTCAACCCCATCTCTGCTCCTATCATCTCGACAGTAAGTTCCGAATTGTCGATATTTTCATCGAACACCTTGTTGAGCCTATCCATGAAGAAGTTTGTCTCATTTTCAATCACAGCCTTATCCTCTCCATGCTCCTCACATCCCTGAGCCTCTATCAATTTATCACGTTCGGCCTCAAGCTGGTCACGCTGGAGTTCAAGTTTCTCTTTCTGTTCCGAGAGCTCATTTTTTTGTGTCTCTAGCACCTCTTTCTGCATCTCAAGCTGGTCATTGAGCCTTGTCTTGGCATTATAGGCTGTTATTGACACAAAGAGCAGTATGCACACTAGCACTGTTATGATAATGAATGTAACGAGCACTATACGCTGCGACTCATAATCCTTGAAGAAGTCATCGAGCTTGCTGTTCAGAAACTCTATCTTGCCATTCTGCTCGTCTATATGACCGGCGTGTATGTTCATTATATGCACGTTAGACTTGTTGACGATGCTGGTCTGGAAGATGTTGTCGCGGTTGTATGGCTTCCCGTTGAGTATGCAGTCTGCGATGTGAATTGCTCTGTCTCCGCCAGTCTGATAGAGGAATGAGGCATTGAGAGTGCCGTCCTCGATACGTCCGATGCCTACATGTTTGTCGAGCAGAGCATCGACGCCAATATATGGAATGTGCGCCAATGGACTATTCTGTTTGATGGCTGAGTTTTTTGCACCGATGGCCATACGGTCGTTATATGAGAATACGATATCAACATCACCTAGTGAATCACCAATGCTGTCCATGATAGCTTCCGCCTTCTTTTCATTCCAGTCTGCAAAGAAACTGGATACAATGACAATATCTTTGTATGTGTCTATGATTTCGTGGAAACCCTGGTGTCTTTGCTGTGAGGAAGATGAGCCTTGAAGTCCCTCGATTTCAACAATGCGTCCCTTGCCGTTGAGTGTTTCGGCAATGTATTTTGCAGCCAGACGCCCGACTTCGATATTGTCACCTCCGATGAAGGCTGAGTATTTGTCACTGTTTATTTTCCTGTCTACAAGAATGACCGGTATTCCGGCATCATAGGCTTTTTCGATAACGGGCCTTAGTGGCTCGGCTTCGTTAGGCGCAACGACTATCAGGTCAACTTTGCGGTCAATATAGCTCTGGATGACATTGATCTGCTCTTGTGTATTGTCTGACGTAGAATGTATCTCTACCTCCATGTCATTGTGAAAGAAGGCTTCGCGTAGCATCTCGTTGTTCATCTGTGTGCGCCACTCGTCGACACTGCATTGAGAAACGGCCACTATCTTCTTAGGCGTAGGCGTGCACGAAATCAAAATGGATAATAAAAAAAGGGGTATCAGAAGCACTATTCTATTCATCTGCATGCGATTATTTGTTTGAACAGCAATTTACATTATTTTTTGCCTTTAATTGCAAAGTGACATGCAAAAAAACGAGGCTACCTATTAGAAAGATCGCATCGCTTCAAGTTCGTATTTTTATACGCAAGAGCTCTGATGCACAGTTCGCTGGTTCTTCATCAGTTCCTGCACACGTTGAGATGATGGGCTTCCTCGGCATTGGTAACAACCCAATGGTAGGTTGCTCAGTAGCTTGCGCCGTTAACGTTGACCTCGCTCTCAACAAGAAGTAATTTCTGATTAAGAGATTATATATTCAGCGACCTTCACATTGCGTGGAGGCCGCTTTTGTGTTATATCTGCGTGATTTTGATAAATCGGTAATATTGCGTATCTTTGAGCGATGAAAAATAATTGTGAAACAAAATAGTCAGAATTATGGCAGCTAATCAGGAAGCAAACAATCAAGGAGGAAATTCATTCGTCCGTTCATGCCTCAAGGCTTGCATCGACGGCATTATCTCTTTCTTCAAGAGAAAGAAATAATCGATATGAAAAGTGGTGTTCTTGTTTCAAGAACGCCATTTTTTTTTCTTGAAAACATCCCTTTTCAGGAGAATGAAAGCGGTTTTATGTGTAAAAAAAACATAATTGTTCGTTTTCTCTTTGGAGAAAGAAAAAAAAAGGCTAACTTTGCGCTGCAATTGAGAAATTAAGGCTACTTCGGTGGTAAAAGATACATTGCGGGATGGAGCAGTTGGCAGCTCGTTGGGCTCATAACCCAAAGGTCAGTCGTTCGAGTCGGCTTCCCGCTACTCAGCAAGAGAATTACAAGGAATTGTGATTCTCTTTTTTTTGTTTATAATGTTGCTCTGTATGGTGCAAACTATTAAATTTGCCTTTTGGAGTTTAAAAAGATTTTGCGAATGGGCTTGATACGCCGTCTTATATATATGTCTGCTAATTCAAACGACGAGGATCTGTCTGCGGATGTGACATTCCGATTCAGGTTCGCCGGAGTTGTGAATTTTATGCTGCTTGTCTATAGTCTCGTGAGTGGCGTTTACGCGTTGCTGATTGAGAATCAGGGTATGGCAATGTGCAACATCGTCTTGAGTCTGATATTCTTTGCGTATTTCTTCATGCAATATGTATCGCGCGATAACGCAATTGTGCTGGCTCTCGATCGCGTTGCTATATTTGTTCACTTCATTATTGCTTATGCGTGTGGTGCGATGCTCGGTTTTTCAGGCGTCATGCTTGTCGTATATCCGTTTATTGCAATCATTCTGCATGGACGTCGCGTTGGCGTCATCCTCTCGTTTATTCAGCTGGCAATATGCATCACATACACTTTGCTTTGCAAGTTCGATGTCATCAGCATTGAATTTAACTACTCAGCGATAGAGTTGTTCGTGTTCTTTGTCGTTCAGTTCGTTGCGATATGGATTTTTTATATTGCGATGCATTGGATGTCATCGCTGATTTACGACCGCATTATGGAGGTCGCCCAATTGAGCGAGGCTTTGCAGATTAAGAGCGAACTGGTTGCAAATCTGACGGATAAGATGCGTGCTCAGCTCAACAACATAGGCGTTCTTGCCGATAATCTGTCGCATGAGCGTGTCTCGCAAAAACAGATGGACACCATCATGACCCTCAAGGCATCGTCGCGTGTGCTCATCGACTCCATTGATTCTGTCGCAACTGCATCGAAATTGAATATAAAGCCTGTCGAGAAGGAAGAGATCTCGTTTAATGTCTGCACGCTCATCACTAATATCATGGTCCTTTATGGATCAAAGGCCGGCGTGAAGGGCAATCTTCATTCGATGCGTGTATCATCAGATGTGCCTCAGACGGTTGTTGGCAATAGCCTTTTGACGCGTCAGGTTTTCCTGAGCATACTCGATGCTCTCGACAATAAATTTGCACTTCATAATAGTCCGATGCGCATCGGTGTGAATATTGCCGACACAATGTCGGATCGCATAATATTGGATTTCTCAATCAAGCTTGACCGTCACATTCAGCTTGATCATCGCGAGATTTTCACCATTGAACAGAAGCTGATTAATCATCTGCACCTCGACTCTGTTCAGCGTCTGATTTTGGCCGCAGATGGTGAATTCAGTGTTGAGCAGACGGAGGATGATTCAATCCTGATTGAATTCACACTGCCGTATAAGACAGAGACAGGTGACAGCCATCTGATGGCCGATGATATTGATGACATCAACTTTACGAAGGTCGTGACCGATATCGGCATGAAAGACGTGCGAGTGCTTGTTGTGGATGCGGATGAGGCTTTCTGCAGCAGCTTCCAGACAATGATGGAAGGTCTGGTGGCTGGACTGTCGTTTGCGTGCGACACGCGTTCGGCTCTCAAGAAGTTTGAAAATAGCAGATTTGATATAGTCTTTGTAAATCAAGATGATAGCTCGATAAGTATTGCGAATATCGAAAAAGAGATCCGCGATATGAGCGCAGGTTATGGTCCTGAAATACCGGTTTGCCGAATCACCAATGCGCAGGATTCTGAGGAAGAGGGCGTCCTTTGTAAGCCGCTTAGGGCCAAGGATGTCGAGCGAGTGATTCGCAAGGCCTTGAATATCAAGTATGAAACACACAACAATCAATTGTAATCGTCAAATCTATGAACAAAAGAATTGCTTTTATCGGGATGATGCTGTTCGTCGCCATTACATCAAGGGCTGACGAAGGAATGTGGGTGCTGACAATGCTCGATAAACTCAACATTGCGACAATGCAGCAGAAAGGTTGCCGTCTGTCGGCAGAAGATATATATAGTGTCAACAACAGCTCCATCAAAGATGCTGTTGTCATATTCGGTGGAGGTTGCACGGGTGAAATTGTTTCAGAAAACGGCCTCGTATTCACGAATCATCATTGCGGCTATTCTTCAATTCAGCAGTTGTCGAGTGTTGAGCACAACTACTTGAGAGATGGATTCTGGTCGCGTTCTTTTGAAGAAGATCTTCCTGTTGATGGATTGAGCGTGCGTTTCGTTGTGCGTTTTGAGGAGTGCACCGATAAGATTCTCGAAGGCATTTCAGATGACACGCCGATAGCACAACGCGATTCGCTTCTTGACAAGAATACCGACAAGGTGCTTGAGACTGTAGAGTCGCTTCCTTTCCACAAGGCAATGGTCGAGTCTTTCTTTGGTGGAAATCAGTTTTTTCTCATAGAATATGCCGTTTATAATGACGTACGTCTTGTTGGCACTCCGCCTGAGTCGATTGGCAAATTCGGACATGATACAGACAACTGGATGTGGCCGCGTCATACGGGCGATTTCTCAATTTTCCGTGTATATGCCGACGAAAATGGTCAGCCAGCTGAGTATAGTGCTTCTAACAAACCATTGAAGCCAAAGCATTATCTGCCAATCAGTCTCAAAGGTACAGAGCTCGGCGATTTTGCCATGACGGTAGGTTTCCCGGGAAGCACTGATCGTTATCAGACATCATTTGGCATTGATGCCAGAATGAATATCGAAAACCAGGCGATGATTGGACCTCGAACTGTCAAACAGGAGATTTGGCTCGAGTCGATGCAAAAATCAGAGAAAGTCAATATTCAATACGCCTCAAAATATGCATCGAGCACCAACTACTGGAAGAATAGCATCGGCATGAACCGAGGTCTGACACGATTGAATATTATTGAGAAGAAACAACAGCTCGAGGCTGAATTTCAGAAATGGGCAGATGCAACGCCTGAGCGTAAGGCAAAATATGGCAATGTGCTCAGCCGTCTTGAGAAATCATATAAGGATTTTAGGCCATACAGTTATGCGCTCGAGTATCTCTATGAATGCCAGATTGGCGGCCCGGAGGTTTTCCGTTTTGCATATAATGCTCGCGATATTGAAAAAGCCTTGAATCATAGTAATCCTGAGCTTCGGGCAATGGTTATCGACGCCATTCGTACAGCTGCACAGAAGTTTTTCAAGAACTATGACGCTCAGACCGACAAGGACGTCATTGCTGCCCTCGGATCGTATTATTTCAACTTGCCAACAGAGTTTGTCCCAGATTATATGACCAAAATTGTTAAGAAATATAAGGGCAACTTTGAGAAGTTTGCGGCAGATTTGATTGCGAAATCAATGTTTGTTGACGAAACTCGTCTTGCAAAATTCCTTGAAAAGCCATCAGCAAAAGTGCTTGCCAAGGATCCTGCATATCAGGCTGCGGTCTCGATTTTCTCAAAATATCACGAAATATATTATGGCGGTGTTGACTATATGAGCCGAATTAGTGAGGATAATCGCCTGTTTATCAAAGGACTCATGGAGATGCAGAGCGACAAGGCATTCTACTCGGATGCGAATTTCACCATGCGTTTAAGCTATGGTTCGGTTGGCGATTACGATCCGAGCGATGCTGTTCACTACAAGCATTTTACCACGCTCAAGGGTGTGATGGAAAAGGAAGATCCGACAAACTGGGAGTTCGTTGTCGATCCGAAATTGAAAAGTTTGTACGAAAATAAGGATTTCGGTCGCTATGCTGATAAAGATGGCACGATGCATGTATGTTTTACAACGAACAATGATATCACGGGCGGAAATAGTGGAAGTCCGGTCATCAATGGCGACGGCGAGCTTATCGGTCTTGCTTTTGACGGCAACTGGGAGGCCATGAGTGGTGATATCGCGTTTGAAAATGAACTTCAGAAATGCATCAATGTTGACATTCGCTATGTCTTGTTTGTAATTGACAAAATTGGCAATGCGAAGAACATTATTGATGAATTGAAGATTGTGGAATAAGAAACGGTTTAACAATAAATATTTCTTTTATGAAAATCAAGTTCTTTGGCGTTATTGCCTCGATGGCATTCGCCCTTACAGCGCAGGCTCAGAAGAGTGTGCCAACGGCAAAAGACTATGAGCAGTTCCCTGAAACTCGTACGCTCGTCGTTCTCGACGACAACATCATGAGCGATTTCAATCTCAAGATTGAAAAAGTCATGGAGAAAGAGTGGCGCGAGACCAAATATGAAGTTATCGATCGCAGAACATTCGAATCGAAACGTGTCGATCCTGCATATTCATTCCTTCTGACAACAACAGTCACTTATGAGAAGGACAAGACAAAGGCTCGTTACGTGTATCTCAGCCTTTTGATGGGCAAAGAGAAATCGAAAGTCAACACAATGCCGGACCTCATCTCAATTCCGCTTGCTTATGCCAGCGTCGAAGATCAGGATTACGTTTATAAGTTGACTTCGTTTGTCCGTTTCGTGCAGAATCATGTCGATATGATCAAGAAAGATCCAGCACTTCTCAAGAAGACTGCAGAAAGCCCTTTGCTCTACTATAATAAAAACATCAAGAGCTTGGCTCACAAGACTTTGTATCTTGTCAAGGAAGATCTCGAGAAGAGTCTTCAGAACGAGGCTGCTGTTTCAAAGATCTATCCGCACAAGTTCAAGTTCGTGACAAAGGCTGAAGTTACTGCAGCTATTGAAAACTCGGAGAAAGATGTGGTATTCCTTCACAAGGTAGGCCCGGAAGTTGCCAAGGCAAACACTCGTTGCTTCAAGATGATTATTGGTGCCGACGACAGCGATGTATATTATTTCGACTATCACAATATCGACAAGAAATCTCCAGATCGCCTTTTGGCAAGCGACTTGAAGAAAATGGGAAAAATGTAATGTCGAAACATAAAGAGATTTGAAAAATAAAGTTGGAAGGTTTGATTTGCTAAGTTAAACCTTTCAACTTTTATGGTCTAATAAGAGATGAATCGGGGGAATCGGAATAAAATACTGCAAATGTTGCTGATGACATTTTCGGCCATGCTGATATCGTGTTCAAGCGGTGTCGAGGAGCATTATTTGCGGGATATCTATTTTGATTTCCATAAATACAAGATGGCCGTTGGAGATACAATGGAATTGACCATCTGTTATTATCCGGAAAAGACAAACTGTGGAATACCGGATGTCGATGCTGTCTGGACGGTGAACAATGAGAGTCTTGCAAGAGTTGAAAAGACCGGAGATCTGACTGCACGGCTCATTGCCGAGGATATTGGAATAATCTCCGTGACCGCGGCAATAGGTGGATTTAAGACAACGACAAAGATAACGATTGACAGCAATAACATATTGCCAGATGTCCGTTTTATGGATTTCTGTTTGTCGCATTATGATGCGAACGAAGACGGAATATTGCAAGGGACGGAGGTCTGCGATATTGTTGGCATTGACGTGACCGAACTTGGAGATCGGGACTTGCCTGTCTCGTTCGAGGGAATCGAAATTTTCAAGCGTCTTCAGACTTTCAAAGGCCGACATATCATATATGAGAATCTGGATCTTAGCAAAAATATATATCTGCGCGAAATTGATATCTCGTTGAGCCAGATTGAAAAACTTGATTTGAGAAATCATTCCGAACTCGTTTGGTTGGACTGCCATGGATGCGAAAATCTCAAGATTATAGATTTCGGAAATGGCGAGGTGAATCACATGAACTGGCTCAATTGTAGCCGATGTGACATTCGGACAATAGATTTGAGTCGTTGCGGACGACTTAATTACATAGATTGTAGCAATAATAGAATAGAAAAACTCGATTTGAGTGGCAATTTGCTGTTGAGACAAATCACGTGCAATGGCAACGCTTCGCCGATGACGATTGTTGTTGGCGAGGACTTCGATTGGGATTATATCGAGACATTTAGTGCCGATGAAGGATATGCCATGGTCACAAAAACATCAGAACAATAGATATGCTCATAAAAGAAAAGATATTAGAATATTATCATAAAATTGCGATGCGTCTGTCGCCGCGTACGAAACGTATAATTCGTGCAGTTTATTTCCCATCCGACAATCCGTCGTTGTGGAAACGATGTCTTGTAAATGTCGCAAAACTGCTTGCGCATTTCATCGTATTATTTCTCATTCTTATTTTCCTCGTTTATGTAGGCTTGTTTGGCCATATTCCAACGGAGAAGGAATTGCTGGAAATTGATACGGCAAATGCTTCTGTGATATACACGGCGGACAACGTCCAGATGGGTAGAATCTACAGGCAAAACCGAATTAGTGTTGACAGCACTAGCATCTCGCGTCACGTTGTAGATGCACTTATTGCGACAGAAGACAGTCGATTCTTTGAACATCATGGTGTTGACGCGCACAGTACGATGCGAGTCTTTATCAAGACATTCTTGATGCTGGATTTCAGTCAAGGCGGTGGTTCTACGATCAGCCAGCAGCTGGCAAAGAATCTATATCCACGAAAATCATTGGGATTGCTCACCTATCCTGTTGCAAAAATCAAGGAAATCATCATTGCGGGACGTATTGAAGATGTCTATAGCAAGGGCGAAATTCTGAATTTGTACTTGAATACGGTGCCTTTTGGCGAGAATGTCTACGGCATTGAGGCTGCCTCTCAGCGATTCTTTTCGCGCAAGGCAAAATGGCTCGAACCACCAGCTGCAGCGACTCTTATCGGAATGCTTGCAGCAAATTCGGCTTATAATCCAAGACTTCACCCGGAGCAGTCCGTGCAAAGACGTAATCTCGTTTTGCAACGTATGGCAAAAGCCGGTTTCATTGATTCGCTGAAATTGGAGAAATATCAGGCGGAGCCTCTTGGCGTGAAGTATAATCGAATTGACAACGAGAGCGGTATAGGAATTTTCTTCAGACACATGGTCGCTCAAGAAGCGCAAGAGGTTTTAAATCAGCAGTTTGGTGTTGGTGTTTACAATATCTATACAGATGGACTTGAGATTCACACGACCATCAATTCGAAACTGCAGACATACGCAGAAAAAGCGGTTTCGGGCCACATGACAAATGTTCAGAAGACATTTGACAAACAATGGGAAGGTAAGGAGCCGTGGGGCGAGAAAACGCAGATTTATGATCGAGCCTATAAACGATCAGAGCGCTATCGTGAGATGAAAAAGCAGGGCCTTTCTGAGGATACTATTGAGGCGAGGATGAATCGCCCGGTCGAGATGGTTGCCTACACCGCTGCCGGAGCAGAAAACGTTGTGATGTCGCCGGCAGACTCGGTTCGGAAGTCCGTGACGGTGATGAATGCAGGCTTTTTGGCAGTAAATCCTCATAGTGGTGATATCCTGGCATGGGTCGGTGGTATAAACCATCGTCTTTCTCAGGTTGACCACGTCGGTATGCGTCGCCAAGTCGGTTCGACGTTTAAGCCGATTCTCTATGCGACAGCTTTGGAAAGCGGAATTGATCCGACGACATACGTAGAAAATGTGCGTCGTACGTACGCGGGAGGCTGGTCTCCCGGAAATTCTGACGGCAAATATGGCGGATGGTATTCGCTCAAAGGAGCTCTATCAAAGAGTCTCAATACTGTTTCGGCTTGGTTGATTGACCAGGTCGGTCCTTCGAGTGTTGTCGGCATGGCTCATCGCATGGGCATCGAAAGTGAAATTCCAAGTGTGCCAAGCATAGCACTTGGTACGGCGGAAATCTCTCTCTATGAGATGGTTAAGGCTTATCAAGCATTTCCTGCGCATGGTGATATTCACGAGTTGCGCACCATCACGCAAATCAAGGATCATGATGGAAATGTGATATGGCAGAACCCTCAATCAAGCGCAACGTGTGTCATGAGCGAGTTGACTTCGGCCTATGTGAGTGACATGATGAAAGCCGTTGTTGATAGTGGCACAGCCCGTTCTTTGCGAACGGCATACGGTCTTAAAGGTGAACTGGCAGGCAAGACGGGAACGACGCAAAATGGCGCTGATGGATGGTTTATATGTTGTGCTCCGGGAATCGTTGCCGGTGCTTGGGTCGGATGTGATCAGCCGTCAATACGCTTTAAGACAGGATATTACGGACAAGGAGCATACATGGCATTACCGATTGTCGGCCGTTTTCTCGGAAGTGCAAAAAACATGGCACAATATGTTGATGGAATGTTGGGTGAGCCACTTAGCGAAGAGATGGCTGTAAACATGAATTTGCCACTTTATTGCGAAAACGAGCCGGATTATGATGCGCTGTTCAATAATGCCCTAGACCACTATATGGGAATGGATACTATTGCTGTTGAACCAATTAGCCGCGTGCGTAGAGCATTCCGGAATTTCTTCGACCTTTTTGGCGACTAAAATTCATGACATTCTTCATTAGATGAACCAATAAATTAGTAACTTTGCAAGTCAGTGCGAGAGCATATTGTTAGTTGGAAATAAAATGGAAATAGGAAGTAAGTTCACAACAGAATTGAACGTCACTGCGGAACTAACAGCAGAAAAAATAGGTAGTGGTGATATGCCGGTTTTGGCAACGCCATCGATGATTGCCATGATGGAGAATGCTGCGATGAAATGCGTATCAGATGATCTTGAAGACGGACAGACGACGGTTGGCATAATGATGAATGCGAGCCACGTGAAGGCATCTCCTGTCGGATCGAAAGTGTATGCAACGGCAGAGCTCGTTGCCATTGATGGCCGCAAATTGTCTTTCAAGATTGTCGCCTATCAGGGTACCGATGTCATCGGTGAGGCGACACATGACAGATTTATTGTTGTCCGCGAGAAGTTTCTTGCAAAAGTGCAGCAGTAATTAATTTCGGATTATAGCACAACACGTTGAATATGAACAGACATCTCGTCATAATGGCCGGTGGTATCGGCAGTCGATTTTGGCCAATGAGCCGTCCGGAAAATCCAAAGCAGTTTATTGATGTACTTGGTGTCGGTCGTACCTTGTTGCAACTTACAGTTGATCGTTTTGGCAAGGATTTTAAGCCGGAGCACGTGTGGATAGTGACATCTGCGGCTTATAAGGAAAAAGTGCGTGAACAGTTGCCGGATATACCAGAGGAGAATATTCTTCTTGAACCATGTATGCGTAACACAACGCCATGCATTGGTTATGTGGCATGGAAGATTCGTAAGAAATATCCAGATGCGACACTCGTTGTATCGCCAGCCGACCATTTCGTCGTTGACACGCAGGAATTCCGTCGTTGCATTTCCACTGGACTTGACTTTGTCGCAGGGTCGTCAAACATTCTGACCTTGGGAATGAAGCCTACGCGTCCTGATACAGGTTATGGATATATTCAGTCTGGTGATGTTGCCTCGAGCGAAAAGAATATCCTGGAGGTTAATGCGTTCCGTGAAAAGCCTGATCTCCAGACTGCTAAGCAGTATTACAGCGATTGCAAATATAATTGGAATGCTGGCATATTCATGTGGGATGCATCAACGGCAGAAGCTGCAATTCGTATGTTCGAGCCGGAGATGGCTGTCCTCTTCGATAAGATGAGCGAGTCGTTTTATACGGCAAAAGAGCAGGAGGTCGTAAACGAACTTTTCCCTCAGTGCAACAAGATTTCAATCGACTATGCTGTGATGGAGCGTCTTGCCGGTAAGCCTCAGCAGTTGAATGGCCAGAAGGGTGGCGTGTACGTGATGCCATCGGATTTCGGATGGAGTGATCTTGGTACATGGGGCTCGCTTTATGCTCAGACATCAAAAGATCAGAATGAAAATGCAATCATTGGCGCTGAGAACATTTCGATGATAGAGAGTACGGATTGTATTGTCAGAGCGTCTGGTCAAATCAAGATGGTTTTGCAGGGACTTGATGGTTATATTGTTGCAGATGACAATGGTACACTTCTTGTATGCAAGAAAAATCAAGAACAACGCATTAAAGAATTCAGTGAAACACTGAAGAAATAAACAAGTTTTGTTACATTTGCAAGACGTAAATAGCCTCAGATTATGAACATAGAAGAGAAACTTAGCAATAGAGCTCAGTTTGTCAGAATGCTGTTGACAATAGGCACAGTGGTTCTGACGATTGTGGCGTATTTTGCTACGATCGCTTGTATCTATCATGACAGCTATCCGGATTTGACTTACATATTGAATCCGAATTTTCTCTTGACATGTGTCTTTATAACAATCTATTGGTCGATTCTTGACACTTGGCTTCGTTTGAATGAGGTTTATCGAAGCCGATCATATGGATATATCGTTCTTTTCCATGTGGTTGAAAATGTCATTGGCATAATGTTGCTGAGCTTTACGTCTGTCCTTTTTGGAATGACGGTATTCGGCCGAGATGTATTGCTCCTTTTTGGCGCAATGTCAACCATTCTGTCAATACTTTTTAAGGTTGCTTTCTATATCGGTTTGCGCCACATGCGCAAAAAGGGTTTCAACAACAAGACGGTTTTGTTCATTTGCGACAAAGCTGGAGATAGTCTGTTAAGTCTGCTTTACAAGCGTTATGAATGGGGATATAAGATCGTTGGCGCAATCGGCGATTCGTATATCGCGAACAAATACAATGGAAAATTTCCGGTATATCTTGACAATGAAGTCGAATTGGATAAGTTGATAACTCAGAATGTCGATGAGGTCATATATGCCAAGGATTACGACAACTCACAGGATATTATTCGTATTATTGACGTCTGCAATGAGATAGGCGTGACTTTCCGATTGTATTCGCCTTTCCTCAACCGCTTGTCGAAGAATACGCAGTTGAGATATTTCGATACGAACGCGGTAATCACGGTTTCGAATACGCCAACGAACTATGTCGGCATGCTCTTTAAGCGAATCTTCGATATCGTTTTCTCTTCGGGAGTGATTCTCGTTGGTTTCCCATTCTTCTTTATTGTTGCTCTTCTGATAAAGATTGACTCCAGAGGTCCTGTGTTTTTCAGACAGAAGCGCTCTGGTCTCAAGGGTAAGGTCTTCCGAGTATTCAAATTCAGGACTATGGTTGCCAATGCCGAGGATTTGAGAGAGGATCTCGAGAAGCAAAATGAAATGGATGGTCCAGCATTCAAGATAGCAAATGATCCACGTATAACACGTATCGGACGAATTTTGCGCAAGACTGGAATTGATGAATTCCCGCAGTTCCTCAATGTCTTTGTCGGCGACATGTCGATTGTCGGCCCTCGTCCTCCAATCCCGACTGAGGTCGAAAAATATGAGCGTTGGCAGTTGCGCCGTCTTGCCATGAAGCCGGGAATCACATGCTTGTGGCAGGTGTCGCGCGAGCGAAATAAGATTTCGTTTGACGACTGGATGAATCTTGATATGCAGTATATTGACAACTGGTCGCTATCGCTCGATATGGTGATCGTGTTCAAGACAATTCAGACTATGTTCCGTGCTGATGGCAACTAAACGAAATATAATCATATTGTGCGTGGTGGCAGCTTTGGCTGCCATTATTGCGTTTGTGACATATCAACGTCGAAACAGTTATGTGCCGTCGGAAAAAAAGATGGCACAAGTATTGGCAGATATTTATCTTGCAGATGCCATTGTTCAGACAAATGGAACTGCATATAACAGTGCGGCCAGAGTGAGCAAGGTCGTGGAGAAAACATACCATACGATTTTGGAAAGGTATGGAATGACAAAAGTGCAATTTGATTCTGCCATTGCATGGTATTCTGCAAACCCGGCTGAATATTCGAAGGTTTATGATCGTCTCATTGGCATTTTGTCTACAAAAGAGGGTGAATTCGGAATCCTTCTCAATAAACGCGATTCTATAAACAATCTCATTACGCACATAAATGATTCGTTGAGAGTGAATTACTGGAAGGGACGTAGAATATTGCACATGCCGGTTGAAGATCGAGATTCCATTAACCAAAAGCATCTGACGTTTGTATATGACCTTGATTCAATCCGTTATGGAACCATGACAGTGTCAATGGGTTGTAATTTTACGCGTAAAAATGATTTTGAACCGAATCTGACGTCAAAAATCATAATCATGTATGATGGCGGTGGCTCTGATACTGTTTCGACCGATATTGTGTATGCAAATGTCAAGAAAACGTATGAACTGAAGCATAGTTTTGTCGATACGCTTGTGGCAACAAAGATGAAAGTTGCTGTGATTGAATCACCTGAATTTTCGAATCTTAAGGGTATAGTAACAGATTTGAAAATCGCATATATGCCGTATCAGATAACCGATAGTGTTGAGTTTGATGAGATATCTATCCCACCTTTATTTTCGTACTGATGCCACGTTTGGCAGATATGCTGCCATAGAGGTGAAAGATGGCATGATCGTTTCGATAAAGGAGAATGCACTTGAGAATGGCGAATTCGCCGCGACGCGTTTTTTTTCGGGAGTGATTGTGCCTGAAATGGAGCCGTTCGTCTTTGCCGATAAGGATGATTTCTTGAATAAGGCGGCTGTTGCAATGTCCGACAATTCTAATGCTATTTCTGTCGGTCAGAAGTGTAATCTGATGGTTGTTGAAGGGTTTGATTTGACAACGTTTGATGGCGTAAATGCCAAATGGCGGAAGATTTGAAAATCAAGATATAAAATGAAGAGAGGTCATTTCGCATGAAATGGCCTCTCTTGTCTATTGTGTAGAATAATCGTTTATGCAAAGATTGTGAGTTCTTGCAAATAGTAGAATAAAATTCCGGCAATATAACCGGCGAGAGCGATGAGTGAGATGCGCTTCATATACCATCCGAAGCTTATCTTTTCGAGGCCCATGACTACAACTCCGGCAGCAGAGCCGATGATGAGCATTGAACCGCCTACGCCTGCGCAATATGCAAGAAGCTGCCAGAATATGCCATCGACACCAAAATCACCTCCTGCAACATCAATCTGGTACATACCCATTGAACCTGCGACGAGTGGCACGTTGTCGACAACAGACGAGAGAATACCGATTATACCTGTCACGAGATAGTGATTGCCTGAGCTGACTTCGTTGAGGAATTTTCCGAGATGCTCGAGTACGTGGATGCGTTCGAGAACCGATACAGACATGAGAATGCCGAGGAAGAAGAGGATTGTACCCATGTCGATGTGCGCAAGAATCTGTGTTACGCGCTTAGCATCAGGATCGTCTTCGGCTCTGTCACGATGGAAAATTTCAGTTACAGTCCACATGATTCCGAGTACGAGCAGGATGCCGCAGAATGGTGGAAGGTCTGTGATGAGGTGGAAAAGCGGAACGGTACACAAACCACCAACGCCGAGGCAGAAGATGAGGTGCTTGCGGAATGTTGGGATAGGCACCGTACGAAGTTTGTATTTTGCGCGCTGCATGACGAGTTCGCCGTGGAGCGAGAATTGCAGAATGAAGGTTGGAACGATGAATGAAACAATGGCAGGGATGAACACGTGAGATGTTACGCCTGTTGCTGTTATCTGTTTTCCATTCCAGAGCATGATTGTTGTGACGTCGCCGATTGGTGAGAAAGCTCCGCCAGAGTTTGCTGCGATAATCACTGCCGCAGCGTATATGAGTCTGTCTTCGCGCTCGGGAACGAGTGTGCGGAGAATCATGATCATGACGATAGATGTCGTAAGGTTGTCGAGAAGTGCCGACAGAAACGCAGTCATGAACACGATGCGCCACAAGAGTGAGCGTTTGTTTTTGGTGAGCAGTGCGTTGGTGACAAAGTCGAATCCGCCATGCGTGTCGACAATCTCAACGATTGTCATGGCACCCATCAGGAAGAACAGCGTCGTGCTGGTGTCGCCCAAGTAGTGCTCAATGATAATAGACAGGCCTTCGTGGCCTATGAATCCGCCCTCTTGGAGCGTAAAACCGCCGACTGCATATAGCGCCCAGCATATGGCGCACATGAGGAGTGCAATTGCGGCTTTGTTTACTTTTGTGAAGCCTTCGATTGCTATCAAAAGATAGCCTACTACGAAAACTACAATAATTGCTGTAGACATTATACGGCTAGGTTTGAAATGAAAATTTTTCAGCAAAAGTAGGATAAATAAGCGTAGTTTATACATTATGATGCTATACAACATAATTAAATATGAAAACTCCATAAACGGCTTGCAGCTTTTGAAGTTTGCTCTTTGTTTTGTACATTTGCATCTTGTGTGATTGTGTTCTGATTAAACCAGATGGACGTAAAAAAAATCATAGAAAAAGAGCAGTTGATGCTCGAGATGCTTGACAATGGCGATGTTGGCGATGTCTTGCGTTATTTGCGTCCGCTGCTTGTTGGCAATTGTGAGCGTCTGTCTGGCGCTGTCGATGATGCAGAATATGCCTATGATGCGATGCTTGATTTCATGCGAAGCGGAACACCGGATCCTGGCCGTGATGATGCCTATATTCATATTCTTCAGGTAGTTGCAAATGTCATTGCAGACTGGGCCGAGATTGAGATGAAAAATAGTGACTACTCCAATTTCAGAAAGTCTACAGACAAGAATCAGCCTGTAAAATCTGCTGTCACTATGTATTATGTGTCGAAGATGTCAGGCGAGTCCTCGCTTGTTGAAATGGCGGCCAGGAACATATTCGAAAGGACGTTGACGGCAACGTTTTCATCGGACGAGGCTGGGAATCTGAAAGATTTCTTGACCGATGAGGGTTTTTCTGCGACCGATCGGGCAATGGTCATTGGTGCATTATGTTTGGGAATTCCACATAGATATGAACCTCTGAAAATCGACATGCTTCTTGATTTGTCTGAAAATAGGGATATTGAGATTCGCTCGCGTGCGATTGTCGGTATCGCTATTGCTGTCATATGCCACCATCGGAATTTGCTGAGAATAGGAGAAAATGCTCTGAAATACAAGCGTTTGAGTTCAAATTCGGCTTTCCGCAGAGATCTCATAACGGCCATCATGTGCATATTGAGAACAGAACAGACAAAGTCGATAACAGACAAGGTTGATTCTGACATATTGCCGTCGATAATCAATATAAGTGGTTCAATGTCAGATTGTTCGCCGGACGAATTCGATGGAATGATCAGCACGAATGCCGAATTGCGAAAGCGCGTCAACGCCATTTCGAAATGGCAAAGCGAAGGTGCAGACATTCAGTTTTCATCATACAAAATGATGAAGCATTATTCGTTCTTTCGAGATAATATCAGCAACTGGTTTAGGCCTTACGATACGAAAACCAGCGTTGTTGAGAAGGCGATTGAAGAAAATGGCGAGGGGTGGCAGCGTGTGTGCAACGCCATAGCCGACATTGATCAGTTCTGCGATTCCGACAAATATTCGCTCGTTATGACTCTCGGTCTTATCCCGTCGCAATTGGTTGACAAAGTGTGTGAGCAGTTTGAAGGTTATAATGAGAATATGGGTGCCGACAATGAGTCGGATCCGACTGCGATTGTGAGGAGCAAGATAAATCATTATATCCATGATTTATATCGTGCTTATGTCGTTTCGGAATATCGTCACGCGATTATCAATCCGCTTGTTATGTCCGATAAATTGCTTCGGAAAGGGCGCCTGCGGAGCGTTTTCGCGGCAGACGAGTGTGAGATGATTGGCGATTTTTGTGCAAAGGCGGGTCTGTACGACAAGGCGCTGATGGCCTATGACAATATTGCCGATTCTCAAGGTCTGATGAGTGCAGAAATGCATAAGAAATATGGATTGTGCTTCGAGAAGACCAACCGCCATGGCGAGGCGATCAGACATTATGACGCAGCCGTGGGACTTGGCGACGATACGATGTGGACAATGCGCCATTTGAAGGCGTGCTACATTGCCGACGGTCGTTATGCTGACGCAGCATCGTTACTGTCGAAAATCTGCGAGCGCAATCCGGAAGACATTGGGCTTAAAATCCAATATGCACAGTGTTTGATGCGAATGCATCATTATGAACGAGCTTCTGCATTGCTTTTCGAGGTCGATTATAAATCGCCGTCCGATGAGTCGGCGTCGCTCCTCGCGCGATGCTGTTTGGCTCAGGGAAAGATTCAGCAGGCTGCCGATGCTTTAGGACGAATATCGAAGAAATCAGCTGAAGACATGATCGTTCAGGGCCATGTTCAAGCACTTTTGAATAGTCCGTCAGATGCTATGACGACATACATCCGTGCAGCTGTTGAAATGGCAGATATAGAACAGTTTAGAAAGATGATAACAGATGATTCGCTGAGAATAGACAATCTTGGCGTTGATGCGGACGATATCTCGTTGATATGCGAGATTGCGCATCGAGAAATAAAGAAAAAGGAGAATACGAAATGAACAAGTGGTATACCACTGGAAAATATGTAAACGATCCGGTCTATGGCTTCATAACCATAGAATATCAGCTTTTGCTTGATGTCATCAACCATCCGTGGATGCAGCGATTAAGGCGAATCCGTCAGCTCGGAATGACGAATCTCGTCTATCCGGGTGCGCAGCATACGCGTTTCCAGCATTCGCTTGGTGCAATGCATCTTATGCAGCAGGCCATCACGACGCTTCAGGACAAAGGCGTGCTGGTTACCGAGAGTGAGCAGCGAGCAGCGATGGCTGCCATGTTGTTGCACGATATTGGTCATGGACCGTTTTCGCACGTTCTTGAGCGCTCAATTGTCAATGGCGTTAGTCACGAGGATATCTCTAAAATATTGATGGACAGGATGAACCAGCAAATGGGCGGTCGTCTTCAGCAGACCATCGACATTTTTGAAGGCAATTGCAAGCCTTTTCTCCATCAACTCATTTCGAGCCAGCTTGACACAGACCGATTGGACTATCTCCGACGCGACAGTTTTTTCACGGGTGTCAATGAGGGAACAATCGGTGCCGATAGAATCATCAAGATGCTCGATGTTGAGAACGATCAGCTTGTGGCCGAGGCCAAGGGCATTTTCTCGCTAGAGAAATTCCTCATCGCACGTCGTTTGATGTATTGGCAGGTCTATCTCCACAAGACCGTTATTGCGGCAGAACGAATGCTGACACAGATTCTGCGCCGTGCAAAGAATCTGACGCGTCAGGGACGGGCTCCGTTTGCGCCGCCGCATCTCTTGTATTTCTTTGAAAATGAAGTTAATAAGGAGAATTTTGATGAATATGAAACCATCCGAAACTTCACGCTTCTTGATGATAGCGACATCATGTCGTGCATCAAGGTTTGGACGATGAGCGAGGATAAGGTTCTGGCAACTTTGGCAACGTGGTTTTCAAATCGTCATCTGTTCAACATTGAGGAGAGCGATAAGCGATTCCCTGATAGCCGAATCGACGATCTGCTCAAGAAAACGGCCGAAAAACTTGGCATTTCTGAGCATGACAGTCAATATTTCGTTTTGACGGGCCATGTCGCAAGCAATACGTATAACTCGATGCGCGATAAGATAAATATCAAGCTGAGCAACGGCGAAGTTTGCGATATCAGTGAACTTTCTGAGCTCAATCTTGACATTCTCGGACAGAAGGATACGCGTTGGTATTTGTGTTATCCAAGAGGTTTGCGAAAGTAATTGTCGTTGGCGATTGCTAATGTGTAAAATATTACGTATATTTGCCATATACATGTGTACAATATGAGTTTCTTCGAAAAATTATTTGGCAAGAAAAACGCTTCTTCTCAGAAGAAAAGTGTGTATGTGGACACTTCGGACTTCGTCGCAGAAAACCTGCCGGAGATAAAGAAGTTGCTCTCGTCGGTTGGCTATAACGATCGCCACAAGCGTCTCGCCGACCTCGCGCAGATGTGCGGATGTAATGTCATGCTGCTTTGTTTGAAGCTTTCTTCGGGACAGGATAAATATGTCGTTGTTGAATCTTCAGACAGAACTTTTCAGGTCGAAGACCGAGAATTCAACTGGCAGCATAGCCAGCCAGCTGCGGCATCGGATGCTTCGATAATGCTGATGAGCCTTCCGTTTCCGAAAATCGGTGCAACAGGCTTCATTTCTGTGCCTATCAAGAATTCGAAGAATTTGCTTGTCGGTATCCTGCTTGGACTTTCGATCAGCGCGGTTACAAACATTGATGACAAGACTCGTCTTCTTCACTTGATGGCTCCAACCTTTGAACCGGAACTCGAGGTTGAACGCCTCAAGCAGAATAAGGCTCAATACGATCAGCGCATTGCCTCGCTTCGACAGAATATTGAGGTTATGTCGAACGATCTCAAGATTGAAAAAGAACGTTCAGCAGAAAGCAAGGAGTTGAAGTCGATCTTCTTGACAAACCTTTCGCATGAAATCCGCACGCCTATGAACGTGATCATGGGCTTTGCTGACCTTATGGAACAGGCTCAGACGGATGAAGAACGAAACGAATTCGTTACGATTATCAAGCAGAACTGCGATATATTGCTGAAGGTTCTCGATAACCTTATCGAAATTTCGAAATTGCAGTCGAGCTATATGTTCAAGGCGGCATCGCCTGTTCAGCTTAATGCTATGCTTGATAAGATCAAGGGCAAATATGCGGGTGTACTCGATTCGATGGGAAAGAAAATTGTAATCGACAGTTCATACGCGCTTGAATCACCATACGATACTATATGGAACAGCGAAGAAATCATCACGAAGATTTTTGAGCAGCTTCTCGATAATGCATGCAAGTTTACCACTGAAGGCAAGATTTCTTTTGGCTATACGATGGACCACAAGGAAGCGACATTCTATGTCCGCGATACCGGCCCGGGTATTCGCCCAGGTGATGAGGAGAATATCTTCAACATGTTTGGCCTTGTCGACAATACGTTGACGCGTCAGTCGAGCGGCACTGGCATTGGATTGGCTTTGGCAAAGAAATATATCGAACTCGCTTCAGGTAAAATCTGGTGCGATGTGGGATACAAAGGCGGAGCATGCTTCTATTTCACCATTCCAACAGAAAAACTCTAACCATTCTTGATTATGAATCGTTTGCCAATATACAAGAGTGACTCGTGGCTTGAGCCTTATGCTTCGACCATCGATGGCCGTCATAAGAAAATAATTCAGCGTCTGGAGCAGATCAAGACCGATTTCGGATCTTTGGCTGAGTTTTCGCAGGCGCATCTATATTACGGTCTTCATCTTGACGCAAAAGGCTGGGTGTTCCGCGATTGGGCTCCGAATGCAACGCAGATATTCTTGGTTGGCGATTTTTCTGAATGGAAAGAAAAACCGGAGTTTGAACTCTCGCGAATAGAATATGGCAACTGGGAAATACGTCTTCCGAAGAATGTTCTGAAGCATGGCGACAAATACAAGCTTTCGATGCATTGGAAAGATGGTCAGGGCGACCGCATCCCGACTTATGCAACCAGAGTAGTTCAAAATGCTGAAACATTGTCGTTTGATGCGCAAGTCTGGCAACCGGAAAAGGAGTTCGAGTGGACCGATCAGGATTTTAAGCCGGCAGAAGGTCCGAAACTGATTTACGAAGCTCACATTGGAATGAGCGGCGAAAACGAAGGTGTTGCAACTTATGAAGATTTTCGCAAGAATGTTTTGCCGCATGTCATCGAGACGGGTTACAACACACTCCAGTTGATGGCTATCCAGGAGCATCCGTATTACGGAAGTTTTGGCTATCATGTGAGCAATTTCTTTGCTGCATCATCGCGTTTCGGCACGCCGGAAGAGTTGAAAAGACTCATCAACGAGGCTCACGAGAACGGCATTGCCGTCATAATGGACATTGTTCACTCGCATGCTGTCAAAAACGAAAACGAAGGCCTCTCGAAATTCGATGGCTCGACATATCTCTATTTCCACTATGGCGAGCGAGGCAATCACCCTGCATGGGATAGCCGATGCTTTGACTATGGCAAAATCGAAACACTTCGATTGCTCCTTAGCAACGACCGCTATTGGATTGATGAATATCATTTCGATGGTTATCGCTTCGATGGCGTTACGAGTATGCTCTATTACGACCATGGACTTGGCAAGGATTTTACTTGTTATGCCGACTATTTCTGTGCCAACGAAGATGAAGATGCAATAGTGTATATGGCTCTTGCCAATACGCTCATTCACGAAATAAAACCAACGGCATTCACGATTGCCGAAGAGATGAGTGGATTTCCTGGCATTGCTGGCGATATTGACGCCGGAGGTGTCGGATTCGACTTCCGATTGTCGATGGGTGTGCCGGACTATTGGATTAAACTCATCAAGGAAGTTCCCGACGAAAAATGGCCTGTTGGCAAGATATTCTATGAACTCCAGCAGCATCGACCAGAGGAAAAAACAATAAATTACGCTGAAAGTCATGACCAGGCGCTTGTCGGTGACAAGACAATCATATTCCGCCTCATCGACAAGGATATGTACACCGACATGAATTGCGACAGTCAGAATATGACAGTCGATCGTGGCATGGCTCTTCACAAGATGATTCGTCTCATCACGCTTTTCACGTCGAGCGGAGGCTATCTGACATTCATGGGCAATGAATTTGGCCATCCGGAATGGATAGATTTCCCTCGTGAAGGAAACGGATGGAGCTACAAATATGCGCGCAGACAATGGAGCTTGGCAAAGGCTTATTACTTGAGATATCACTATCTGCTCGATTTTGAGACAGAGATGCTCAAGCTTTTCAGGGAAATACCTCAGCCGAGCTATCCGTATCGCCTGTATGACTATGACGGCACGCAAGTTCTTGCTTTCATGAGAGGCGATTTGTTGCTCGTGTTCAATTTCAGTCCGACGAATTCATACACAGACTATGGCATTCCTGCTCCACAAGGACGATATAGCATTGTTATGTCAACCGATGAAGGCAGATTCAACGGCTTTGACCGAAACGACATGTATTTCGTTTTCTATACTCAGCCCGAGGGTGACCATCACGTATTAAGACTATATATTCCATCGCGTTCGGCAATCATTTTGCGCAAGCGCGACATAGTACATATAAGATAAAAAATGACAACAGTTCTCTCCGCTTCGGAGCTTCAAGACGAAGCCAACATCTACAAGCCGAAATTGACAGCTGACCTTGCTGTCAATGTAAAGTCTATTCTCGGACTTATGGGCGAGGATGTCAATCGTGAAGGTCTCATCAAGACACCAGAGCGTGTGGCAAAAGCTATGCAGTTTCTTTTGAAGGGTTATAACGAAGATCCAGAAGCTATTTTGAAGGCCGCAATGTTTCGCGAGCCATATCAGCAGATGGTCGTCGTTAAGGATATCGAGATTTATTCCATGTGTGAGCACCACATGCTGCCGTTCTTCGGCAAGGCGCATGTCGGTTATATTCCCCGCAATCACATCACGGGTCTCAGCAAGATTCCTCGTGTCGTAGATGCTTATGCGCGTCGTCTTCAGGTTCAGGAACGACTCACGACACAGATCAAGGAGTGTATTCAAAACACGCTTAATCCTCTTGGAGTCGCAGTTGTCATCGAAGCACAGCACATGTGTATGCAGATGCGTGGAGTTCAGAAACAGCATTCGTTCACCACGACGAGTGATTTCACTGGTGCATTTGCAAACAACATAGCAACACGCGAAGAATTTTTCAATATCATCGGACATCAAATGCACTGATTATGATAGGAGCCTCTGAAGAAATAAAAGTCGGTGTCGTCATTTCGACCTACAATAATCCCAAATGGCTGGAAAAGACGCTTTGGGGCTATTTGTACCAATCGCGCATGGCTGACGAGATCGTTATAGCAGACGATGGCTCGACCGATGAAACTCGTATTCTCATCGATAGTTTTCGTGATCGTTTGCCAATAAAGCATGTATGGCATGAGGACAGAGGTTTCCAGAAATCTGAAATCCTCAACAAGGCTTTGGTCGCTGCGGAATCAGATTATTTGATATTTACAGATCAGGATTGCATTCCTCGTCATGATTTTATTGAGACACATTGCAGATATGCGCAAAAAGGCTTCTTCCTTTCAGGCGGATATTTCAAGATGATTATGTCAGTGAGCGAATGTGTCAAGCAAGAGGATGTCGAGCGCGGACGAGTGTTTAAGATTAGTTGGCTGAAACAACATGGACAGCCTAACAGTTTTAAGATGACCAAACTTTTTGGGAAGGCCTGGTTCGCATCCTTTATGAATTTCATTACGCCGACTAAGGCAACGTGGAATGGCTGTAATGCCTCTGGCTGGCGCGAAGACATGCTGAAAATCAATGGCTATAATGAGGATATGCATTATGGCGGACAAGATCGCGAATTTGGTGAACGATTGTGGAATCTGGGCATAAAATCAAAGCAGATACGCTATTCCGCAATAGTCATGCATCTTGATCATAAGCGTCCATACAAAACAAAGGAATCCATAAGGACGAACGTAGAAATTCGAAAAAATACCAGAAAAAACAAGGTCGTTGAAACGCCTAATGGTATCAGGAAACTATGAATGTTCTCTTGGTTGCTGAAAATGCGATCCTTCCGGTTATATCATACGGTGGCATGCCTCGTATGGTGTGGTGTCTAGGTAAGGCTCTGGCACGAAAAGGACATCAAGTTACTTTCCTTTGTGCAAAAGCTGCGAATGTGGATTTCGCGAGAGTTGTCATCAGAGACAAAAGCGTCTCGCTTGTATCTCAAATACCGGCAGATATAGATATCGTCCATTTTCATTCTCCTGTGCCCTCTGATTTGTCTTTGCCTTATGTCGAAACGATACACGGCAATTATAATAAGTCGTTGAGCCGTAATTCCATCTTCTTGTCTGCGAATCATGCTGAACGTTTTGGAAGCAGCTCTTTCGTTTATAATGGTCTCGATTGGGATGATGAAGAATATGCTGCGCCAGATTTGACCAAACGTCGAAGAAACTATCATTTTCTTGGAAAAGCAGCATGGAAAGTCAAGAATGTTGCTGGTGCAGTTGATATTGCCAAGCGTTTTCCCAAAGGCGTGAAACTTGATGTGTTGGGTGGTAATCGTATAAATTTCCACATGGGATTCCGAATGACCATGAGTCCAAAGATTGTTTTTCATGGGATGTGTGGAGGCGTAAGGAAACGCGATGTCATGCAATGTTCAAAGGGTCTTTTGAATCCCGTGATATGGCATGAGCCATTTGGTTTGAACGTCATTGAAAGTCTCTATTTCGGAGCTCCGGTTTTCTGTACGCCGTATGGCGCCATGCCCGAGATTGTAGTCCCAGAAGTCGGTTTTATGTCATCATCCACTGACGAAATGATATATGGAATAGAGAATGCCTCTTTTTCGTCTATTGTCTGTCATGACTATGTCAGAACAACATTCAATGCCGACAAGATGGCTGATGGCTATATCGAAAAATATGAGATCGTACTCAACGGTGGACATCTTAATGCGAGTATTCCAAAGAGTCAGTGCGACAATAAAAAGTTATTACCATGGAACAAAGAGTGAAAGATGTAAATGTTTTGATTGTGAGCGGAGCTGATGATCGCGTTTTTAGACAGTTGAAAAACGAAAAACGTCAGTTGCAGCATGGAGATCGTATGTACCATTTTTGGATTGGCGAATGTCCAGTAGAGTACGATATTGTTGTGGTTCGTAACAAGTATATCAAGCACAATCGACATTTCAATGTCGCTCCGCAAAATACGATTCTCGCTCTTTCTGAGCCATTGTCTGTTGTTGATTTTCCAAAGTCATATAGAGATCAGTTTGGAATGCTCCATTCGTGCCAGGAACAATTGACACACAAGAATATCATATATGGTCCGGCAGTTCTATGCTGGTATGCGGGCATGGTCATGGGGAAGAAATCTGACCAATATTCTATCACTTATGATATGCTTAACGGCTCGGCATTGCCACCTAAGAAAAAACTGATGTCGGTCATAACAAGCAACAAAGCATTTACCAAAGGACATTACGAGAGAATAAAGTTCGTGTCGCAGCTTAAAGAACATTATGGCGACATGATAGATGTTTTTGGTCGCGGTTTTAGGAGCTTTGACGATAAGTGGGATGTCCTTGCTGACTATAAATATCATGTCGTAATCGAAAACTCTTCATCAAAATACTATTGGACGGAAAAGTTGTCAGACTGTTATCTGGCAGGCTGTTATCCAATATATTATGGATGCACGAATGCTGGAGATTATTTTAGCGAGAAATCTTTCTCTCGTATTGACGTGCGAGACATAGATGGTGCGATAAAGGTAATAGACGAATTGATAGAGAATGACGCTTATTCGAAAAGTGTTGATGCAATTATTGATAGTCGCCAACGCGTTTTGGATGACTATAATATGTTCAACATTATTGCGAATTGTTGCGACAAACTCGATTTGTCATTGCCGAAGACAGGTGTTGTACTGAAGCCGGCAAAGACTTTCTTCGATTTGCATAACATGTACGAATCGGTAATTGGACGCAACTATTATACAATCAAAAGCAAGTTTTTGATGAAGGAGGCGAAAAGACGCCTTGAAAGTTAAAAAGTAGGAGGAATAAAGATCTACTTTAACAGGTCTTTGTAAACTCCAAAAAGTTTCTGTGCAAGAATGTCTGGATCGAAATTTTGCAAAGCATAATTTCGGCCATCTGCTTTCATCTTTTCTCTCAGATTGTCGTCTGTCAAAATATGGGCAATACTCTCGCTTATTTCTTTTGCACTATTCGGATTGACCTTAAATGAATGTGGACCGCCAACTTCTGGAAGGCTGCTGACATCGCTTGTTATGACTGGGCAACCACACAACTGCGCCTCAACAACGGGTAATCCAAAACCTTCATAAAACGAAGGGTATATGAATGCAGTTGCCTGTGTATAATATTGCTGTAGTTGCTCATTTGTGACATTTTCTGGCCAGATGAACAGCTTTTCCATGCCCTTTCTGGCAATATATCGCTTCACTTGCTGCTTGTATATATTGCCTGTGCCTATGATAACAAGTGGAATTTGAAGATCCTTTGGAAGCAACTCCATGGCCTTCACAACTCCGAGAAGATTCTTTCTGGAGTTAATTGATCCTACATATAGAATATATGGTGGAAGCGATGCTATTTCCTTGTCGGAAACCTCGATAGGCGTATAGAATTGCCTTGCAACAGGTTGATATATGACATCAATCCTTTCCTCCGGGACATTGTAGAAACGAATAATGTCTTTCTTCGTGCTTTCACTTATTGCAATTATGCGGTTCGCGTGCTTGCAGGCATATCTCCATTTCGTGTCGTATATAAAACGATCCAAGCAATGGTACATGTCTGGGAACGTACGGAAAGCAACATCATGAATGGTTACGACGGATGGAATTCCGACATTTGAGAGTCCCATCGGTATTTCGTTACTCAGTCCGTGGAATAATTCGATTCCATTCTTCTTCATAGACGACGGCGTGCCGATTGTTCTCCAAAGACTGCCTCTAACAACACAGTCTGGCCCTATGGTTTTGCATCTGTCTTTATGAAGGAATGGTTCTGTTACTCCGTTGTACTTGATTTTTGGAGTATAGAGATAGTATTCGTTCTCTGGAAAAGAAGCCGTCAGTATATCAATTGTTGTGCGGCTATGATTTCCCAGACCCGTGAAATTGTTGTACAATCTTTTAGCGTCGAATGCTATTCTCATTTGTTAGTGTTTATCACGCAAAGGTATGAAATGTTCAGCACATAACACCTCTTTTTGCTTATTTTATGTCGGCACCCATGCGAAATTCTACTTTTCTGAAGTCGTTACCGCAGAATGAGACAAAGCATGTCGCGCGTAGCTGACCTAAAATATTGCCAAATCCATAGCCAAATTCAGAATATGGACGATTGTCAAGTCCACTGATTGCACATCTAGCGTATAGTTCCTGACTGATGTACGCCTTTTCAAGTACTTTGATGACATGGCGTTGCGTTATGATGCTGGTTTTTGCCATTGCATGCCATTTGTTTGTGCTCAGTTCGTAGGTTTTAAATGTGACAAATCCTTCATATCCACTTAGTTCGTTGCTCAGTCCGAACATTTTGTCTGTTCCTTTGTAGTGTTGCCAGTGTAGAAAACTCAGATCGTTGGCATTGAAGAATGTTCCGCATTCAATTTCACAAGCAAACAGGCTGTTCGATGTGCGGTGTAGGTTTTTATATATCGCACTTATATGGGTATGTCCATAGCCTTCAAGATGTGAGTCATTTATCGAGTGAATGGCTCGAAAATCTATTGATCGATTGTTCGTCTCGTTGCTTTCCGCCACAATTGCTACATTGACACTGACATCGTAAACAGTACGGTTGTTAATGTTTTCAGTCGTCATGTGATTATTATATGGCGTGTTTGGTGTGAAGTCTTTGTCTCGTCTAAATAGCGAAAAGTTGCATCTGTTTTCTTGGCGTTTTATTCTTGCGATAGAGATGTCTGAATTGAGTTTCAGCCAGTTATATGGTAAAAATGAGAATTGTAAGTTGGCTTTGTCTAAGAGAAAAATGCTTTTGCTGTTTCTTTTGCTGAAAACAGATCGGATTGAATTTCCAAACTGTCGTTCTCCCAAATCGGCTTTCCAGTCATAGAAACAATGTTGCGCGCTTAGTTTTACGCTGAGTTGGTCTCGATATATTCCAATGTCGTATTTCGCAATTGGCTGTTTTGCGCTGAATGCATAACCTGCTGTTGCGGAAGTTCTAAAATTGTTGCGTGTTAGTTCGGCTGATTGTTCAAGTGCGAAACCGCTAACTGGATGATAACCAAAAGTGTATTGATCTACACCCGATAGCGTAAGATTGGTGTTGTCGCTTATTGCAAATGTCGGATGATAAAGGTTGATGATTTTGGAATTGACCAACGGTCCATAGTATTCCTGTGCGGCAATATGTGTCGAAAAAAACACAAGGAAATAGATAAGGATTCTTTTTGCGGTCATTTGTTCCATTATCTATTTTCTGCCGAAATCTGCAGGAATCTCTCCCCATTTCTCTGTTGGCCATTTGATGATCTCAACGCGAAAATCGTTTGTCGCAAGCCATTTTTCTGCTCTTTGGACAAGCGATAGCAATTCGATTGTTCGTGGAGTCTGTTGAAGCTTTGTCTTACATACGCCTTGTTTGACCCAATTCATGGCAATTTTTGAATCGCTGTATATCACAACGTCTTTGGCATCGTTGTTTTTCAGTATTCCAAGCGCATGTACGATTGCAAGAAATTCGCCTATATTGTTTGTGCCAAGTTCGAATTTCATATGAAAAATCTCTTTGTTGTTCCAAAGTGACACACCTCGATATTCCATTTTTCCGGGATTGCCAGAGCATGCCGCATCAACGGCTATGCTTTTGAAAATCGGCGTAGGAACTTCTTTCTCAATTTGAGACTTCGCGTCGTTTGATGTTGCGGCAGGCGCACCTGCCGCGAAGGCTTCTTCAGCTTCTGTACGTGTCGCGTAACTTTTATATCGTGCTGTTGCAAAACCTATTACGTGGCGCTTTGCTTCGTCCCAATCTGTGAATATCCCAGTTTCGCGGCCACGCCATATGACGTAGAATTTTTCTTTTTTAGCCATTGCCTAATTCGAGAATTGCTCAATGAGACTTGTGAGATTGCTTGTGAAGAGTTTAATGGCTATAGCCAACACGATGATTCCGAAGAATTTCTTGATGACGTATAAACCGCCGGAGCCCATGACTTTCGAAATTATTGCTGTTGAGCGAAGCATGAGATATACTACAATCATGTTCAGAATCAAGGCAATGACAATGTTTATTGCCGCATATTCTGCTCGCATCGAAAGAAGTGACGTGAATGTTCCCGGTCCGGCTAGAAGAGGAAATGCAAGAGGTACGATGGCATCTGTCGTGCCAGGCGAATCTTGTTTGAATATTTCGAGACCGCAGACCATTTCGAGTCCGATTATGAAAAGTACGAATGCTCCGGCTACGGCAAACGAATTGATGTCGACACCAAAGAGTGACAATAATGCCTCGCCAAGATACATGAATGCAACAAGAATTATGAATGCAATTATGGTTGTCTTCGCGGGTGAAATGTCAATGCCTTTTTCTTGCATAGAGATGACAATCGGCAGTGAACCAAGTATGTCTATCACGGCAAAAAGCACGATGAATGACGATAATATTTCTAGTGAATTGATATCCATACGTGTGTGTTTTCACAAAACAAAGTTATCAATTATGGGGAATTATTGCAATAACAGAGTGGACTTTAAGAAGCTGTTTGGAATGAAAAAGGTTGACAACCGAAGTTGCCAACCTTTATATGCAAGTTGATCTTATTCTATTATTTCTCGCAGCTTACCATTTTCCAAATGCCTGCTGCAAGGGCTGCACCAATGAATGGGCCAACGATGAATGCCCAAAGCTGATTGAGAGCAGCGCCACCTTCGAAGACTGCAGGAGCAATTGAACGAGCTGGATTTACAGAAGTTCCTGTGTAGTGGATACCAACAAGGTGAACAAGGATAAGTGAAAGGCCAATTGCAAGACCAGCAAAGTTGCCTGCACCCTTCTTCTCGTCAGTTGTACCGAGAACAACGAGCACGAATACGCAAGTCAAGATAACTTCTGCGATGCATGCAGCAACTGGACCGTTTGCACATGCGTTTGCGCCTGTCTGTGTGCCATCAGCACCGACCTGGCTTACCAACAAAGCCAACAAGCCGCTACCGATGAATGCGCCGATAACCTGGAAAAGCATGTACATGCCAGCGTCCTTGCCGCTAATGCGACCTGTGAGAAGGCAACCGAGAGTAATCGCTGGGTTGATGTGGCAACCAGAGATGCCGCCGATTGTGTATGCCATGGCAACAACAGCAAGACCAAAGGCAACAGCTGTGCCAACTACCGATGCAGTGTCAACACCGCAATTCAAGCTAACGGCTGTGCCGCAACCCATAAGAACGAGCACCATAGTGCCCACCATTTCTGCAAGATACTTTTTCATAGCAAAAAAATTTAAAGTTGATTAATTTTAAAAACTTCCGACATTATTACGTCTGTTGCTCCGCACATCTGTGCAACGTAGTCGCCTGCTGCCTTTCGTGCAGCATTAAACTTCGTCTCGTCGTTACGAAGCGAATTGATGAGTTTTTCGAATTCTTCCTGAGTCGTGACACAGAAACCGCCTCCGCAGTCGATGAGGTCGAGAGCTTCCTTGAATTTCTTGTGTTTCGGACCAAAGATGACAGGCATTCCGTAGGCTGCAGGTTCAAGTGTGTTGTGTATACCCTTGCCAAATCCACCTCCAACGTATGCAATCTGACCATATTTGTATATGGTAGTAAGCAGTCCTATAGTGTCAACAATCATGACATTGTAGTTCTCCGGGTCTGCTGGCGGATTCGTGAAAAAGAAACTCTTGACTGAAATTGTCGATTTCAATTTTTCAACTCGCTCGCGATGAACCTCATGTGTCGCTACAATGAGCTTTATGTTGTTCGAACTGTTGTTTATATAAGGCATATAGACGTTTTCATCTGGTTCCCATGAACTTCCGGCAACCATGACAAAATCGGCATTGCTGACAAACTTTTGTGCTATTTCAACGTCGCCGCAAGATTCAACAACTTTCTTTACGCGATCAAATCGAGTGTCGCCGACAGTCGAGTGGTTGCTGATTGCGATACTGTCGAGAAGCTCTGCCGATTTTTTGTCTTGAACGTAGATGTGTGTGAATTTTTTCAACATGTCAATAAACCATCCGCCATACAAGCCTTTGGCAAAGAAAGGTTGCTGCTCGCGGAAAATCATTGATATGCCATAGAGCGGAATGTTGCGTTTCTTTGTCTCCGCAAGGAAGAAATGCCAAAATTCGTACTTGACAAATATTACTTTCTCAGGGTTTATCGCATCTATGAATTGACTCGCATTCGAAGGGCCATCAGCTGGTAAATAGCAAATGAGGTTGGCCAGATTGTAGTTCTTTCTGACTTCATAGCCTGATGGCGAATAGAACGTCAGCACGACCTTTTTGTCAGGATTATGCTTCTTTATTGCCTCAATTATTGGTCTGCCTTGTTCAAATTCGCCAAGTGATGCTGCATGAATCCACACGCAAGGTTTGCTGTTGTCGTAGGTTTTCAGCTTCTGCCAAGTCTCTTTTCTGCCATTGCATAACAGTTTTGCTTTTGGGTGAAACAGGGCGGCAATGCGAAGAATTGCGCCATAGACCCAAAGTCCGAGAAGGTAGAATGCAGAAATGATTTTATTCATTTGTTTTCAATAATAGTTTATTCCCAAGGTTCAAAACCGATAACAGATACGTCATCGGTCTGTTCATTGTTTCCTTTCCATTCCATAAATCGTCGGTTTAACATGCTTCTTTGATCTTTAGCCGGTAGCTTGTGCATGTAGAGAAGCAGCTGCTTGAATCGGCGATGCTTGAATTTCTTGAGTTCGGGGCCACCGAACTGATCGACAAATCCGTCGGAGAACATATAGAACATATCGCCCTTCTGACAATCAATTGTTTGACTGATATAGTTCTTTTCGTCAACTTCGTCCATCGTGCTGTTTGTTCCGATAGAGTGTCTGTCACCGTGATATGTCAAAATTTCGTTGTCGCGAATCAGATAAAGGTCATTCATAGCACCGGCAAAGTTTATCTTCTTTTCTTTGTGATATACCACGCAGATTGTCAGGTCCATACCCTCGTTGAATTCTTCTGTGCGACTGTCTCGACTGAAGATGGTGTCATGAAGATCGCGATGCAGATATGTCAGAATCTGTCCTGCATCATCGATTTTCTGGCGCATGATGATATTATAGAGATGGTCGATTCCAAGTATCGATATGAATGCTCCAGGAACGCCGTGTCCTGTGCAGTCGGCTGCGATAATGAACGTCTTGTCGTCGCGTTCATATATGCTGTAGAAGTCGCCGCTGACGATATCCTTTGGCATATAGAAGACGAACAACTTGCTGAAATTACGCTCAAATTCGTTTGCAGGCGGCATCAGTGACTCTTGTATTCGTTTTGCGTATCTGATACTATCTTCCTGATCCTTATGAAGCTTTGCCAGTCTGTTGCGTTGCGCTTCAACGAGTTTCTTGGCTCTGGCTTCTCCCTCCATCTGTTTCATACGTTGCTTGATTGAGCGGAAACGAAGATTGATGAGGAACCATGATGCAGCAAGTAATACGATGATATAGAACGCTATAGCCGTATTGCTGAGCCAAAGTGGAGGAACGATTTTTATGTAGAATGTATGAATTGTATCACCCCAAACCTTGTCGCCGTTCGATGCTTTGACCTGGACTTTTATGGTGCTCGGCATCGGACTTGAAATCAGGATTTCGTTGCTTTCTGTCAAGTGCGTCCAGTCTTCATTGTCGATTTTATACATGAATTCGTTGCGCGATGGCAGCGTGTAGTCCGATGAAGCGACGTGTACCTTCAATGATGCCTTGAGCATATATTTTGTGGTATACAGCGTGTCGTTTTCCATGTGCACCTGCATCTCCTTGCCTGACAGGCCATAGAGTATGTCGCTGACGAATGGCGTTGGCTGAACATCGTTGAATTTTATATGATTGGCAATGATATAATTCATGTTAGTGGCATTGCCAATATATATGTGATCCTTGTATTTTGCGAATTTGTGACATTCGTTGCCTTGGAAGGTCAATCCGTCGTGATGATTGAAAAGGTACGACTGATTGTTGTTTCGATCAATGTATCCGATGCCTCGATTTGTGCTTATCCATATAATTCCGTTGTCATCGCATACAATGCTGTAAATCGTGGCATTGCCGAATTGCTTGTTGAATTGTGCTGGACGAACCTGCTTTCTCTCTTTGTCATATACAAGCACTCCGGAACTTGTTCCGATCAATACGCTGTTGACGTTGTCTGCAAAGGAATATGTGTAGTTGTTGTCGCCTTTGTTGATGTCTTTTGCGAGTGTCTCGTGGAAGATGCTGTCGCCAGGCTCCATGACAAACGAACCGGATTCTGTGCCGGACCAGATTCTTCCTTCTGCATCTTCATAGACAACATTTACGTTTTCGGTGCCATGCGAAGCTGATGGATAGCGCTTTGCGACCATGCCGTTGTATTTGTAGAGACCGACTTGCGTCGCAAACCATAGGTTGCCGAGACAGTCTTCCGTCATGAAGTGTATTGTGCATCGTCCGTCAACATTTTCGATTGTCTCATCGCTTATTTCGATAGGTTCGGTGAGCTCTTTTCTGTTTGGAGTATAGCGCAATGCACCATTCATCGTGCCTATGATGATTTCGCCGTTTCTGCGAACATATAGCGAATGTGTCACTCGCTCAGGAATATTCATATGTTCCGATTCGTGCGTTTTCGTGTTGATTTTCAATATGCCATAGATTCCGCATGCTGCCCACACTTCATCGGCATTGATGGCACAGAAATCGTGCGTGATGTAGTTCTTCGGTATGTTCGGATTTTCAACTCGCAGATTGTGGATTTTTGGACGTTTTACATCAAGTTTGATGAGGCCCGTGTTGCTCGTTGCCATCCAAAGCACTTGATTTTCATCTTCAATCATTCCATAGACGGTCGTCTGTTTGTTGAGGAAGAAATCTATGTTTGAAATTTCGTTTGTGATGTTGCGTGACGGCATCCATTTCATCAAGTGGTTGTTGTCGTATGCAAGCCATAAGTTGTTGTCCGCATCTTTTGTGATGGATTGAACTGGAGTTCTCTGAAGTATGCTGGCATCCTTGATTTCGCCTGTGCTGATGTTGTATATTTTCAATCCATTCGTTGTGCAGAGATAGAACTCGTTGTCACTGGCTGCGCAAATGTCACTTATCGAGCCTTGTCTCCATCGTGTTATTTCAACTTCGTCTGTCGCTATGTTCAGAACGCCAAATGCTCTGTTGTTCAGTTGTATAACCATGTTTCTGCCATCTTCCAGCAGAATGAATTTCATTCTTGAAATGTTCAGATTTGGGAATTTTCTTCGAGTGTCGATTCCGATAAGACCCTGTTCCTGCGTTTCTTTGTCAATTTTCAGAATGTAATTGCCAAATCCGACATATATCGTCTTGTTTGTGAGGCCTATGCCGTATGCTCCATTGAATTCATGGGTTATGCTGTCGGGCACGTTTATGCTGACAGGCGAGAACGTGCGTGATCGTTTGTCATAGATTGATAGTGCACCATCGGCAGTTGACATGAGAATTTTGTTGTTCTCAATTTCTTTGATTGCGGTTATTCGTCGTCCGCTGATGGCCGTCGAGTCGTTGATGTCTGGCACATAGTTTTTGAACGAATAGCCGTCAAAGGAGTTGACGCCGTCGTTTGTGCCGATCCACATGAATCCTGTTTTGTCGCGCTCAATACAAGTGACGCCGCTACTTGTCAGACCATTGTCGATGGTATAAACTGTAGCGTTGTGAACCTCGAATTTGTCCGACAATTCGATCACTTCGTCATTGCCTTGTGCTGTAGCCGAAATGCCAATCGCCATTGCGGACAGCAGCGACACGATTTTTTTTGCTCCAATCATAAGCATTATCTCTTTGTGAATGAGCCGATGTATTCACGTGCAATGCGACGTGCCTCTTTGTCGGTCTCAAAATAATCTTCGAAAGTTGGTGTATTCAGTCGTGTGCATCGAGACATTGTCTCTTCAATAACATCTGGCATGCTGAGGAATGGCAGGTTGCCCTTCAGGAATTCGGCAACGGCAATTTCATTTGCACCATTCATCATACATGGCAGATTACCGCCTTCTGTCATTGCCTTGAATGTAATGTCGAGGTTGCGGAATGTCTCTCGGTCAGCTTTTTCAAATGTCCATGAACCATGATTCATGAAGTCGAATGGCTTCACGGGCGATGCAACGCGGTCTGGGAATGTAAGCGCATATTGAATTGGAAGGCGCATGTCAGGCTCGCCGATCTGAGCCTTTATCGAACCATCTGAAAACTCGACCAAAGAATGAACCACTGATTGTGGGTGAACGACAATTTCAATCTTGTCTGGCGTTACGTCGAAAAGCCATTTTGCTTCAATCGATTCCAACCCTTTGTTCATCAGCGATGCCGAATCGATAGTGACTTTAGCGCCCATGCTCCAGTTAGGATGCTTCAAGGCAGCGGCTGGCGTGACATCTTTCAAATCTTCTCGCGTCTTGCCTCTGAAAGGGCCTCCGGACGCTGTCAGGATGATCTTCTTAGGCTCAAGATGACGTTCGCCGTTCAGACACTGGAAAATTGCCGAATGTTCAGAGTCAACAGGTAGTATGCTGACACCTTTTTCTTTCGCGCTGCCCATGATGTATTCACCGGCGACAACAAGTGTCTCCTTGTTCGCAAGTGCGATTGTCTTTCCAGCGTCAATAGCACATTTAGTAGGACGGAGACCGCTGAAGCCTACGAGCGCAACAAGCACTGTGTCAACGGTTTCCATTGAGGCTATATCGCAGATAGCCTTTTCGCCGGCCATCACTTCTATGTTGGTTCCGCGAAGTCTCTCTGCAAGTTCTACACGCTTCTGTTCGTTGGCTATAACGACAACTTTCGGACGGAATTTCAATGCCTGCTCTGCAAGCAGTTCTACATTGTTGTTTGCCGTCAACGCCTCGACGCAGAACATATCGCTATGCATTGCAACAACGTCGAGAGCCTGGGTTCCGATCGAACCTGTCGAGCCAAATATCGCTAATCTCTTCATCTATTCAAACGAAATATAATTCTCCGGATTCAAAGGCACACCCGAATACCACAATTCAAAGTGA
Source organism: Bacteroidales bacterium (assembly GCA_024401295.1). Lineage (GTDB taxonomy): Bacteria > Bacteroidota > Bacteroidia > Bacteroidales > Marinilabiliaceae > W3P20-009. The sequence continues at coordinate 69,669 of JAKSLG010000006.1, read as the reverse complement.
AGATGCGGTCCTGTCGTCATCGAACCGGAATTTCCAACCATTGCAATGGCCTCGCCTGCCGACACTCGCTGTCCAGGCTTCTTTAGCAGTCGGCCATTGTGTTTGTATATCGAAATAATCTGATTATCATGCTGAATCTCAATGACATATCCTGTCTCGACAGTCCAGTCTGCAAAAATGACGGTGCCGTCCAATATGCTCGAAACTCTCGTGCCTTCCGCACCAAGAATATCTACGCCGAAATGCGCGTTTTTCTCGCCGAATTTATCAGAAACGATACCCTTCATAGGTGGGAAAAGGAACATCATCTCAAGTTGCGTGTTCGTCGACTCCTTTTTGGCATCAACGTTGAAATTATCGTCAGATTCAACTTGTGTGCGGAAAATGCTGTCGGTCTTTGATTTCTGGAATAGTTGTGCTATGTTGTTGTGCTCCAGGCGCGTAGCCTCTGCTACAGAATCGGAATTGAACGCGTCCATTGGCATCTCTCCGGCAATCACCTGACGCATATTTGTCAGCAGTGCATCGCGCAGTCTCACCTCAACAATCAGCGAATCGACCCTTTGCAGATTGTTCATGACCATGCGTCGCTCTTCGCCGCTTGGATAACCCGGAATGTATTCACGCAATCCCGTGAAGGCAATCAGATACGTGATAGCTCCAATCAGCATGATAACAAGAGCACTGACAATGAAAAACAGTGTGACAAGGTTGAATCTTATCGAAAATAATTCTTCGAATGACTTGTCTACTATTATCGCCAGTCGCAGTTTGCGACGCCATCTGGATGTCTTGTCTCCTGCCATTTTTCTAAGTTGCTAATGCTGCGTAAACTTCCAAACTCAAAATTAGTGCTTTGTAATGTCAAAACAATGAATATTTGTTAGAAAATTCCTCTAAGACCATCATATGAATGGAAACTTTTTATAACTTTGAGCTAAAATTGGCATGGCTTATGAAGAATTTGACTTTTTTACTATTCGCATCAACGCTGGTTTGCTCTCAAATGTGGGCACAGCAGTCTGCGTCCGAAGCCCCGAATAAGCTTGTTGATGGCGTCCGTCAAGGAAAGTGGCGCGTTGAAGGAAAGCAAGGCAAAATCGATGAAGGATCATACGTCGATGGAAAGAAAGATGGCGTATGGATTTCCTATGGCATGGAAGGTGAAGTCCGAAGCAAAATCACATATATAGCTGGAAAAGCTCGTGGCGAAGCAGTTTTCTATGACGACAAAGGCACTGTGACTGAACAAGGCTATTGGAATGTCGATCATTGGGAAGGCGAATACACTCGATATAACTCTAATGGTGGCAAGGCGTGCCAGTTTGTCTATGACAATAAAGGACGTCGTCAAGGCCGTCAGATTTATTATCACGAGAATGGCAAGGTCATGTACGACGGCGTTTGGGATGCCGGAAAGATAAAAGGCGTTTTGACAGCATACGATGATGCTGGTCATAAAATCCTTGAGAGAAACTATGGCGAAGACGGCAAGTTCGTCAGTGCTGTCGAAATCACTGTCGAATCATCGGAATCTTCAACTCCTCGTATCTTTACGGGAACGGGCAACTTTACGCTTTTCAATGCAAAGGGTAAAGTTGAAAGAAAAGGTGAATTTGTTAAGGGCGAACTCAAGAATGGCGAGCGATATGTCTATAAATCAGATGGCGTTACGCTCAACTACATAGAGGTTTATAGCAACGGCGAGATGGTTCGCAAAAAATAAAGAATATATAGTTCCTCTTGGCAGGGACAATTTCTTTTCGATCTAAAAAACAAAACCGGTGAATGTCATTGACACTCACCGGTTTTTTATTGTAGGATATTATAATTCCTGATTACTTGTCGCCACGGATAGCTGCGATACCTGGGAGAACCTTGCCTTCCATGTACTCGAGCATAGCACCACCACCTGTTGATACGTAAGAAACCTTATCAGCGAGGTTGTTCTTGTTGATAGCAGCAACTGAGTCACCACCACCGATGAGTGAGTAAGCACCCTTAGCAGTTGCAGCAGCAACAGCCTTTGCGATAGCAGTAGTACCAGCAGCGAACTTGTCGAACTCGAATACGCCCATAGGACCATTCCAGATGAGAGTCTTAGAGTTCTCGATTACGTTCTGGAAGTTCTTGATAGACTTAGAAGCGATGTCGAGACCCATCCAGCCGTCTGGAGTCTGGTCGATTGCTGATTCGTTAGTAGCTGCGTCCTTGTCGAACTTGTCAGCGTTGATAGCATCAACTGGGAGGAGGAGGTTAACACCCTTAGCCTTAGCCTTAGCGATGATATCGAGAGCAAGGTCGAGCTTGTCAGCCTCACAGAGTGAGTTACCGATCTGGCCGCCCTGTGCCTTAACGAATGTATATGCCATACCACCACCGATGATGAGGTTCTCAACACGGTCGAGGAGGTTAGTGATGATGTTGATCTTGTCAGAAACCTTAGAACCACCCATGATAGCAGTGAAGCCAGCCTTAGGAGCTGCGAGAACGCCATCCATAGCCTTGAGCTCCTTGTTGATAAGGAAGCCGAACATCTTCTTGTCGTCTGCGAACTCGTCAGCGATAACAGCTGTAGAAGCGTGCTTACGGTGAGCTGTACCGAATGCGTCGTTTACGTAAACTTCAGCGTAAGAAGCAAGAGTCTTAGCGAACTTCTTCTGTGACTCCTTCATTGCCTTCTTAGCCTCGTCGAACTTAGGATCGTCCTTCTCAATGCCACGTGGCTTGCCCTCTTCTTCTGCATAGTAGCGGAGGTTCTGGAGGAGGAGAATTTCGCCCATCTTGAGGTCTTTTGCTGCCTGAGCTGCATTAGCAGCGTCGTCTGCGAACTTGATTGAAGCAACACCGAAATCCTTTGTGTACTTCTCGATAGCAGAGATGATCTGCTTCAAAGAGAACTTTGCATCGCCTTCCTGTGGGTTTACGTTCTTTGGCTTGCCCATGTGGCTCATGAGGATTGCTGCACCGCCATCTTCGATAATCTTCTTGATTGTTGGGAGAGCACCACGGATACGTGTGTCGTCAGAAACTGCGCCAGTTTCCTTGTTCAAAGGTACATTGAAGTCTACGCGTACGATAGCCTTCTGGCCCTTGAAGTTGTAGTTGTCAATTAAGATCATGACTTTGTTTTGTTTATGATTTTTATGTAATTTTCTTATGTTGCAAAATTAATTTACATCTGCGGAATAAGCAAACGATTTATATTTTTATAACTCGAAAATTCTTTATCGTCTTTGTCTCTTTTCTCCTAGTCTTCAAGCTGAGGAATGAGCATGAAAGTTTCTGCAGGCAAACCCTCTTCGTTGAACAACGTAGCTTCTGCGCAATTGTCGTATGCATAGCGTACATGCTTTGGACGCGGAACGGCATGCGAGAACATCATCAATGTATTGCCTTTGGCAACAGCAGCAGCCGGGAAGAATTCGAGATCTTCGCCGGCGACCTCAAATTGTCCTGGTTTTTTGTCGTCTATAATCAGTTCTTTCGCATTGTCAAAGGTGAGCAAGACATGCTGATTATGAGTCTCGAATTTTGAAAGTACAGGACCTGATGCAACAATATCCTTAAATCCGTAATGCTTGTTGAGAGCCAGCCTCGCAAATCGCTCACCAGCGGCTCTCTTGTTGCTGTAGTGTATGTCGTCGCATGTGCCCAAATCGAGTGCCGAGAACATTTCGCAGTAGTCAGTCGTTTCCGCAACTTGTCGCTGGGCCTCACGCATGTTCCCGAGCTCAGCGCCGTTCATGTAGCGCCAATTAGAGAGCTGGCCAAAGTAGAATGGCATCTTCTCGTTTCGGAAGGCTTCTCTGAAGGTCTTTATTGTCAGCGGCAACACATCGCGATATTGTGTCGCGTAGCCTGCATTGGCTTCGCCTTGCAACCAGATGACACCAGCAATCGCATAATTTTGGATCGGATAAATCATTCCATAATATGCCGATGCAGGTGACATGCGTGTGAGCATCTCTGTCGGGTACGGACGATGCGAATATACGTCGTTGACTGGATCGAACATAGCGAACTTGCCATCGTGGAATTCGCCCGCAGGACGATATTTCCATTCTCCATTTAGTGAAATAGCATCTTTCTTGTCCTTTTGAATGCGAAGCCCGCCTTCGCAACCACCAAATCCTCCATTTCCACCAGTGTCAATGACTCTGACGGCAATAGTGACATTGTTGCTTGTTATGAGTTTCCCTGGAACAGTATAGATTCGAGGCTCGGCATACTGACGGGTCTTGTCGTGTGCACCAACACAAACGCCGTTGACATATGTTCTGTCACAATCATCGATGACACCTAAATAAAGCGTTAAATCTTGACCGATCCACTTTGAAGGGACGACGATTTTCTTGACAAACCAAGCGACTCCATCGAAGTTGCCAAGTGGAGTGTCTGTCCAATAACAAGGCAGTGTCATTTCATTCCATGAATCGCATTGTGGCATCGAGAGCGTTGCAAACTCGTCATCAACGGAAATAGCCAAGAGTCTCGATTCGTGAGAGTCTCGTCCTTGTATTTCGATGTGGGGGAATGAGTTGTACCATTCGTTGAAGACCTCCATTTCTTTGCACAATGCGTTCAAGTCGCTCATCTTGTAGCCGAAATCCACGCTGTTCTTGAGTTGAGTGTCGCTTGCCCATGCTTCACAGGTTGTTGCTCCTCGAGCCGCCTCTATGATGCCGACAGGAACTTTTAAACTGTCTCGTAGCATCTGCGCATAGAAATATGCCGTGGCGCTGAATTTCCTCGCAGTGTTTGGTGTGGTTTTCTGCCATGATCCAGAAGAGTTGAACTCCTTGTTCCAGCTAATCTTTTCATCAACTATGAAGAAACGCAATTCATCGTCGTTGGCGTAGGCAATAGCCTCTTTGCTGCCGTCAACAGGGCTTCCTGCTATGCCTTCAAGCGGCATGATCATATTTGTTTGGCCAGATGCCAGCCATACTTCTCCCAAAAGAATGTCGTTGATGACAATTGCTGTGTCTGACGTGGTCAAAGAAATCTGGTGCTTCTTGTTGTCGGCTGCGATGGTTGGAAATTGCGCTTCCCACATGCTGTCAATAGAAGCCGTAGCTGTGACACTGATGTCCCAGTCCGTTCTAATTGTAATGCGCGATCCAGGCAATGCCTTGCCCCAGAAGGTCATCTGCGAGTTCTGTTGTATAATCATTCCGTCAGAAATGATTTTTGGTAGCACGATGTGACTCTCTTTGTTACAACTTGCCAACAATAACGCGCATGTGATGAAATATATGATTTTCAATGATTTACTCATTCTGAATAATATCCTGTTTCCGATTATGGTAAGTACTGAGCGTTAAAGTTAGTTTTTTTATGTCTTAACTCAAACTAATTTATGGCGTTTTTTACGAAATGACATTTTTTACGTGCTCCACACCCATGTTGAGGTATGGATAGATGTATTTAGCCAGCATTTTCAAATAGTCGTACGTTACGCTTTTTTCGTGTTCATCCTCGCCCAAAAAATCAATTACATCTCCGATGATGTAGTTGATGGCGCATATTATACAACTTGCTATGAATAAGTTCTTTATTACACAGAATATTCCGCCGGCGAGTCGATTTGGGACGCTTAGTATTGTCATGCCGATAGCCTTGTCAATGACAGATGCAATGAAATGGACAGCAACGATTATGATTGCAAGAGTCAGGCAGAAACTGATGATTCCGGCACCGCTAATGTCGAATCGTTCAAGGATAAATTGTTCGGTGTATCCGCTGAAATGAACGGCGCCATATACGCCGACGGCGAAGCATAGCAATCCTGATAGCTCTCTGATTAGTCCCTTGCGCATGCCTATCAGAAACGACGCAACGGCAAGAATGAGGATTATTGTGTCAAATGTGCTCATTTTTTATAATGTTATAATGTAAAAAAAAGAGAGGCATGGCCTCTCTTTTTTGCGTGGTCCCACCGAGACTCGAACTCGAATCTAAAGTTTAGGAAACTTTCGTTCTATCCCTTGAACTATGAGACCATTTTGTTGTCAATCAGACACTTGCTCGATATTTACGCCATGCGAGGTCGTTGATGGAGTAAAGATGATGAGTAAATGACAATGCAAAGGTAATGCAATTTTTGCCATTTTCCATTATGTGTCGGGCTTTTATTCTTCAGGCCGTAGGCTTTATTCGTATATAAAGAAAAAAAGGTTGCCGTTTAGGCAACCTTTTGAGGTCGGTAGCGGATTCGAACCGCTGTAGACGGTTTTGCAGACCGGTGACTAAGCCACTCATCCAACCGACCATCTGGTTTTGATTTCCGAGTGCAAAATTAGATTTTTTTTTCCGAAATGCAAAACCTCTCGTTATTTTTTATGACGAATAATCAAAAAAAGCACTATACATTGAAGCGGAAATGCATGATATCTCCGTCCTGAACGAGATAATCCTTTCCTTCAATGCCGAGTTTTCCTGCATCGCGGCATGCCGATTCGGATCCGAGTTTCACAAAGTCGTCATATTTAATCACTTCTGCGCGGATAAAGCCTTTTTCAAAGTCTGTGTGGATAACACCCGCTGCCTGTGGTGCTGTATAGCCATTGTGGAATGTCCATGCTCGTACTTCGTCCGGACCAACCGTGAAGTATGTCTTCAAGTTGAGGAGGCTGTATGCCGAGCGGATGAGTTTTACAACGCCAGACTCTTTCAATCCAAGATCTTCAAGGAACATCTGTCGCTCTTCGTATGTCTCAAGTTCTGCAATTTCAGACTCTGTCTGAGCTGCAAGAATGATGATTTCTGCATTTTCGTCCTTGACGGCTTCGCGAACTGCTTCTACGTACTTGTTGCCGTTGACAACCGACAATTCATCGACGTTGCAGACATACATTACAGGCTTCGATGTGAGAAGGAAAAAGCCTTTTGCAAGTTTTTCTTCTGGTTCAGAAAGTTCGACCGAACGTGCGCTCTTTCCTGCTTCGAGAGCCTCTTTGAAACGCAGAAGGATGTCGAGCTGCTTCTTGGCGTCGGCATCTTTGCCGCTGATTGCCTGTTTTTCGCATTTTGCAATGCGCTGTTCAACAGTTTCGAGGTCTTTGAGTTGTAATTCGAGGTCGATGACTTCCTTGTCGCGAACCGGATCAACAGAGCCGTCGACGTGTGTGATGTTGTCATCGTCGAAACAACGGAGAACATGAATAATGGCATCTGTCTCTCTTATGTTGGCAAGGAATTTATTGCCAAGACCTTCGCCACGGCTCGCGCCTTTGACAAGACCTGCAATATCAACGATTTCAACGTTTGTTGGAACGACTCGGGCTGGGTGTACCATAGAGTCGAGAACCTCAAGGCGTTTATCTGGTACGGTGATTACACCGACGTTTGGTTCAATCGTACAGAATGGGAAATTGGCCGACTGGGCCTTTGCGTTTGACAAACAGTTGAAAAGTGTAGATTTGCCCACGTTTGGCAATCCGACGATGCCGCATTGAAGTGCCATGAGATTTTATGCTATTATAAAATGTGTGTTGTTAACTAAAAAGCAACGAGCGGTCAGTTTTATATGACCACTCGCTTTGTATTATCTTGTTTATACGATTCGATTAGAATACATATGTGAAGGCGATGACCCAAAGACGATCGTGGCAGTTTGTGAAAGCCTTTTGCTTTTCGCCTTTGAAAACAGGTGTCAAGCCTGTGCACCAACGCAAGTCAACACCGATGCCCGATGGTGAATCGTAGCCGGCACCTACATTACCGAGTACTGTGAATCGGTTCATGTCGTGTGCGAATTCACGCTTGTTGCCGTTTGCGATACCGATTGCTGGATCAGCAAGAAGACCGGCTGGCGATCCGCTGATAGATACGTCGTAGTTGAACTGTACGCTGAGTGTTGGACCAGCCTGGATATTGATGCCATGAAGACTCTGAATAGGCAGATACCACTTGAAGTTGATAGGCATCTGTATGTTCTTTGTAGTCATTTTCATCTTGAGACGGAAGTCGATGGCATCCTTGCGGTCTGTGCCCCAAGTGTCAGCTTCGTTGTCGCGTTTTCTCATCATATGCTCAACAGAACGCACACCCATCGTTGCGTAATGAAGTTCTGGCTGAATTGCCCAGTTCTTGAATTGCCAACGGCAGAGGAAACCGAACTGACCAAAGCGTGCCTGGAAGTCGTCACAGTCACTGTCGTACGTTGTCAAGTTAAGTCCGGCCTTGAAACCATAATGAAATTCAACAGGCTTTGTCACGACAATGCGCTCCTGTGGCGTGATGCTGCTTGGAGTCTCTGCTAATTGTGCCTTAGCGCCGAATGCAAATGTGAAGGCGATTATTGAGAACAAAAATTTCTTCATTGCTCTTGTATTGTGTCTTTGTTTTATTTTTTTGAACGTGCAAATGTAATCAATTATTTTCCGATTTCGTTAACGAATACTGCAAATAGCGTAAATTCTTCTTCAAAAGTTCTGTTTTTTTCAACAAAAGGATTTCGTTTTAAGGCTTTATTGCAGCCTTGCCAATCTTTGTCTCTGTAGCTCCTTTCCGCGAATTTACATGCTGTTTCTTGCATGGTATTGTCATCCTGTCCATCAGAAAAGTTTCGCCTCTTCTTCCGGTTCTGTGTTGTCGTTATCGTCGTTTCCGATTTCAGATGCGTCGTCGCGTACGGTCGGAATGAGTGGTTCAAGTTCGGTGAATTTACCCACTTCATATTGTGTTACGCGCTTGCCTTTTGCCTTGATACTCTTTTCGCCGATGAACTCAAATGCGTCGATTTCCTCTTTCTGGCGCCATTTGTCGCCACCGCCATAAGTCAATTCTATGCGTGCATGATCTTCGTCAGAGAAAAGCACGAGTTTTGACTTTGGCGATTCACCAATTATGGATTGTGGCTTTTTGTCTATCTCTATCTTGAAGCGTTTGATATAGTATGATTTTGCTTCGGCATCATAGTAGACGGCAGTCCAAGTCTTGCGCGCGTCATATTTCTCGATTCGCAAGATGTTGTCGTCAAAATGTTGTTCGAAGTTGAATCCTGTGGTGATAGCTTCGCCCTTGCTGTTGATGATGAGAATCATGTCTGATGGGTTGAAGTCACCAAGCAAGGTTCCATGTCCGTCTGGGTTGAGGCGCAGTGTCTCTGGCTCGAACCATACTTTGCGACCGCCGAGTGTGCTGCCGCCTTTTTGCTTGAGGGCAACTTTGTGAATCTCGTGCTTAGAGAGCATGTTGCCTCGTGCACTACGACCCTTGACTGCCAACGATGCCATATCATACTCAAAGACAAGGTTCTTCATCTTGAGTTTTGGTTTGAGAAGTACTTTGAGGAGCTCGCCTTCGCCGTTAGGATTGGCACTGAAGTAGTGGAGTTTGCTCTTTTTGTGCTCTGTGATGAAGTAGTATTCCTTGTCACGAGTAATGCCTGTAACGGCAAATCGTTTGACGAATGCCGTGCCGGTCTCGCCGTCGGTGTATGCGGCATGGTATATAGTTCGGTTGTCGTTTTTCTTGAATATGGCGATGTGGATTACGCCTGTTCCAACGTTGAGCTTGGTGTCAATCTTCTTGACAACGAATCGTCCGTCTTCGTAGAAGAGGATGACATCGTCGATGTCGGAGCAGTCGCAGATAAAATCGCCTTTCTTGAGTCCGTAGCCCATGAAGCCGTCTTCGCGGTCGAGATAGAGCTTGGCGTTGCGGACGGCAACCTTTGTTGAATCGATATTGTCGAAAGAACGGATCTCGGTGAGGCGAGGGTGGTCTTTGCCATACTGCTTCTTGATTCGCTTGAAATAGTCGATAGAGAAATCGATGATATGCTCGATGTCGTTTTTGACACGTTCCATTTCCTCTTTAAGTGCGACGAGTTTCTCCTCTGCAGCATCTGAGTTGAATCGAAGTATTCGGGCCATCTTGATGTCGAGAAGATGTAAGATGTCTTCCTTGGTTACTGCACGGATAAACTGAGGATAGTATGGTGTCAGTCGCTCGTCGATATACTCACATGCTTCGTCGTTGTTGTGAGCCTCTTCGAATCTCTTGTCCTTATATATACGCTCTTCGATGAATATCTTTTCGAGCGAGAGCATGTGCCACTGGTGTTCCAGCTCGTTGAGCTTTATTTCAAGTTCCTGCTTGAGAAGATCTACGGTCTGGTCTGCGTTGTGCTTGAGAATTTCGCTGACACCCATGAAGTGAGGTTTGTTCTCATAGATGACGCAGGCGTTTGGCGAGATGTTGAGCTCGCAGTCGGTGAACGCATAGAGCGCATCGATTGTCTTGTCTGGCGAAGCACCTGGTGGAAGTGTTATGACGATGTTGGCCGTTGCGGCGGTCTTGTCATCTATCTTCTTTATCTTGATTTTCTTCTCGTTGACTTTTAGTATTGAGTCGATGAGCGATTCTGTTGTCTTGCTGAATGGTATCTCTGTTATTGCAAGTGTCTTGGCGTCAATCTTGTTGATCTTAGCACGCACACGTACTACACCACCACGCAGTCCGTCGTTGTAGCGCGATACATCGATAGAACCACCAGTAGGGAAGTCTGGATATAGTTCGAACGACTCTCCCTTGAGATATGCGATAGATGCGTCGATAAGCTCGTTGAAGTTGTGAGGCAGAATCTTTGAAGCAAGACCTACGGCAATACCTTCAACGCCCTGTGCAAGAAGCAGAGGAAACTTAACTGGTAGAGTGACTGGCTCTTCGTTTCGTCCATCGTACGACTGTTTCCAGATGGTAGTCTTAGGGTTAAAGACAACATCGAGAGCAAACTTAGTAAGTCGCGCCTCTATATATCGTCCAGCAGCAGCATCGTCGCCTGTGAGTATGTTACCCCAGTTACCCTGAGTGTCGACAAGTAGTTCCTTTTGTCCAAGACCGACGAGAGCTTCTTTGATTGATGCATCACCATGAGGGTGAAACTGCATGGTGTGACCCACGATGTTTGCTACTTTGTTGAAGCGTCCGTCCTCCATGCGGTTCATCGAGTGGAGCACACGTCGTTGTACTGGCTTCAGACCATCGTTGAGATGTGGTACGGCACGTTCGAGAATAACGTAAGAGGCATAGTCGAGAAACCACGATTTGAACATACCGTGGAGCTGGCTGTGCTTTACTATCTCGTCGTTCCACAATGGAGCAAGGCCGTCATCTTCGACAATGTCATCAGTATTGTCGTCAAGTGGAGTGTTCTCGTCAAGGCTTTCGCTGTTTTCGAGTTCGTCCTGGCTGTCATTTATCTCGTCGCTCATGGTGAGTGGTTATTATCGGTTGTTGGAAATCATTTTATTAATCGTATTGCTCTTCTTCGACAAGGTCTTCTTCGACCACGAGGTTGTCGATGATGAAATGCTGGCGTGAGGATGTATTCTTGCCCATGTAGAATTCCAGAAGTTCCTTGACAGCATCGTCCTTCTTCATGTTGACAGGACTGAGTCGCATGTTTTCATTGATGAATTCACGGAACTCCTCCCAGTTGATTTCACCGAGACCCTTGAATCGTGTGATCTCTGGTTTCGCACCAAGTTTCGATATGGCCTTGTCTCGTTCCTCCTCTGAGTAGCAATAGATTGTCTTCTGTTTGTTGCGGACGCGGAAAAGCGGCGTTTCGAGAATGAAGAGGTGGCCATTGCGGATTACTTCAGGGAAGAACTGTAGGAAGAATGTGATGACGAGCAGACGGATGTGCATTCCGTCGACATCGGCATCGGTTGCTACGATTACCTTATTATAACGTAGATTGTCAATTCCTTCCTCAATGTCCAGAGCTGCCTGCAAGAGGTAGAACTCCTCGTTCTTGTATACGATGTCTCGCTTGAGTCCGAATGTATTGAGCGGTTTACCACGAAGTGAAAATACCGCCTGAGTGTTTGCATCGCGAGCCTTGGTGATAGAACCCGATGCAGAGTCTCCCTCGGTGATGAAGATGCATGTGTCTTCTTTAAGGTCGCTGTTCGACGTGTAGTGTAGCGTGCAGTCACGCAGCTTCTTGTTGTGGAGGTTGGCCTTCTTGGCCTTCTCACGAGCTTGCTTCTGAATGCCGCTGATGGCTTTGCGCTCGCTTTCCGAGTCTTTTATCTTGTCTTGTAAAGCCCTGGCAGTCTCCGGATTACGATGCAGGTAGTTGTCTAGTTGCTCGGTGACAAAGTCAAGCATGAACTGACGGATTGTGACACCGGCAAGTGGATTGTCTTGTGCATCTGAAGGTGCCATCTCCTTCGAGCCGAGTTTTGTTTTTGTCTGGCTCTCGAAAATTGGTTCCTGTACCTTTATAGAGACAACTGCTGTGATGCCTGAACGTATGTCGTTGACGTCAAAGTCCTTCCCATAGAACTCACGGACGGTTTTGACGATTGCTTCTTTGAATGCGATGAGGTGTGTGCCACCCTGTGTTGTGTTCTGGCTATTGGCGAATGAGTAGTACTCCTCGCCATAATGGTTGGCGTGAGTGATAGCTAGTTCCAGGTCGTCACATTCTAGGTGAATGATTGGATAGACCGCATCGTCACTCATGTTCTGCTGAAGGAGGTCCACAACTCCATTGTCACTCTTGTATGTCTCACCATTGAAGACGAGCGAGAGTCCACGGTTAAGGTATGAGTAGTTCTTCATCATTTTGATGATGAAGTCATCGTTGTACTGATAGTTTTCGAAAAGGGTAGCGTCTGGGTCAAATGATACGCGCGTTCCATTCTTCTCCTTGGTTGGCTCGATGTCATATTCTTTGACAACAACACCTTTTGAGAATTCCACTCTTTTCTTCTGTCCATCGCGGATTGCCTCGACAACGCATGAAGTAGAAAGAGCGTTTACGGCCTTGATACCCACACCGTTAAGACCTATTGACTTCTTGAAGGCCGAACTGTCATACTTGCCACCTGTATTCATCTTTGAGACTACATCGACAACCTTGCCCAATGGTATTCCACGACCATAGTCACGTACAGAAACACGGGCATGATCCGTTATGGTCACTTCAATCTTGTTGCCGAATCCCATCATGAATTCGTCGATTGAGTTGTCCATTACCTCCTTGAGAAGCACGTAGATACCATCGTTATCGTATGTACCATCGCCAAGTCGTCCGATGTACATTCCAGGACGATGACGTATGTGTTCATACCATTCGAGGGTTACGATATTGCTTTCGTCGTAGTCAGTCGCCGAGTTCTGACTGATTTTCCTCTGTTCCTCTTCCATAGATTGACGTAGTATTTTTTATGATAGCATGCAAAGATATGCATGAAGAATCAAAAAATCAAGTCCCGCATCAGCAAATATTCAAAATATTTCAAATTCGCGTTGTTTATATTGTTAAGTACAAAAAACAGTCTTCTCGTCATTTCGGGTTTTGGTTGTATATGATTTAAGTGGTCTCGAATCGCAAACTTTAGTGGAATGATCTTTATAACCCCCTTTATGACGGGGGTGCAATTTTTAATTCGGTTAAATTTTTATCGAATAAGTTAAAATTTTACATTAATTAAGTCGCATAATATTGCTTGTTCAAACTATAATTAGTACTTTTGCGACAAAACATAAAAAAGGTAAGAAACAAATAACCTAATCATATACGATATGGCAGATACATTAGAAATCAAAGAGCGCGAAGACGTTGTAGTGCGTTTTTCGGGCGACTCTGGCGACGGTATGCAGCTGGCGGGAAATATCTTCTCGACGGTTTCTGCAACTGTAGGAAATAGTATCAGTACCTTCCCTGACTATCCAGCCGATATTCGTGCGCCACAGGGCTCACTCACAGGTGTTTCGGGTTTTCAGGTTCACATTGGCGCTGGTCAGGTATTTACTCCTGGTGATAAGTGCGATGTCCTCGTTGCAATGAATGCAGCTGCACTTAAGACACAGTATAAATATGCTAAGGCTGGTGCTGCCATCATCATCGACACCGATTCCTTCGGTAAGAGCGATCTTGAGAAGGCTGCTTTCAAGACAGAGGATTATCTCGGCGAGATGGGCATTGATCCAGATCGCGTGATTGCTTGTCCAATCTCGACAATGGTCAAGGATTGCCTTGCTGATTCGGGCATGGATGTGAAGAGCATATTGAAATGCCGCAATATGTTCGCCCTCGGTCTCGTATGCTGGCTTTTCGATCGCGACCTCAATATCGCTTTCAACTATCTGAAAGAGAAGTTTGCAAAGAAGGCTGGTGTTGCCGAAGCAAACATCAAAGTTATTCAGGCCGGTTATGACTATGGTCACAATACACACTCGTCGGTTGCAAACGTATATCGCATCGAGTCAAAGACTAAGGTCAAAGGCCGTTATATGGACATCACAGGTAACAAGGCTACAGCCTATGGTCTTATCGCAGCTGCTGAAAAGGCTGGCTTGAAGCTTTACCTCGGATCATATCCTATCACTCCGGCAACAGACGTGCTTCATGAACTTTCGAAGCATAAGTCGCTTGGCGTTACAACAGTTCAGTGTGAAGATGAAATCGCAGGCTGTGCTTCTGCAGTTGGTGCATCGTTTGCTGGTGCTTTGGCCGTTACTTCGACATCTGGTCCTGGTATCTGCCTCAAGTCTGAGGCAATGAACCTTGCAGTCATCATGGAGTTGCCTCTCGTTGTTCTCGACGTTCAGCGTGGTGGTCCTGCAACAGGTCTTCCAACAAAGAGCGAGCAGACAGACCTCTTGCAGTGTCTCTTCGGACGCAACGGTGAGAGCCCAATGCCAGTCATGGCTGCAACATCGCCAACAGACTGTTTCGATGCAGCATATGATGCCTGCAAGATCGCTCTCGAGCACATGACTCCAGTCGTTCTCTTGACAGACGCATACATCGCAAACGGTTCTGGTGCATTCAAGTTGCCAAACCTCGCAGAATATCCTGCAATCAATCCTCCATACGTTCCTGAAGAGATGAAGGGCACATGGACTCCATATATGCGTAACGCTGAAGGCAGCCGCTACTGGGCAGTTCCTGGTCGCGAAGGTTTCCAGCACATCCTTGGTGGTCTTGAAAAGGACAACAAGACGGGTGCAATCTCGACAGATCCAGAGAACCACGACCTCATGACACGTCTTCGTCAGGAGAAAATCGACAAGATTCAGGTTCCAGACGTAGAGGTTCTTGGCGACAAGGACAATGCAGACCTCCTTATCGTTGGCTTTGGTGGCACATACGGCCATTTGCGTGCAGCAATGGACGAGATGCGTGCAGCAGGCAAGAAGGTCGCTCTCGCACACTTCAAGTATATCAACCCACTGCCAAAGAATACTGCAGAGGTTATGAAGAAGTACAAGAAGGTTGTTGTTGCAGAGCAGAACATGGGTCAGTTCGCATCATTCCTCAGAATGAAGGTGGACAATTTCGTTCCATATCAGTTCAATCAGGTGAAGGGACAGCCTTTTGTTGTCGCAGAGCTTGTTGAGGCTTTCGAGGAAATTCTCAAGAAATAAAAACGAGGTTGTTAAACAATAAAATCTTAAATCAAAATGAGTAATTATACAGCAGCCGATTTTAAGAAAGGTCAGCCTCGCTGGTGTCCGGGTTGTGGCGACCACTTTTTCTTGGCTTCACTCCATAAGGCTATGGCCGAAATCGGCGTAGCACCACACGATACAGCAGTTATCTCAGGTATCGGTTGTTCTAGCCGTTTGCCACACTACATGGCAACATACGGCATGAACACGATTCACGGTCGTGCAGCTGCCATTGCAACAGGTGCAAAGGTTGCAAATCCAAAACTCTCTGTATGGCAGGTGAGCGGTGACGGCGATGGTCTTGCAATTGGTGGTAACCACTTTATCCATGCAAACCGTCGTAACATCGACCTCAAGATGATTCTTCTCAACAACCGTATCTATGGTTTGACGAAGGGTCAGTATTCACCAACATCACCACGTGGCTTCGTCAGCAAGTCGTCGCCATATGGAACTGTTGAGGATCCATTCCGTCCAGCAGAGCTCTGCTTTGGCGCTCGCGGTCATTTCTTCGCTCGTGCCGTTGCGACAGATGCTCCAGGAACTGTTGATGTTCTCAAAGAGGCATACAATCACAAAGGTGCGGCAGTATGTGAGATTCTTCAGAACTGCGTAATCTTCAACAACGGAACACACGATTCTGTATATACACCAACAGAGCGCAAGAAGAATGCGATCTACGTTAAGCATGGCCAGCCTTTGATCTTTGGCGAGAACAACGAGTTCGGCCTTGTTCAGGAGGGTTTCGGCCTCAAGATTGTCAAGATTGGCGAGAACGGCATCACAGAAAAGGATATCCTTGTTCACGATGCACACTGCCAGGACAACACACTTCAGCTCAAGCTCGCTCTCATGGGCGATGGCGACGGATTCCCAATCGCATTGGGCGTTATCCGCGATGTTGAAGCTCCAACATATAACGATGCTGTTGAAGCTCAGATTGCTGAGGTAAAGGCTGCCAAGAAGTATCACAACTTCGCAGAACTTCTTGAAACAAATGACATTTGGGAGGTGAAATAAGACTTTATTCACTTCAAAAACGTGATAACATTGAGAGCCGTTTCCTAACAGGAGACGGCTCTTTTTTTAGTCGTATTGCAAAAATGTCCGAACTGAATAACTTTTATATTTGTATGGTGATAGCAAGTTCGTTTTATGATAGCATGTAAAGATGATATTATGAAAAAGATGATTCTCATTACGGTTTTGTTCTTGGCTGCAATATTTGCCTATGCAGGGGTTCCAAACGGCAATGGAACATCGGAATGGAAGCTGATAAAGATTAAGACTGGTGATTCGCCAAAGCAATATGGCATAAAGCCTGTATTTGAAAAATCGATAGACAACTATATGGAGATTACGACATCGGCAGAGACGGAAGTTGTTGCCAATGTGATGAAAATGAGCAGCGAGACATACAGCTTTGCTGATACTTGCATACGCATTGTGTATATTGGCACTGGCAGTAGATATCTCATAAAGAATATTCCAGAAGGGCGATATTATCTGAAGGTGGCTTATGGACGCAATTTCGGCAGGAGCATCGTTGATGGCAAGGAGAATGTCGGCTTCAGGGATTATAGGATATTCGAGATCGTGCAGACAATTTATGATTTCAATATCACACGTCAGACTCTTGATGACGGTAATATAGCCGTCACCATACCATCGTATAAGCTTGGATTGGAAATCCTCGTCGATGGCGTTGGAAATGAACATCCGGGTGATGGCAATGAACCTGTTGACCATAGCTTTATCAGCGAAGAGGTGTTCAATAAATATGGCAGTGGTCCAAAAATGTCGTAATTAGCCGATTTTTTCATAACTTTGGGGCTGAAACAATATTTCCTCAGATGGAGAACATTCGCAATTTTTGTATCATAGCACACATCGATCACGGCAAGAGTACTTTGGCCGACCGCCTTTTGGAATTCACGAAGACTGTCAGCGCTAAAGAGATGCAGGCTCAAGTGCTCGATGATATGGACCTCGAACGCGAGCGTGGCATCACGATTAAGAGCCATGCCATTCAGATGGACTACGTAGCCAACGACGGCAAGAAATATGTTCTGAACCTTATTGACACTCCGGGCCACGTCGATTTCTCATATGAGGTGTCGCGTTCTATCGCTGCATGCGAAGGTGCCTTGCTCGTTGTTGATGCAACGCAGGGCATTCAGGCTCAGACTATCTCAAACCTTTATCAGGCTATTGGCCATGACCTTGAAATCATTCCGGTGCTCAATAAAATGGATATGCCGAATGCGATGCCTGAAGAGGTTGAGGATCAGATTATTGAGCTGATCGGTTGCAAGCGCGAAGATATTATCCACGCCAGCGGACGTACTGGTATGGGTGTGCCGGAAATTCTTGAGGCCATTGTCCATCGAGTACCTCATCCGGTTGGTGATCCCAATGCACCTTTGCAGTGCCTTATCTTCGACTCGGTTTTCAACTCATTCCGTGGTATTATCGCATACTATAAGGTTGTAAACGGAACTATCAAGCCTGGCGAGATGGTAAAATTCGTTGCAACCCAGAAAGAGTATGATGCGGACGAAGTTGGCGTTCTTCGTCTCGATCTCGAGCCTCGCAAAGAGGTAAAGGCAGGTGACGTGGGTTATATTATCAGCGGTATTAAGACCAGCAAAGAGGTGAAAGTCGGTGATACAATCACGCATGTTGAGAACCCATGTGAGAAGGCAATCGATGGCTTTGAAGAGGTTAAGCCGATGGTGTTTGCTGGTATCTATCCTATTGATACAGAGGATTATGAAGATCTGAGAGCATCAATAGAGAAATTGCAGCTCAATGATGCATCGCTCACATATCAGCCAGAATCGTCGCTGGCTCTCGGATTCGGATTCCGATGCGGTTTCCTTGGCTTGCTCCATCTCGAGATTGTTCAGGAACGTCTCGATCGTGAGTTTAATCAGGCCGTGATTACAACTGTTCCTAACGTACCGTACAAAGCGTACACCAAGAAGGGTGAGTTGATTGAAGTTCACATGCCATCAGCATTGCCAGAACCGACGGTTCTCGACCATGTTGAGGAACCGTATATCAAGGCACAGGTCATCACCAAGAGCGAATATGTCGGTTCGATTATGACACTCTGCCTCTCGAAACGCGGAACACTCCAGAAGCAGACATATCTGACAAGTGATCGCGTCGAACTTGAATATGATATGCCACTTGCCGAAATCGTCTTTGATTTCTATGACCGTCTGAAGAGTATTTCGCGTGGCTATGCATCGTTCGACTATTATCCAATAGATTTCCGTGAAAGCCGTTTGGTGAAGATGGATATCCTTCTCAATGGTGAGAAAGTCGATGCGCTTTCAACACTTACCTTTATCGACAACGCGGTTAACATCGGACGTAAGATGTGCGAAAAGCTCAAGGAACTCATCCCACGTCAGCAGTTTGAAGTTGCCATCCAGGCAGCCATCGGTGCAAAAATCATTGCTAGAGAGACCATCAAGGCTGTCCGTAAAGACGTAACCGCTAAGTGTTATGGTGGCGACGTTTCGCGTAAGCGCAAATTGCTTGAAAAGCAGAAAGAAGGCAAGAAGCGCATGAAGCAAATCGGTAAGGTTGAAGTGCCTCAAAAGGCATTCCTTGCTGTGCTTAAACTCGATGAATAATAGATAAATAGCGATATTCCGCAAAAGAGAGATGCTCGAAAGGCGGTCTCTCTTTTTTTTGTTGGAAGAGAACATCTTTTTTTCTGTTACGTAAAAATGATGTATGAAGACGTTCTGTGTATATATCTTGCTGGCATTCGCCTTTCTGCCGTGCGTCGTGTCGCATGCGCAGGAAGCATCTGATGCACAGGTGGATAGTCTCATTGATGTTTTCAAGGATGCAAGGCATGACACAACGAAATTGCGTCTTGCTATTGATATCGGTATGTTGCATTATAATGTAGATACCGTAATTCGATACTCAAACATCGCACTTCAGCTTGCGCGAAAATATAAAGACGGTAAGTCTGAAGCGTCTGCCGAAAGTTTTCTCTATTGGGCCAATTATTTTACAGGTGATTATTTCAAATCTGTCAATCATGCGTTCCGTGCGATAGTAATCGCAGATTCGATAGGAGAAAAAAGCATTGTGGCCAAGAATTATCATAATCTGGCCATCATATATTCATCTCGCTTGCAGGATGGTACGAAGGGTGATGAGTATTACCACAAGGCACTTGAGATATATAAGGAAATTGGCGACCAAAAACGCGTTGTAGATGTGCTTCGCGATATCGGAAACAACAATTATCTCAATGATGTATTCGACCACGCCTTAGATTGTTTCAATGAGGCTCTGGAAGAAGACGTTCGAACGGATAACATTGTTGCTATTGCCGAAGATTACATGGGATTGGGCTCGACGTATCTTCATCAGTATTTGCGCACAGCCGAGGCGGGGCTTGACGTTATTCACAATGCTAAGCATAAATATCTTAAGGCTATTCATATTGCTGATTCGTTGGATTATGGATATGTCCAATACATCTCTTTCACGGAGATTCCAGAGATATTGTTGTGCGAATCTATCATCAATCCTCGCAACAGGGCGCAGCTTGTTGACAGCGCCAAGATGTTTCTTGATAAGGCCTATTATCTTGTGACGAAGTTCGACTACAATAGTGAACGCATGATGGTTGACCATAGTCATATATGGTATTTGGCCTTGACGGGGAAATATGCGCGAGCAAATCAGATGATAGACTCCGTCAGGAATATCATTGAGACAGATTCATCGTATGCCGATCAAAGATCATTGTTTTATCAGACTCTCAGGCGTGTGAGCGAGGCTAAGGGTGATTACAAGAAAGCCCTGGAATATCAGCAGCTGTATGATTATTACCACAGGATAGGGCATAAGACTGATTATGCAATTGCTGCAACTCAAAATATGGCACAGGCCAAATTTGCTGAGCAGATGCAGGCGCAGAAGCAGCGTGAACAGAAACTCGAGATGGAGGGCCGTCAGCAGCGCATACTCATCTATGCGTCAACCATTGTGATGATGCTGCTTGTCGTCATGGCTATCATCATCATGCGTTGGTATGTGCAGAGTCGCAAGGCCAACCAGATTCTCGACCAGAAGAACGGAGAACTCGAGCAGCAGAAGGAGGAAATCCTGAGCCAGAACGAACGTCTCGAAGAGCAGAACGAGAAGATCGAACAGCAGAGTCGTGACCTCATGGCGCAGAACGAAACCATCAGTAAGACCAACAAAGAGATGACAGATAGCATCAACTACGCCAGCATCATTCAGCAGGCAGTGATGCCTTCGGAGAGGGTCATGAACACTCTTTTTGGTCGACATCTGCTCATATATAGGCCTCTTAATATTGTCTCGGGAGATTTCTATTGGGCTAGTCAGGCCGGACATTACAAAATGCTTGCCGTCGGAGATTGTACAGGTCATGGTGTGCCGGGAGCCATACTGAGTATGCTGGGCATGTCGATACTTGACTATCTTGCGCCTACGCTCATCGGTTATGCGGATTTCAATGCTGCCAAGATGCTCGACGAGATGAATTCGCTCTTTAAGCAGTCGTTGCACCAGAGAGGCGACGACGACAATCATGACGGCATCGACATCGCACTCATAGTGATTGACACAGAGAAGAAGAAACTTCATTATGCTGGAGCTTTCCGTCCGATAGTCGGTATCAGCGACGGTACTTTGAAAAAATACAACGCCGACAGGATGCCTATAGGCATACATCACATGGCTGCGGACCATTTCACAAACAACGAAATTGACATTAAGAACGGAGATGTCTTCTACCTCTTCAGCGATGGTATGACCGATCAGTTCGGCTTCGACAGTGCAAATCGCATCCATAAGTTCACGGCAAAACGTTTGCGAGAACTTCTCGCGGACGTACATAAACTGCCGTTCTCGACACAGAAGCTCAAGATTGAGATGACGATAGACAACTGGCGTACAGACGGCACTGCCGGTGATGGTATTTATGAACAGACAGACGATGCGATACTCGTTGGTATAAGACTCTGATGTGTCTATAAATCGCCAGAAATTTTGTGTAAAAGCGCGAACACGAAAAGACTGTTGCCTCCTTGGTAATCAATCATCATCCATTATCCTAACAAGTACGAAATTGATGCCGTTATCTCAAAAGAAGAGATGATGTTGCACATTGGTTTAAAATGCAGGTGAGAAAAGCTGCTAAGAGCTTTTTAGTCGCTTTAAAAGTCGTATTGCTGTAGGAAATTGTGGTCTTAAAATAAAAAAGAGGGTATGTCGCAATGACATACCCTCATCATTTCTATTATTTAGTAGAATTATTTTCTAACCTTTGTCTTTGCCGACAAATCGCCACTAACAGCCTCAACAAGATAGATGCCCTTTGTCTCAGCCATAGGGATACGTGTCACAGGCTTTGTGATATCCGTCTGAACAAGAAGACGTCCCATCATGTCATATACACGAGCAACGCTTCCGGCTGCAATGTCGCTAGACTCTATGCGGACAATGATATCGTCACCAAGCTCACCTATAACGATTCGGCGACTATCATCATTTCCTACGAAATCTGTAGCATCCTCATCCTGAGGATCGGATTCTACGACCTTATTGCCGACAACAGACAATGCAAATCGATCGCTGACAATTCGACCAGACTCGTATGAAACGAATTCATATTTGCCATTTGTCTCACGCAAATCAATCACGTCATCTGTCATGTAATCGTGAAGATACAACTCTGTTTCTAATTCAAAATCGTCAAGATTCAAAACTTCAATAATGCCTGTTTCAGCACCTTGAGCAACTTGAACTGCCAACGGAATAACTTCGCCATCCTCAATGTTTGATGTGTTAGGATATTTAGCAATTGACGCAAGATCTTCGCTTCTTACCAAGGCAATTTGATTCCTGTTATTAGCATCAAGTTTCTTGCTTGCATCGGCATTGTCCGAATACATATCGCCATCACGGAATACCAAAGCCGTATGATCTGCGGTCGAATTATTGCTGCCGAGTGATAAATAGAGGACATCATCATCGATAGCAACGCTGCTCTTGAGTTTTGTCTCTCTCATCGTCTGCGAACCTTTGGCTACAAATTCCGGCTTGAATGTGAACGTCTGTCCTGGCTTCGTCGCTTTAACCCAGAAAGCCTGCTGAGGCGCCATATATAGCTCCTTGTCAAGTTTTGGACCATATGGCAAAGAAACTCCAGTACTGAAGCTATATGTTGCATTCTCATATTCGAATGTGTCCATATTCATGTGGCGGAATACCACAAAGTCAATGTCTTCCTTAACGAACTGATCACCATCAGTGATAGGGAATGCGAACTGATATGGGTTTGACAACAAATTCCAGCCGCGAGTATTATCCGTGCCATTCATCTTAAGTTCAGCGGTATAATCTCTTGTCGCAGGATAAATCTCGCCAACCTGACTTACGGTACGAGTCTCTGCACGGTCAACCCAGTAAAGGTACAATGTTGCACCGAGACCAAATCTATTGGCAAGTGACGGAGCATTAGTCCAGCTTTCATCAATAGGGCTATAGATTGCAATGTCATCATCCTTATAGCTGCCTTGATTAAGACGGACGAGGCTTGTCTTTGAACTGCCTTTCTGTTCCTGATATGTACCTTCTTTTGTCGCAGTACCAGTGTAATAAGTGATACCTGTAATCAATGTCTTGCGCACATCAACGATTACATGTCCATCACCTGTTTCGTCGCCGTCATCGTTGAGTATCGGACCATCGCCATTTTCATTGTAAGCACCCTTGCGCATTTCGCCATCGACACGGAATGACGCCATGTTGTCATGCTTATGAAGTATAATGACAGCAGTTCTGTCAAGATTGCTTACATACAAATTGTTAGCAACATACAATGCCAAACCATCATTGATTGTAACTGTTCGCTTTCCATTTGTATCGATGTAAAGGTCCTTGGCAAGTGCTGTTGTTTTGAGGCTCTTGCTAACTATAGGACTGTTTTTAGCAGAAGCAGGAATAACAACTACATCATCAGGACCTGGGATGCATCCACCTTCCCAGTTGTTTGGAACATACCAATACTGACTTTCCTTACCAGTCCAAATGACATCGCCTTTAGGTTTTACACTACCATGAGCGAAGTATGTCCAGCCTTCATCTACTGCCTTGCCTGCATTGTGAGAATGAACTGTACTTGCATATCCCGCAGTAGTATTTCCTTCATTAACCTCATATCTGTCTGGCGACCATTTGTCATTTGGTTCATCAAAGAAGAATGTGCTATAGTTAATATCTGTACCCTTCTTTGCACTCTTCTTTGTCCATGACATTGTTACTTGAACAGCAGCCGAAGCATTGTCAGTTTCATTAGAAACTGCCCAATATTCATCGCCAAGGTTACTCCAGGCCACCTCATCTGATCCAATGAGTGGAGTTTTTGTTGAATAATACTTAACGCCCCAGACACCATCTGTAGTAGGCTTTAATTTAGCATAACCATATCTACTTGCGCCAACGGTGAATATATAGTCATAACCACCACGCATTGTTCTACACAAAAGTCCGTTTACATAACTTGTAGAACTTCCTCCAACAATTGCGTGAGTGTCGTCGTTGACAACGGTAACACGGTGACCTGCCTTTGTCATTGTAAACTTGCCTCGTGTGAGCGTAAGTGATGTAACTCTAATATCAACATCACTGCCCAAATTGGTATTGCCAGAAGCAAGTCCTTTTGCATTGTCAATCTCAATGCCCGCCAATTCTATAGTCTTGAGATCATCCTTGACTTTGCTTCCAGACGTGATATACTGCAGTGCTGTGCCACTAAATATGAATGAGCCATCACCCGATACCTTTCCACTATACATGTAAAGATATTTTTTCAAATGAACTTCACCTGCATCTTTATTCAGTACGACTTCTGGTCCTACATTGCCAGCAGAATTGGTACCAATGTATAAATGACCGTTTATAACCATAGAAGTTCCCTGGCGAATAGTCTTCTTTCCGGTACCTGTCAGGCGGACATTATTAAACTGCATATTTGTACCTGACAACACCGTGATAGCATTTGAACCTGTGTATTCCAATGTACCACCGGCAGTGCTGAAGAATAGATCATAGTTTGCATCCGGCAAGTTCGAAGTCTCAAGTTGCATAGTGCCAGTACCAGAAACCTTATGGAAAGTATGATTAAATGTTTCGCCAAGTTTCAATGTTGCACCAGATTGAATCTCAAGACTCAATGTGTTTTTATCATGGTCTGAGATTGTGACAGTTGATTTCTCCTTGATATAAACACGAACTTCCTCGTCAGTTGGCAAATAAACCAAAGCTGCGCCTTCTCTTGGCGCTTTTGTTACAGGATCGTATTCGCTCCATATTTTAGCATCCCAATTTCCTGTCTTCGTATTAATATAAGCGGAAATTGCATGTGGCAAATGAGGTGAACATCCAGCCAAATATGTTCCAGCGACGTCTGTTGACATTGAATATGTGAACTTTATTGGATCACCATCTTGAACGCCATCACCAATAGCCCAATTATCGGCATCTACATGCAAGAATGCGGTTTTGTACCCGCCATCACATGCATCTCCGTATCCCTTGGCATCTGCTTTTGGCGCCTCAAATGAGATTGTACCATTGAGGCTTGTAATGCTTGTAGAGTTTATCTGCCAATAATCATTCAGAACATGATCAATATCATCACTATTGCTAACCGATGAATAAGCTCTGCCGACTGGAACGACTGTAAATCTTGAATCGACAGCCTCTTCTGCGTCGCCAGGAACGATATCATCGTCGTCACCATTCTGTATCAAACCTTTGTAAGCGACAATAGAACCATCTATTGTCATTGGAAGATATTTATCTTCTCCACCGATTGGCAATACGAAATTGCTAAGCGTCATGCCATTGGAAACGCGTTTAGTAACGCCGCCATCAGTCAACAAAAGGCTTGTTACAATTCTGTTTCCATGATTTTTGTTAAATCCTAAGCCAGAGCCATCTTCAACAGATGCATTCTCACTCAATACAAGTGAGTTGACGCCGATATCGAATGCACCGTCTGTCAAAACAAGTCTGTCTGTAATGACTGTAGGAGAAGACATTGTGCCAGGAATTTCAACACCATATCTGTTGTCAACGTCAAGTATGCTTATTGTACCTTCGCTGCTGAGGTTTTGAGCCGTAGCTCCATCCATCTTCAATCCATTTCCCGTTATTGAAGCATTGGCCTTTATAGTTGCTGTTTTACCAACGAAGTCAATTTCACCGTTACCGCCTTTTCTTAATTCACCGCCTTCAATGAGCAGGTTGTTTGAAACGTGAACACCATCAAGCATCATATCGATCTCTTCAGCATTCACTACCATATTATATAGGTCAAAACGGGAAGATCCGACAAACGTCTGTTTTTCTGTGCCAGAGAATGTTGTCGTATTATCTCCAGGTGTATAAGCGCCATTGATTTCACCATCACCATTCATTACGACGTCGTGGCCATTTGCGACAAGTTCTGCATTCTCGCCAATTGTCAACTTCGAATTAATAACCAAAGGTTTTACTACGCTTTGCTTATCGCTGATGGTAGCCTTGACATCGTTGCCGATTGTAAGGCCTTGCAATTCAGATTCTGTGTAAATCGTAACACCTTGGCTTGGATAATTACCTTGTGCACAATCAAGAACAAATGCACTTCCACTTTCAAGAGAAGATGTCCTTGCATAGTATCTGATTGTAGGTTTATCTGAAGCGCATACTCTCTTGACAACAACGCGTGATCCATCTGCCATCTCTATCTTGCCATCCAAAACATGGAATGAGCCGTAGTTAGAGTCAAACAAATCATGATTGTCTGCACTTACGCCATATGGATAACTTTCATGACCGAGTTGAACTGTAGAAGTCTCACTGGAAAGTTTCATATTCAATATAGCATACGAACTGTTGCTTGGTGCAATCTGGCCAGCCTCGAATAATGAGTTGGCACCCACGATAATCGTTGACAAACCACCATTTGAGTACGTCATCATGTTGTTGGTCATGATAACCGACTTGTTGTCTTCGGTACCCTTGTCCACTTTGATAGTACCTTCGAGTTCAAGGCTCAAGTGATTCTCACTATCCTTCGCACCGTTCAAATAAAGCTTTGCGCCATTATTCGCGGCCAAAGTAACGTCTTTTGGAATGTAAATATATTTACGCTTGCTGTCTCCAATATTCAACTCCGTTGTTCCTTCTGCGAAGTTTAATGTACCACGGGTTAAATCAACCTTCAATTGAGTGTTAAGTCCATTCTCCGTCGTAACCTTGTTGTTAAAGGTAACGGTGTTCTCGACAGCTTTCTTCTTGAGGACAAGCAATGAACCATTGAAGAATTTGATCTGGTTACCGGTGACTTTGCCAGAGATTGTCTGGTTCGCACCTTCCTCAAAACTGATAGTTCCTTTGACATTGAATTCGGCATCGTCGTGAGCCTTGTTTTGAGATATATTACCGCAAACGATCAGCTTACCTGTTGAAGCAACTTCAATTTTTGATGGATTTACCGTCTCCGAATACTGATTGCTCAATGTTCCGACAGTTTTCATTGTACCTGCGACATTTAATGATGCTCCGCCATAAACATAAGTTGCACCACCGACTTCCAAATTGCTGCCAGAAGCCACATTGACCGCAGCACCTTTGTATATAGACAATCGTTCATTGACAACTACATCATTCCTGGACGTGAATTCGAATGGGTTATTTGCACTATTTCCATCGAGTACAAGAATAGGGTATGTATCAAACACGGTAGGCATTTTGAATGTGTTTGAACCTGTGTTTGTAAAGAACAGTTTCACGCCCGACGCAGCCATGAATTTGGTATGGCTAGCCTTCAATACATTGGTCGTATAGTTGTTGTAGTTCAATATGTTGTCTGCAGCCCATGCTTCACTTAAACTGTTGTCAACGACATACTGCAATACGCTTCCAGTAGCATCACGCTCGTCATCCAACAATATTTCAGCAATCTGGCTGTGTTTTGTGTCTTTGGAAACCTTCAACGTGCCACCATCAAAACAAATCTGACCAACCATGAGAGGCTTCTGTTCTGTTGTAGAAACAGTAGTGATAGTGTGGCCTTTCATGACGTGAACAATATCCAACAGTCCTGGTGTATAGTTATTGCCATCAGGTGTGCCATCAACATTCTTTGTCCATACACCGGAATCGGTCCACTTTCCGTTTTTCGTCGAATAGTAGATGTCACCATGACCCTCGTAAAGTCCATAGCCTATTACGAAATCACCTGTCAAACTGCCGAGATTCAGGTTCGCAGGAAGGAATTCATAATAATTTGCATCGTTGTTTTCTGGATTGATATGATTGCGCAGAAGTGTCCATGTCAAACCTTCCGGAGCCTTCCACAATTCGTAACCATTGGTCCATCCGCCATCTTTAGGTGAAGAAACTGGCAAATGGAAATTATATGTGAAATCGGTCTTTTTTGCAGCCTTTGCGCCCTTGTTGTCTGCCCATGACATACGGAAGAAATAAGGAGCAGATTGGTTTCTCTTCCCTGCTTCAATAAGTGGGTGATAACCGCTACATGGAACAATGGTCATGTAACCATTTATGGTTGATGTGCCTGATGTGACATTTACTGGCGCAAAATCAAATCCGCCATTCTTGAACGAACCGATGTGGAAACGCGTTGTCGAAGCACCGCTTACAGGCAGTGTCAAACCACCATCACCATAATTGCCATCCGTTATGAAAATATAGCCGTTCTGAGGGTTATTAATGTTTGCGTCACCAGGATTGTCGTAGGTCTTCAACGTGAGGTTATACTTACCCAGTTCTACCATTCGACCATTAGTCGCAATATGCAAATGACCCAATACCAGGTCGGACTTCAACCTGAACTGATGATATCCTTCACCGCCACCATAATTATATGGTGCGCCCATGATTGTTATGTACGCGTCTTCAAGCGAGCCTGTGTTTTTACCTACGCTTACAGACTGAATGCTGTTAGCAAGAGTCGTGTTGTTTGGTCTGTTGTCGAAAACGATACCTTTGTAACTGTTTTGGCTATGCGGTGCAGAACCATCACAACCGACAGTTTTTACAACACCCATCTTTACATTGAGATCGTGCATCACAAATAATGGATAGTTGCCCGCATCATCAATGTTCACATAGATATCCTTGCTGTTTTTGTTGACTGTTACATCGCCAAATCGCAAACGTGGACACTGATTGTTATTGTTGTCGTATGGCACACCGACATCGCCCAATATTGTTGATTTGGTTGAGCCAAACAATGTCAGATTAATAAAAGTCTTTTCGTTAAAATAGTTGTCACTATTTCCTCCAGACAACATTATAGGATATTTTGCAGTCGTACTAGCTAATCCTGTCGATTTAACAAGGATGTCACCACCGACATGCAGTTCAGAAGGACACTTCAAACGGGCCTGTGTCCTGCCATTTGTCCATAAATCCTTAGACAGGTGATTTGGGTCGTAACCGATAGTCAGGTTGTGATTGATGTAGAGAACACCACTGTAGACAGACTTAGAATCGTGGTCTGCATAGAAGTTTATCTCGGAATTACCGATGATGGTCAAATCATACAAGCTGATGTCTGAACCAACGTATGCTGTTCCCCAGTCTTTGCCATTCACAAATGGAATTGAGCAAATAATCATCTCACCACCTGTTGATGAGCCTTTACATTTGTAGAGGTCAAGAAGATTGATTGTCTTGTAACCATTATTTTGCCAATTTCCAGGCTCATCTTTTGCAATGAGCATCGTGCCGCCTTGCATGACAAAGGAACCTCCGGTTGTCATAGACAAAATACAACCACCTGGGCGGCCGTATGTGCCATAATAGTTGTTTCCTCTCCATGTGTCGTATTCGGAAGGTGTGACAGTGAAGTTAACCTTGCCATCGGCCATCAGGAAACTAAGTTGACGGCCTTGCTTCTCCATTCCGTAAATACGTGAAGTCGTAAGTGTACCGCCATTTATTGTCAAGTTTGCTACGCCACCAGAAATACGCGTCAAATCGCCATACAGAACGCCGAGAGAATTCTCCGGCAAAGTCAAGCTGCTTCCTGTGCGGAGCTCAAGGCTGCCTTCAAGAAAGACATGGCCACGGGTATCACCCATTGCAGACATCTCAACAGATGATCCATTATCAAGAATCAACTTGGCGCCATAAGGAATATATAGGCCGCAACGATAGCCCTCTTCCCAGGATGCATTAGATGTTGGGGCGGTTGCATTCTGTGCTGTATAGCTTGTCGGCAATCTCTTTATCCTATCGCCACTGGCATAAGAAGCTGTTGCGGGATTGTAATTTGCGACACCGTCTGTGCCCATCACAGAGCCCCAGGCATTGAGGTTTATTCCCGTACCGAGAACAAGTACGCCACTCTTTATGACGATAGGCAGATCTTCATGACCGAAACGAGGCGAGGTTACGGATGCTGCCAAACGGAACTTCTTTCCGGCTACACGTTTCACGTCAAGGCGCACGTCTGGATTCTTTGCACATGTGAAGCCCAACAACTTTACCTCGTTCAAAATATTGAACTCTGCATCCTTGCCACCGGTAAAGCTCAAACGGCCTTTGCGGTCAATCGAGTTCATTGACAATGACTGCATGATTTCGCCATTGTCTGTCGTGAAATCAGCAAAGTTCATTATGCCGGAAACATTTACATTGCCGGCTACTATAATTTCATGCCAATCCTTGACGCCAGCATCGTTCAATATGTTCAATACATTCTTGACAGATGCACCTCGGAATGTACCGTTGACTGTCAAATCGCCACCAACGGTAACTTTGTGGAATTGATTGAATGCATCAGGCAGTTTACCATTCGAGGACAAAAGACTCGCTGCGGTTACTCCATTTGCATTTGAAATATCATTGCCAATGGTAAGTGTGGCTCCATTTTCAATTCTTAAGTCACGAACCACCTCGATATCGCCCAAGATACGATTGTTGCCATTCTTGATTGTCAAGGCGCCGAATTTCATGTTCGCAGGAACAGAACCGTCATCGGTCAGGATCAAACTGCCATAAGGATAGAAATAGTCTGTGCCCTTGCATGAGAGGCTTGCAGGCTTTGTTCCCACATTGACCATGCGGCACATTTCAAGCGTACCGTTACCTGAAATATCACCTGCTACAGCGACACGAGCATTCGGATTGGGAGTTCCAGTGCTGCTGTTCTCTGGATCTGCGCCACCAATGACGAGTTTGGTACCAATGTAGAGCGAAGCCAAATTGACATTCGTATTGAGATAAACGACATTTCCATAAACGACATAAACCTTGTCAGCCAAACGAGGATCTTCACCCGGATAGCGTCCAGTCAGGTTTTTGCCCATAGGACCATCTGTTGACCATATTGCAGGATTCTCCCATCCTCCATCGCTGGCCTTCAAGTAGAAAGTAGCACCTTCAGCCATTTCTGGTATTTCAATGTCTGAACCACCACCAGCATTGCCGGAGTCACCCGAATCACCGGAGTCGCCTGAATCACCACCAGAACCGGCACCAGCGCCACCTGGCTCGTGAACCTTTCCTGCATCTATTAAACTTTGGAAATTGCCAGATTTGTCAACGTTGTTTCCGTCCCTTATCTTAGTTGCGTCTATTGTTAGATCTGCAGTGCTGGCATTGACGTCGAAATTATTAGCTCTCAGTTCTCCACCTACGACAGCCGTTCCGTAAAGAGTAAAATTTCCCCAACCATTGCCACCACAATTTATATTGCCACCGACATTAAGATTACCACCAGCTAAAACAGAAACATTTGCTATGACATTACCTGTCACGTTTACTGTTCCAGAAACTTGCAAAGTGTTGTTTCCATTGTTTAATGATAAATTGCCATTTATTGTCAATGTGGCGCCAGCATTAACCGTAATACTTTCTCCGCGTAACAAGTCACCAGGAATATCGCAGTTAGCATTAATTATAACTGCATCCCAATTGCCGGGAACTCCTTCGGGACTCCAATTTTGGGCATTATTCCAATCGGTGCCATTTCCTCCGACAAAAGTCCTTTGACCCCATGCTTGAGAGCTGAAGCTGAGCGTGAGGATTAATATTGTCAGTATTGATAAAAATCGTTTCATGATAAAAAAAGGAAAAAGTTAGAAACTAAAATGGACTGTTTTTAAACGTATTGTCTGAAATGTGGTCGTTTTGAAATACACGGCTTTTATTTCCACCCATGAATGGAGGACGGTCGTCTTCCTCGCCATCACCTTTGCCTTCCTGGCCGGTGTTGTTTGGAACTTCGCTTCCGCCCATCAAGACGATTTGCCAATCGATTTCTATGACATCAACGTTCGGAGATATGTATTCTCTTCTAATCATTTTATTGTAATTTCGTGGGTCTTGACCCATTATGTGCATTATGTTTTAAGGGTTCAAATTTATGAATAGAAAACTTTACTTCCGTTATATAAAGTACTGTTTAACACTTTTTTACGTTAAACAGCTATAAAAAATTACAAATTGTATATGTTTTTGAGATTTTAAGAGAGTGAGATGTATCCTTGATTTGTGCGTATGTGAAAAAAAATTTGGATATATGACCATAATGCATTAACTTTGCAATCGAAAATAGTTTACATCGAATGTAGGGGACTTTTCACAGAAGGGTCTCCTTATTTATTTCAGTCAATCGAACATAAAATGATTGAGTCAGAAGTTATTGAGAAAATTATTGCCGACAAAATTGCCGCAGACGGAGTTTTCATTGTTGAACTGAATGTCAGTAACGACAACAGCATCCGACTTGTGGTTGATCGCAAGACCGGTGTGGATATAGACTACTGCATCGAGTTGTCGCATCTCATCGAGGCGGGTCTCGACCGTGATAAAGAGGATTTCGAGATTGAAGTTTCGTCGGCAGGTATCGGATGTGAGCTGAAGGTTCTTGGGCAGTATGAAAAGAATCTGGGCAACGAGATTGAGATTACGTTTGCCAATGGCTCGCACAAGAATGGTGTCTTGACCGCTGCTGATGCAGATGGTTTTGAAGCCGACATCGACGAACGTGTTGAGGTTGAGGGACAAAAGAAAAAACAGATGGTCCGCAATCACTACCGATTCGCATATAGTGAAGTAAAAAAAGTTAAAGACATAATATCATTCAAATAAGAAATTAAGCGAGATATGGAAAAGATTAATCTGATAGACACATTCGCTGAATTCAAGGAGATGAAGAACATCGACCGTGCGACATTGATTCGCATTCTGGAAGATGCCTTCAGAAGCATTCTTGTCAAGACATACGGAACAGACAAGAACTACAACGTCATCATCAACACCGACAAGGGTGATTGTGAGATCTGGCGTAACCGCATCGTCGTAGAAGATGGCAAGGTTGAAGATCCAAACACGCAGATTGCTTTGGCAGATGCGAAGAAGATTGACAATGACTTCGAAATCGGTGAGGAGGTTACAGACGCCGTTCCGATGAAGGATTTTGGCCGTCGTGCAATTCTTGCTCTCCGTCAGCAGCTTTCGGGAACGATTATGGAACTCGAGAAGGATAATATCTACCAGCTCTACAAGGACCGTATCGGTCAGATCGTTGTCGGTGAAGTTTATCAGACATGGAAGCGCGAGGTGCTTGTGCGCGATGAGGAAGGCAACGACCTTATCCTGCCAAAATCAGAGCAGATTCCTAGTGATTTCTTCCGTAAGGGCGACACGTTGCGTGCTGTTGTTGTTCGTGTGGAAATCAAGAATAACAATCCTCTCATCATCCTTTCACGTATTTCGCCAGTATTCCTCGAGCGCCTTTTCGAGAGCGAAGTTCCAGAGATCTTCGATGGCTTGATTACAATCAAGAAGATTGTTCGCATGCCAGGCGAGAGAGCTAAGGTTGCCGTTGAGTCGTATGACGACCGCATCGACCCAGTAGGTGCATGCGTCGGCATGAAGGGTTCGCGTATCCACAGCATCGTTCGTGAGCTTCGCAACGAGAATATCGACGTGATCAACTACACGACAAACATGCAGCTTTATATCCAGCGAGCTCTTAACCCTGCAAAGATTAACAGCATCAGAATTGATTCAGAGCGTCAGCATGCTGATGTATATCTCGATGCCGATCAGGTTTCGCTTGCCATTGGTAAGGCTGGTAGCAATATTAAGCTTGCAATGCAGCTTTGTGGCTACGAGATTGATGTGTTCCGTGAGCAGAGCGAGGGCGAGGAAGATGTTCAGCTCGATGAGTTCGCAGATGAGATTGACGAGTGGGTAATCGACGCGCTTAAGGCCGTTGGTTGCGACACAGCCAAGTCTGTTCTTGAACTCGGACGTGACGAGCTTTTGCGCCGCACGGACCTCGAAGAGGAGACGATAGCCGACGTGCTGTCGATTTTGAAAGCCGAATTCGAATGATAGCGGTGTGAATCGCCGCCTCGGTGCAGGGATGGAACGGAGGTGGCATTTGTCGAACGTAAATAAGGAAATAAAATGGCAGAAGGTACAGAAGGAAAAAGAGTCAGCAAATTGGCTAATGAGTTGAGCGTTGGCTTCAACACAATAACCGATTTTTTGAAGAAGAATGGCTATGACGAGGATATCACCCCGAATACAAAAGTTCCATACGATTACTGCGTGATGCTGGAGAAGGCCTTTGCAAAAGACCAGAATCTCAAGAAACAGGCCGAGCAGATTGGCGAGGAACAAAAACATAAGCAGAAGAAAGAGACTATTGTGATGCAGCCTTCGGAAGAGGTGACGCTTGTTAACCCTGATCCGATCAAGGCTCCAAAGGTCGTCGGCAAGATTGACTTGGGTGGCAATAAGAAACCGCAGGAGCAGAAGCATCAGGAGCAAAAGCCTGCTGCTGCTCAGCCTAAGCAGGAAAAGCCAGTTCAGGCAGAGCAGAAGTCAGCTGCACCGGTAGTTAAGAATGAATCTGTGGTCAACGAAAAAACCACAGAAGAGAGGAAGGAGGATGTATTCCGCCCTTCTAATACTCAGAAATTGAGCGGACCAGTTGTCCTTGGCAAAATTGAATTGCCAACAGACAAGAGCGAATCATCGTATGGCCGCAACAATAAGAAAGATAAGAAAAAGCGCCAGCGCATAGAGAATAACCACGAGCGTGTTGACCTCAATTCACCAAGCACAATGAAGCAGGTGAATAATGCCATCAACAAGGACCGTCAGCAGAAGAAACAGCAGAACGGCAACAATAATGGTGGCAACAATGGCAACCAGCAGCAGGGTGGTGGCAAGAAGGATAACTTCAAGCAGCAACAAGGCGGTGGCAATAATGGCAACCAGCAGCAGCAAGGTGGCGGCAAGAAGGATAAGAAGAATAAACGCCCTCAGCATCAAGAGATTAGCGAGGAAGACGTACAGAGAGAGGTTAAAGAGACCCTCGCACGTCTGACTGCGAAGGGAGCAAAGAGTCAGCACTCTAAGCACCGTCGCGACAAGCGAGAGGAACTCTCACAGCGACGCGCTGAAGAGGAAGAGCGAATGGAGGCAGAGAAGAAGATTCTCAAGGTTACTGAGTTCGTTACTACTAGTGAACTTGCTGCAATGATGGACGTACCTGTCAACCAGGTTATCGGCACATTCATGTCTCTCGGCACTCTCGTTTCTATCAACCAGCGTCTCGACGCAGAGTCAATGGCCATCGTTGCCGAAGAATTCGGTTTCAAGGTCGAGTTCGTAAGCGTAGAAGTAGCATCTGCTGAAGAAGAAATCATTGACGACGAAGCAGATCTCGAAGAGCGCCCTCCTATCGTGACCGTCATGGGTCATGTCGACCACGGTAAGACTTCCCTCCTCGACCATATCCGTAATACCAACGTTATCTCTGGTGAGGCCGGTGGTATCACACAGCACATCGGTGCCTACAACGTGACTCTCGAAAACGGCCGTCACATCACATTCCTCGACACCCCAGGTCACGAAGCCTTCACAGCCATGCGTGCCCGTGGTGCTCAGGTGACCGACGTTGCAATCATCATCGTGGCAGCTGACGACAGCGTCATGCCACAGACTGTCGAGGCAATCAATCACGCAGCCGCTGCCAATGTGCCTATCATCTTCGCCATAAACAAGATTGATAAGCCAGGCGCCAACCCTGATAAGATTCGTGAGGCACTCGCCAACATGAACTACCTCGTTGAGGAATGGGGAGGTAAATACCAGTGCCAGGAAATATCTGCCAAGAAGGGACTCAACGTCGACAAACTCCTCGACAAGGTCCTCCTCGAAGCCGACCTCCTCGAACTCAAGGCCAACCCTAACCGTGCAGCTGTCGGTAATGTTATCGAGTCCTCACTCGACAAGGGTCGCGGATACATCGCAACTCTTCTCGTAAGCAATGGTACTCTCCGCGTCGGCGATATGGTTGTCTGTGGTTCCAACTATGGCCGCATCAAGGCAATGTTCAACGAACGTAACCAGAAGGTTGATAAGGCTGGACCTTCAGAGCCAGTACTTGTACTTGGTCTCAACGGTGCACCAACCGCTGGTGAAAAGTTCAACGTCTTCGCCGATGAAAGGGAAGCCAAAGAGGTTGCCAACAAACGCGACCAGCTTATCCGCGAGCAGCAGAAGCGCACACACAAGCATCTTACTCTCGACGAAATCGGTCGCCGTCTAGCTATCGGCAATTTCCAGCAGCTCAACATTATCGTCAAGGCTGACTTCGACGGTTCCGTACAGGCTCTTAGCGAATCACTTCAGAAGCTCTCTACCGAAGAGATTCAGGTTGAAGTCGTTCACTCAGGCGTGGGTCAAATCTCCGAAGCCGACGTCAACCTCGCAGCAGCTTCCAACGCTATCATCATCGGTTTCCAGGTTCGTCCTTCAGGCGAAGCTCGCAAACTTGCGGAACGTGAGGAAATTGATATACGACTCTACTCAGTCATCTACGATGCTATCGAAGAACTCAAGGACGCTATGGAAGGTATGCTTTCTCCTGAAATCAAGGAGCAGGTTACTGGTAACGTCGAAGTTCGTGAGACATTCAAGATTTCTAAGGTCGGTACTATCGCAGGCTGCTTCGTCAACGAAGGTAAGGTCAAGAGCAAGTCAAAGGTACGTGTCATTCGTGATGGTATCGTAGTCTTTACAGGTGAGCTTGCATCTCTCAAGCGCTTCAAGGACGATGCAAAGGAGGTTGCTGCAGGTCTCGACTGTGGTCTCGCTATCAACAACTTCAACGATATCTTGGTTGGTGATATTCTCGAGGCATACGAGGAAATTGAGATCTCACGTAAACTCTGATAAGAGATAAGATTTTCGGAATATAACGAGCCTGCTGCGATACAACGATAGTAGGCTCGTTCCTTTTATATGGTGCAAGATGAATAAAGGATGGTATTGGGTGCCTAGTCTCTATTTTGCAGAAGGACTCCCATATGTTATAGTCATAACTGTTTCGGCCATAATGTATAAGAACCTTGGCGTGTCGAATGCAGATATTGCTTTCTACACCAGCTGGTTCTATCTTCCATGGGTTATCAAGCCATTGTGGAGCCCATTTGTCGATTTGATGAAAACCAAACGATGGTGGATTGTGACTATGCAGACTCTATTGGGAGCTGGCTTCGCATCTATTGCATTGTTTTTGCCCGGAGGACTCTTTTTTCAGTCAACGATTGCAATTTTTTGGCTGTTAGCTTTTGCTTCAGCTACGCACGACATTGCTGCGGATGGTTTCTACATGCTTGCACAGGATGAGGAGCAACAATCATTTTTTGTCGGAGTTCGCAATATATTCTATCGCATTGCGATGGTTGTCGGTCAGGGTCTGATTGTTATGGCCGCAGGCTTGCTGAACAGATGTTTAGGCGATATGCGCATGGCCTGGTGTCTTGTTTTTGTTGCCATTGCTGTGCTTATGCTTTCTTTGGCTATTTATCACAGATTTGCATTGCCAAAGGTCTCTGAGAACAATGTCGGCCGGAGCATTGTTCAGACCAAGGATGTATTCATTACTTTTTTCAAGAAAAAAGAGATTGTTGTTGCAATGCTTTTTATCTTGACATTCCGTCTTGGCGAGGCGCAGCTCTCGAAGATGGCATCTCCATTCTTGCTTGATGATATATCTGCCGGTGGGCTTGGCATGAATAACGAACAAGTCGGATTTATATACGGAACTGTTGGCGTCATCGCTTTGCTTTTAGGTGGGCTGTTGGGTGGTGTCGCCGCTTCGCGAAATGGTCTTAAGCGTTGGCTTTGGCCGATGGTTATGGCAATGAATGTTCCAAACCTTGTCTATGTGTTTCTTGCGATGGTTCAGCCTTCGAATTTTGCAGTTGTGTGCTCATGCGTTGCTGTCGAGCAGCTTGGCTACGGCTTTGGCTTCACCGCTTTTACACTCTATCTGATTCATTTTTCACAAGGCGAGTACAAGACGGCACATTATGCGCTTTGTACTGGTTTTATGGCTCTCGGAATGATGTTGCCAGGCATGATCAGTGGCTATGTCGAGCAATATCTGGGCTATGCCCATTTCTTTGTCTATGTCCTGGTGTGCTGCATTCCCGGAATGTTGGTTGTCCCTTTGATTTATAGGGAACTTAAGTCTTAAAGCTCAAAATTCAGAGCTTGAAATACATTTTTTAAGAACTTTTACTATATTTGCTGAAAAATGTTAAATATGGCGCCTATGAAGTATTGAGACAATCGAGACAGATACCTACAAAATTCTTAAGTCCAAGTTTTGTATGTTGTCCTTTTATTATCAGGACGTTTAAATTGAAAGTTTAAGAAAAACAATAAAAATGAAAAAACTAATTCTAAGTGCTTTGATGGCCTTTTTTTGTGCCATAGGAGCTCGTGCCGCCACCTATGACGATTGGGTGTCGGACAATCAAGATGCTCATAACACGACATCTTCTCACGACTATGAAATCACGGCAAATGTGGGAGATATTCTGTCGTTTGACTGGTCTGTAAGTAGCGAAAGCAACTATGACTTTTTGACGATATCTTTGGATGGCGGCCAGTTGGTGCGCCGAAGTGGAGAATATAGTGGTTCTGAATCATTCGCGTTTTCATCTTCGGGTACCCATACTTTGTCTGTCTCTTATTCAAAAGATGGAAGTGAAAGTAGAGGTGATGATGAAGGCCGAATATTTAATATAAAGGTGTGCGCTCCAGTTGCTGTTGGTGACTTTACATATTTGTTGGATAGTTCGGAAAAAACGGCTATGGTAAGTGGCGCTACATCATCGTCGGGAAGTTTGAGTATCCCATCATCGGTCTATTCTGAAGGTAGTTATTATACGGTTACCGGCGTTTTTTCAGATGCGTTTAGAGACAATGGTTCAATCACATCCGTTACCTTGCCAAGCAGTGTTATATCTATTGGCGCAAATGCCTTCTATAGTTGTGATGGTTTGACCTCTGTCACATTGCCAAGCAGCGTGACCAGTGTAGGCGATTATGCATTCGCATACTGCGATAATCTCGAATCGTTGTCGATGCAAAGTTCCGCTCCTTCATATCTCGGAAATAAAATTCTTTGGGGTTCAAAAGCAGCCGCAATTACGATTCCGGATTTGAGCTATATTGATGTCTATGAAGCAGCTAGTGTGTCAAACAATAACTTTATGTATAATGGTTTGGTGTATGGCAAGACAGGCGATTGCGCATGGACCTACAACACAACAACCAAGACCTTGACCATCAGTGGCACTGGTAGCATGGGCGGATATGGCACTTCATACGACAACGTAAACGGTTGGTATCATACATCAGCGCCATGGGGCGAGTATTACGCAGAGATAGAGAATGTCGTCATCGAGAGTGGTGTTACGAGTGTCGGTTCGTACGACTTCTATGGATGTAAGAACATCTCGTCAGTTACCTTGTCAAGCACTCTTACATCAATCAATTACGATGCCTTTGCATATTGTGGTTTGGCTTCTGTTACGATACCGAATAGCGTCACTTCAATAGGATCCGAGGCTTTCTATGATTGCGATGGTTTGACATCTGTCACCTTGCCAAGCAACGTCACCTCGGTAGGAAGTTATGCCTTTGCATATTGTGACAATCTTGAGTCGTTCACGATGGAGACGACATCGCCATCATCGCTGTCTTCTAATATCATAAATGGATGCAAGGCTGAATATATCAGAATTCCATCTGGAACTTTTGAAGCATATCTCGAAGCCGGATCAGAGAATCTTTATAATGACGGCAGCAGTTCAGATCCGCGAGGCAAGACAGGCGATTGCGCATGGGTCTACAATCCGACAACCAAGACCTTGACAATCAGTGGCACTGGTAGCATGGGTGGATATGACACGTCATACGATAACGTAAATGGTTGGTATTATACATCAGCACCATGGGGTAAGTACTATGCAGAGATAGAGAGTGTCGTCATCGAGAGCGGTGTTACGAGCGTAGGTTCATACGACTTCTATGGATGTAAAAACATCTCGTCATTGATCTTGCCTAGTACTCTTACATCAATAGGTTATTATGCTTTTGCATGGTGCAATGGTTTGACATCCGTTACCTTGCCAAGCAGTGTTACCAGTGTAGGAGAATATGCTTTTGCATATTGTGACAATCTTGAGTCGTTCACGATGGAGACGACATCGCCATCCTCGTTGTCTTCTAATATTATAAATGGATGCAAGGCTGAATATATCAGAATTCCGTTCGGAACTCTTGATGCATATCTTGAAGCCGGATCAAATAACCTTTATAATGACGGCAGCAGTTCGGATCTGCGAGGTAAGACAGGCGATTGCGCATGGACCTACAATTCGACAACCAAGACCTTGACCATCAGTGGCACTGGTAGCATGGGCGGATATAGTAATACATGTAATGGGGATTGTTATACAACAGCACCATGGGGCAAGTATTATGCAGAGATAGAAAATGTCGTCATCGAGAGCGGTGTTACGAGCGTAGGTTCATACGACTTCTATGGATGTAAAAACATCTCGTCATTGATCCTGCCTAGTACTCTTACCTCAATAGGTTATGATGCTTTTGCATGGTGCAATGGTTTGACTTCGGTTGCAATACCAGAAGGTGTTACTTCGATAAGAGAGTATGCTTTCAAAGATTGCTATGGTTTGACTTCAGTTACTTTGCCAAGTACTCTTACATCAATAGGATATGAGGCTTTCAGTAATTGCGATGGTTTAATATCAGTTACAATACCAGAAGGTGTTACTACGATAGGAGGCGAAGCCTTTTATGATTGCGATGGTTTGACATCTGTCACCTTGCCAAGCAGCATTACCTCGATAGGAAATTATGCTTTTGAATATTGCGATAATCTCAAGGAGGTTGTAATTGCAGAAGATAGTGATAATTCAGGTACAGGAATAAGTATTGGTTCGTATGCATTCTACGGAAGTCCTGTTGAGACGGCCATTTTGGGTGCTGGCGTTACAAGTATCGGAGAATACGCGTTTGACGGTTCACTGACATCTCTGACAAGTTTGTCAGAAACGCCTCCGACTGCAAACGTCAATGCATTTGCGAATGTTGACAAGAGCAATTGCGTGCTTTTCGTTCCAGATGGTGAGGATTCTGGCTATTCTTCAGCTACAGGTTGGTCTGGCTTCTACAATATTGAGTCAATCACTCCGGCTGAATCATACGACTTGTCTGTATCAGTCAATGGCGGAAATGGTGTGGTTATGCGTGGAAGCAGCAACGTGTCGGGCACAACCCTTTCCATTGGAAAGAATAGAATTGTAACACTCTCATTTGTGCCAGATGCAGGCTATACAATTTCAGAGGTTCTTTTCGACGGACAGGATGTTACAACCTCGGTAGATGCAACTGGCAATTACGCTACACCAGCGATAACTGCTGATGCAACAATCAGTGTTACGTATGCTCCAATCGTCATTCCGACATACGATTTGTCAATATCAGTCAATGGTGGAAATGGTGTCGTTATGCAAGGAAGTGACGATGTGTCGGGTGATGTGGTTACAATAGAAGAGAAGAAAACAGAGACCTTTACTTTGGTGCCAGATGCAGGCTACAAGGTTTCAGAGGTTCTTTTCAACGGACAGGATGTTACAGCATCGGTTGCTGCAAATGGCAACTATACAACGCCAGCAATGACTGCCGATGCTAAACTCAGCGTCACATTCGCTCCTATCGAGTACTACGATTTGTCAATATCAGTCAATGGTGGTCATGGAACCGTAATGCAGGGAAGCAACGATGTTGCAGGCACTGCGATAACTCTCGAAGAGAAGACAACGGCTACAATCACATTTGTTCCGGATGCAGGTTACTGCATTTCAGAAGTTCTATTCAACGGACAGAATGTTACATCTTCTGTAACTGTAAATGGTGTCTACACAACTCCTGCAATGACTGCCGATGCAAAAATCGCCGTTACTTATGAGCCGGTAGTTTACAAGGTGGCAATGTACACTGTTGGCAGTGGCGCTCGTTTTGTTGCAAGACTTGGATATGAAGATGATTATACCATCTATGTCGAAGTTGAGGAAAATCGCAAGGTCGAGAAAGTAACCGTGAATGGTGTCGATAAGACACTTGATGTTCTGTCTGACAATGGCAAGATATCATTGAAGAGCATCACGTCTAACCAGACGATCGTTGTCAAGATGGAAGGCACAAAAGGCAGCGGTAGCGACACCGATGGCGACGACGACGAACTTGTCGATGGCGTAAATTCATTGTCAAACAACAAGTCGCTCCGTGCTTGGAAGGCCGACGACAACATCTTTGTTGAGGTCACAGAGGAGACGATGCGAATCGATGTTTATGATCTTAGCGGCAAGATTGTCGAGTCTGTAGCCAATGACGGCTATGGCGTTATCACTCTTGGCGTCGATAAGGGCATCTACATTGTGAAGACAACTCAGAGCGATGGCTCGGAAATGACAAAGAAACTCTAATCAGGAGTTTTATATAAGTCAAAAATAAAGTCCCGATGGAGATTATTCCATCGGGACTTCTTTTTTTTGTCAATATTTGGAGCAAAGTCTTGAGCCTTGCAGGCGGTCTGTTCGCTTTAATAACAACTCGAATGTCCTTTGGCTGTTTGCTTGTGAATCGCGATAGAAATTGATTCTGTAGAAGGTCATGTTATGCTATCAAGGCATTTGTCGCCTTCGGAATATGCAAAATGAATTGTGTGAAGGACTGCGCGCAGAGAATGTGCTCCAGTCTGATAATTTATATTTTTTATCTCTTGACTGACCATGAGCCTTTGCCGATGAGGTCGCCTCCGCAGAAGAGCTCAATATCGTATGTGCCTTCCATAAGTTCGCCTGCATCTACTTTGTAAACTATGTATGTTGCAACCTCGTCGCCGCCATATTCGACATCGCGGAAGGCCGAGAAATTAATCTTTGTATTTTCGAAAGTGAAAAGATCGTCTTTTGAGTGCATCAGTAATTGCCCGTCGGGACGTGACAAGCGAAGATAAACCTTCTTCATGCCAGATTGTGCCGAGATGTTCTTCGCAATTGTGAAGTTGACTTTTACCTTGCTGATTTTTGATGCATTTCTTACGACTTTCTCGCTGTAGTTCAGACCTTCGGCACTGATTGCGATTGCTTCAAGTCGCGAAGCGATTTCGACCTGTTCAGATAGTGTTTTGTTCTCGTTCTGCAGATTTGCATATTGCTGACGGACAGCACTAACCTGCGATTTCATCTCTTGGTTTTCGGCCACGAGTTTGATGTTCGTTTGGTTGAGCGAATCAATCTGTCGGACGAAGCTGACCATCACCGTACGCATTGTCGTAAGTTCACCCTGAAGTTCCTTGATACGTCGTGCATTGGTAGCACGTACTGTCTTAAGCTCCTCCTGCAACTGAGCGACACGTTCGCGTTCTTGATCGAGTTTGTCGTTAATCTCTGTGTTATATCGTCCGAGTGAGTCGTAGTCGAGATAGAGATCTTGATATTCCCTCAAAAGAGTCTCTTTCTCTTCGGTAAATACTTCAACCATCTCGGCCATGTCTGCACGACCTTTGAGCCATAATGCGCTGACGGCGATGAGCGCTACAGCAGCTACGGCTGCGATAATAATATTCCGCTTTGTCATACTGTTTAAATATACGGCTGCAAAAGTACACAAAATCGGCAAGAATTCATTAACTTTGCGCGTCATTTTGCATTCGTCAATGGCTTGATGGACAAGATGAACACATGAACAAGAATAAAAGTTTAAGATGGAAATAATCATAAGAATCTTACAAGTATTGCTATGCCTTTCGATACTTGTTGTCACTCACGAAGGCGGACATTTCTTTTTCGCAAAGCTTTTCAAGACCAAGGTAGAGAAATTCTATCTCTTCTTCGATCCATGGTTCTCGATTTTCCATTTCAAGATTGGTGAGACTGAATATGGCCTCGGATGGGTCCCTTTTGGTGGCTATGTCAAGATTGCCGGCATGATTGATGAGTCGATGGATACTGACCAAATGAAGCAGCCGGAACAGCCTTGGGAGTTCAGAGCAAAGCCGGCATGGCAGCGTCTGCTCATAATGCTTGGTGGCGTCATTGTGAATTTCATCACTGCGCCTATTCTCTTTTGGGCAATCCTCTATACTTGGGGCGAGACATACGTCCCGATTAACGAATCAAAGTATGGTCTTGACTTCCACGAGGTCATGCATGAGGTTGGTTTCAAGGATGGCGACATGATTGTCGGCGTCAATGGTGATTATAACGTTGATACTTACAAGCAGATTGCCAATCCGATACTTTATGAAGACACTTGCGTTATAAATATCATTCGAGATAACGAAGAGATGTCCATAAAGATGCCGCATGAATTTTTCCGTCGTGTCTTGAGCGAGAATGTCTCACGTCTCTTGGCGGTCAGAATACCAACGGTCATCGATTCTGTCTATTTGGATCAAGGAGCGGCGCAGGCTGGTCTCATGAAGGGTGACAGTGTCATCGGGCTTGCGGGTAAGTCACTCTTTTCGCTCAACGAGTTCGTAAGCGAAATGGCTAATCATAAAGACACGACTATTGAAATCGCATATTTCCGCAATGGCGTGGCTGATACGATTCCTGTTCATGTCGGTGCCGATAGCAAAATTGGTGTTACTCTCTGCAGTCCAACACGATGGATTGAGTTGAAGCATATTGATTATGGCTTCTTTGCGGCATGTCCTGCAGGTATTGCAAAGGGCTACGAATTGCTCTGCAACTACGTCAAGCAACTTCCGATGCTCTTCACGAAAGAGGGCGCAACAAAAGTCGGTGGTTTCGGCACGATTGGCAAGATGTTCCCAAGCGCATGGGATTGGGAATCGTTCTGGTTCAATACGGCTTTCCTTGCCATTATGCTTGCTGTAATGAACATCCTACCTATTCCGGCTCTTGATGGTGGTCATGTCCTTTTCCTCCTCATCGAGATAATCACGCGTCGCAAGCCAAGCGAAAAAGTGATGGAATATGCACAGACAATCGGTATGATTATCTTGCTCGCGCTTATGCTTTATGCGAATGGTGGCGACATCGTCAGAGCAATTTTTGACTAAACGGGAATGAAGCGTCTTGCGACATATTTGATATTTCTT
Organism: Bacteroidales bacterium; assembly: GCA_024401295.1. GTDB lineage: Bacteria > Bacteroidota > Bacteroidia > Bacteroidales > Marinilabiliaceae > W3P20-009. The sequence goes on along the minus strand of JAKSLG010000006.1, from coordinate 24,671 downwards.
TTTGCGTGTGTGACTCTCGCCTCTGCACAAGGCAAGAATCCGCAAATTCCGGAATATATCTATCAGAGTCGCATGGCGAAACTCGATAATCAGTCACCAATCAAGCTTGAATATAATCCGCAGGTGCGTGCTTATATCGACGTTTATCTTGAACGTCGTCGCGACCATCTGGCCAATATCATCGGACGTTCGCAGCTCTATTTCCCAATTTTTGAAGAGTATCTGAGCAAATATAATTTGCCTCAGGAACTTAAATATCTGGCGATCATCGAGAGTGCTCTCGACCCAAAAGCAAAGTCGAAGTCGGGTGCCATGGGATTGTGGCAATTCCTCTATCATGCTGGATTGATGCTCGACCTCCATGTGACAAGTTATGAAGACGAACGTTGTGACCCGCTGAAAAGCACGGATGCTGCATGCCGCTATCTATCATATCTTTTCCAGAATCTGGGCGATTGGCAGTTGGCTCTCGCTGCATATAATGGAGGACTGGGAACAGTCCAGAAAGCCATAGAACGTGCAGGTGGCAAGAAATCTTTTTGGGAACTTTCGCAATATATGACAGATGAAATGAAGGCTTATGTTCCTGCATTCATAGCTGTCAATTACGTCATGAGCTACTATGATCTCCACAACGTGGTTCCTAACAAGAATGAATTTACGTTTAATGATATTGATACGGTTTATGTCAACATGAATTTGTCGTTCGACCAGATCTCACGTGCTACTGGTGTTGAACGTCAAAAATTGCAGCAACTTAACCCTCAGTATATCAAGGATTTCATTCCGTTCGATGATACGCCGATGATTCTTACATTGCCAAAGAACGCGGTTAGTCGATATATTAAGAACGAGCCTAGGTTGAAGCCTGATATCGCTCCTGATATGACTGGTTATTTTGGTATCAGACATCTGGAAGCTATCACATCGTTGCATGTCGTCGAACCGGGCGAGTATCTTCATAAAATTGCCATGAAATACAATACCACGGCTGAAAAAATAATGGAGTGGAACAATATGACGTCCAAGGATATTAAGATAGGGCAGAAGCTGACTATCTACGAATATCGTGAGATATCGCCCTATTTTTTTGTCGTTAGGGAATTTCTTAACGAGAATAATTAAAAAACGTCATTTCTTTATTAAGAATGACGTTTTTTATCTGCGTATTGTCTGATTATGCCATCAGTTTTCTTATTCAGTCTTTAATTTTCCCTATCCACCGCCATCACCTCTTCCCACGTGATGCCAAGCATTTTCATCTCCTTGATTACATTTGGTATGGTTTCCTCCAAAAAGGTTTTGCGGCGTACGGCTTTTATGGAATCGAGTGCGTGGTCTGATACAAAGAAACCAAGACCGCGCTTGTTGTAAATGATCTCGTTTAGCTGAAGATACTCCAGCGAACGGATCACCGTGTTTATGTTTACCTCCAGCTGAGCACTGAATTCCCTGAGTGCCGGTATGCGCTCGTTGGGCTTGTATTCGCCCGAGAGTATGCGAGTGCATATCAGGTCCACTATCTGGAGGTAAATCGGTTTCTCGTTATTAAATGTCATTGTCCTGAGTTTTTATAATCCCGATTATTATTGCCGTTGCCAATCAGAGAGCGTCAGACTCGTTCTGCACATGCAGAAATACCCGCCTACAATGCAGACAATTGCCACCAATACGGTAACCAACACGCCGTAATTGCCCAGTGCTTCGTATAGAGAATCCACTCTTTGTGTCATAAGCCCCAAAAGCGATGGAATGAAAATTGCACTCCGTTTGGCAAGGATGGCCAATACCCAACTTACAAAAAATATTATCTGCATGTGCCACAGAGTGTCGCTGTCTTTCATCTCGAATAATTCCGGAATCACCAGTGCGATTATTGCAGGGATTATGAAAAAAACTACAAGACGGCTTACGTATTTCTCAAGGTTGGAGGCCGGTATCAGCAACTCCCTCAAGTGCCATTTCTTGCCGAACGAAGGCCAACAGCCTGCAATCACGCTTGCCATTGCAATTAGACTTGATGCTATTACAACAATGTGATTGATGGTTCCTGCGATGGCTGCTGCGATGCATAGTAATGCGAAAATGCCGTATGTGATAGCCAGAGGTACCCACGCCTGCACAACAACGTGCTTCTGATACTTCCAGTACCGCTGTATGTTGAAAATATCGTTTCTCATGATTGAAAGAATTTAGGAATAAACAAATGAAAATTACTCTATATTCTTGTTGCAGAATAGTTTGTATGATCTCCACAGCAGGAATATTCCGATAAGGCCTTCAGCTGTGCTGGCTATCAGAATGTAGTTTTCGGTGGCTGATATGCTCATCGTGTTGTAGAAGATCTTCTCGATTGGCAATATTACGCCTATCGTCATCAATGCGCAGCCTGCTATTCCAGCGTAGGCTCCCGCATACTGATTCTTTATCAGAAGCATCAGGAACACTATTGTGCCGATAATTCCTATGATGAACATTATATCGCCGAAAGTGCTGGAGCTGATTCCTACCTGAATCCATTGGCTGGGAAATTTCCTGATTTCCACGTCGTGGAATCTGCCGTGGAATGTCACTGCCACCGAATCGTTTTTATAGGTGTAGGATTGGTGTGTGATAAGGCTGCTGCATTCGATCTCCCCGGGATGGAAGCGTTCCATGTTTTCGGCATTCTTCTCCACGCCAATCTGACGGGCAAAGAGTGTTTCGTGGCCGGTGGATACTATAGCATTCATTATGAATACAAATGCAAAGGGAATTGCCACAAGAGTAACAATCTTGGATATGTATTTCTCAAGGTTTGACGCCGGCACCATCATGTAGGGCACTGCGCTTTTCTTGTGGTCGAATATCTGTGACAATTGTGCAGTAAACATAAAGGCACAAGCTAATAATGCTCCGCTCATCGCTCCAATGCCAGTACCCGCGTCCATGAAAGGTGAGTAGTTGTCGATAAGTGCCATAGTCATTACTAAAACCATTAAGCCAAGCACAAACAAATATTGTTTCTGCGAATGAATCAAGTCGCGCTTGATTGTCATCCAAAGTCTTTTCCAGTTCATAAGCAATAAGTTTTAGTATTAATCTGTCAGAATGCTCTTTTTATTACATCCTCGCCTGAAACAACAGCCGTGAAGAGGGCCTCGATGTCGATGTTGGTTTCGTCGTTTTCGGAGGTTACTTCTGAGATTTGGCCGTTCCTGAACGCGAGGCGCCTTGTGATTTCGGCGGTGCTGTGGTTGAAGACAATCTCCTTCTTATTGAGCACCATTATCTGGTCGATAAGGTTCTCTACGTCACGCACCTGATGTGTTGAGATTATTATTGTCTTGTCGTCGGTCATGCACGATGCTATCACCTTTCGGAACTGACTCTTCGAAGGAATGTCAAGACCATTTGTCGGCTCATCCATCAGCAACAACTTTGTGTTGGTAGCCAAGGCAAAGCAGACGTATACTTTCTTCTTTGTTCCCATCGAAAGTTTCTTGAGATTAAGATCCATGTCGAGTTCAAAACCCTCAAGGCATTTCTCCAGAATCTCCTGGCTGAAGTTTGGATAGTAGCCCGCATTCGCCTTCACGAAAGCCTTCAATGTAATTGCAGGAAGGTCAAACTCCTCTGGAACGAGAAACATGTTCTCAAGAGCCGACGGCAGACGATTTGACATATCCTTGCCATCAAACATTACCTTGCCGCTCTTGGCTCTGAGCAAACCGCTCATGAGATATAGGAGTGTCGATTTTCCTTCGCCATTCTTTCCGAGAAGGCCATAAATCTTTCCAGCCTCAAAGTTGACGCTGAGGTTCTGAAATACTTCGTGTTTTCTGTAACCGAACTGTAAATTTTCTGTACGTATCATAGTGATTGTTTTTATTGTTGAATTATTCTTTTACTGGCTCAATCGTGTATCCCTGATCCTGAAGAAGTTTCAGTATCGACTTGTCTCCTACCAAGTGTGCGGCACCAACTACAAAGAGTGTTGATTTTTCTGCCATGATATCTGGAATCTGATGGCTCCAGTTTTCGTTGCGTGTTGTGAGTACTAAATTCTCGGCGTCTTTGCTGTTTTTCATGCTCTCGATAAAGTAATTCTCCATGGCTTTAACATCCATAGCCTTGTAGCATTTCATGAGTTTATAGACTTCTCTTTTTGCAGAATCGAGTTTTTGGGCTCCATCGATGATATTATCAATCTGCTCCTGCCAGTTGAAGTTCTTTTCCACTACATTCAAAAGCAAATCTGTTTGAAATTTAGTAGTCTCGAGGCCCAAACAAGGCTTGCCTGCAGCTATGGCTTCTTGCTGAAAATACATGTCCATAATCATTTCGTTGTTAGCCTGAGTTCCCGAGTTCAGAGCTTTCATTTGTTCGCTGAGTACTGTTGTATTTATGAAGAAGAACAATGGGCGAAGTTTCAAGAGTCCGGCAAATTGAGGCTCGGCGATATCGAGGCCTTGGTTGTCGAGAATGGCAGAGCGAAGTTTGTTGTGCTGCTCCTCAGTCATGATATCGAGCAAGGTGCTATCGCCTGGCATCATCATACGTTGCTGGATATATGCCATGGTGTTTGGATCAGCCAGATCTTTGTTGTCCACCTCACCGCATACCTGATCTACTTTTTGTAGCACATTTTTAGCACCAGGGATTGAATCGACGAACGAGGCTCCAACAATGTGGCATGTGCCTACGATATACGATTCGTTTTTGATTCCTTTGCCAGAAATCTTGTAGAGAACCTGCGCATTGGCCATTGATGCCATCACGATGGCCATGATGAATAGAATTGCTTTTTTCATGATAGTTGTGTTTTATTTTCTTGTTTTGTTATAGTGTTATAGTTTAATAGAACACTGCAAATATATAAAGGTTGGTTTGTTCCACCAAACAATTATGAAATATTTTTGAAAATATTTTATAACTAACTGAAAAAGTGTGCTTTATAAAAACGGATGAGAATTGCTAAAAACACCTTATATGAAGAATTGGGTGTTATATCGGGGTGTATTAGTGTAAAAAAAAGCAGCAACCATATTGGTTGCCGCTTTTGTCTCGTTGTTGTTTTTATATTATTAAGCGTTGCGCTCTGTCTCGTTGTTTGCTCGCGTCTGCATCGGATTGCTGACGAGGTCTGCATTGAGTTTGCGATTGCGGAACGTGTCGATAGCCAGATAAATGGCAGCTCGGAGCGGTTCGCTCACGGCTTTGTCTTGTCCGGCAATTTCGTAATCAGGACCTTGGATAGGTGATGTCACGATGGCAGGAAGTCCTGCGATGTACATTGCACGGTTTTCAAAAGACATTGCATTGAATGGTGTTGCACCCTGATCGTGATAGAGAGCAAGAATCGCATCGAATTTGAATGCCATTCCGTTGCCGAAAATTGTATCAGCCGTATATGGGCCCATTGCGCATATTCCTTCAGCTTGAGTCGATTCGATGGCTGGTAGAATTATGTTTTTCTCCTCTTTGCCGAGTGTGCTTTCGTTGACAGCCGTTGGGTTAAGGCTAAGCACGGCAATTCTTGGACGACGTATCGTGAAATCTGTCTGCAAGGCTTTGTTTAGCATCTGTATCTTGCCTTGTAGATTCTCTATGCTGATGTGCTTTGAGATATGCTCGAAATCGCTGTTCCCCGTTGCGATGCCGATTCGCATGCTGTCCGAAACAAGGAGCGAGAGACATTTGTCAACACCAAATTGCTGAGCAATATAATCCTGCTGTGATGTGAAGTTGTTGGAGTCTGTACGCATCATGGCATCGCTCGTCGGAGCAAGGACAAGTACGTCGATGGCACCTTTCTTCAAGTCTTCAACAGCTGCTTTCAGCGATTCAAATGCTGCCTCGCCTGCAAATTGCGAAGGCTTGCCGATCTCAACGTGGATATTGTCATCGCCACACGTGATGATGTTCACGCGCTTTGGATGTGCCTCCGACGCCTCGCGGATGTTATTGAGGCTGAAATTCTGAAGACTAATATTCTTGCGGTGATAGGCTGCGGCTTTCGGCGAACCATATATAATAGGAATAAAGCCCTCGTACATCTCTTGCTCAGCAAGGGCTTTCATTATTATTTCAAGACCTACGCCGTTGACATCGCCTTGTGTGATGCCCACACGTATCTTCTGCTCTTCTTCCATTTTATTTTTTGATTTGGAGTGAATACATTATTGCCTCAAGTTGGCGAATCAGGTTTCGCTTTTTATCGCGGCTTGGGTAATATACAAATCCGTCGGTCACGACAACGCGATTTGCAATCGTGTCATGATGCGCTCTCAGTATGAATGGACCTCCCATCGCGTAGCCTTCCATGCGCCACAGACCGCGCAGTTCGGCTGTCTCCATGCCTTTGTGCGTGCCTAGTTTATAGATTATTTCATCGAGTCCGAAACGCACTTCAGTGCACATGAACGAACCGTTAGGTCCTTCGATGTTTTCACGAAGGAGCGAATCACGCTTGTTGAGTATGTATGGCAATGAAAGCGCACCCTCCCCGATATAAGGATAGTCATAAACCAAAAGATTCATGTTCGATTCATCGGTGTCGATGCGAATCCATGACATTGCGTTTCTGTTCTGTGGATTGCATTTCGTAAATGCGTTTGGCACAACGATGTCAATATTCCATCGTTCAGCTAGTTCTTCAGCCAAAGCAAGATGACGCGTCTTCTTGTTGAAGGCCATCATACGTTCGCGTTCAGATCGCGAGAGATAGCTGACGATACGAATGTGATTGCGCTCAACAAGATCAAGAAGGTTCTTTTTGCTCTTCGCTTTGATGCTTACAAACGCCTGAGGACGTGCCCACATGTCATTGTAATATCCGACGGTGTCGATGCTGACGGTGTCGCTGACCACAACATCAATGATATTGCGGAACTTCTGCATCGTCTCGTTGAAATAGCCATGTGGCACTGTCTGCATATCGAAAATCGGTTCGGAGGCAGCCAGTCCGAGGTAATTATCGTTCAGCATTGCTGCGATATACTTACCTGCAGTGTCGGTCTTCACGTCATCATTTATGACTACGAGAATCTCGCCGTTCTTGCCGGTCACGCTGTGTTTGAACACGTCGTCGCTGCTCGAATTTCTGTTGCACGACATCAATGTCAAGACACATGCCATTGTGGATATTATAATTCTTTTCATGACACGAAAATGTCTGTTTGTTCGGTAATTATCCTTTCAGAGCGACATTGACAATCTTGCCTGGCACTACAATAACTTTCGCAATTGTCTTGCCATCGATATATTTCTGTGTCTGCTCATTTTCAAGGACTGCCTTCTCAACTGCAGCCTTGTCCATGTCAAGTGGCAATTCGAGCATAAAGCGAGTCTTGCCATTGAATGAGATAGGGTAGTTGAATGAACTTTCAACGAGATTCTTCTCGTCAAATGCTGGCCATTCAGCGTCGAGCACGGTTGTGTCATGACCCATCTGATGCCACAACTCCTCAGCAATATGTGGTGCAAATGGAGTCAAAAGCACTACGATAGGCTCGAATATCTCTTTCTTGTTGCACTTGAGATCGCCGAGTTCGTTGAGCAGAATCATGAATGCACTGATACATGTGTTGAATGAGAAATTCTCAATGTCCGATGTAATCTTCTTTATCGCTTTGTGGAGCGACTTGAGTTCCTTGCCATCAGCCTTTGCATCAACAAGTCCGCTGTCAAATACTCGCCAGAGCTTCTTGAGGAATTTATGAACACCGTCTATGCCATTTGTATCCCATGGCTTTGAGAGTTCTACAGGACCGAGGAACATTTCATACATTCTCAATGTATCGGCTCCATATTTCTCTACTATCATGTCTGGATTGACTACGTTGAACATCGATTTCGACATCTTTTCAACTGCCCAGCCACATACATATTTGCCATCCTCAAGCACAAATTCTGCTGTCTCAAATTCAGGACGCCACTTCTTGAATGCTTCGAGGTCGAGAACGTCGTTTGAAACGATATTTACGTCAACATGTATAGGTGTGACGTCATACTGGTCTTTCAAGTTGAGGCTCACAAATTTGTTGGTATCCTTGATACGGTATACGAAGTTGCTTCGACCCTGTATCATGCCCTGGTTGACAAGTTTCTGGAATGGTTCTTCTGTAGATGACACACCCATGTCGAAGAGGAATTTGTTCCAGAAGCGTGAATATATCAAGTGACCTGTCGCATGCTCCGAACCACCTACATAGAGGTCTACGTTCTTCCAGTAGCCATTTGCTTCTTTCGATACAAGGGCATCCTCGTTCTTGTTGTCCATGTAGCGGAGGTAGTACGCACTCGATCCAGCAAAGCCTGGCATGGTGTTCAGTTCGAGTGGGAATACTGTCTTGTTGTCTACGAGGCTCTTGTCTACTATCTTGCCGTTCTTCTCGTCCCATGCCCACATCTGTGCTCGACCAAGTGGTGGCTGACCATCTTCTGTTGGCTTGTACTCCGATATCTCTGGCAACTCAAGTGGCAACTTATCCTCTGGCACCATGTAAGGCATCTCGTCCTTATAGTATACTGGGAATGGTTCGCCCCAATATCTCTGGCGCGAGAAGATGGCGTCACGCAAACGGTAGTTCACTTTCACTCGGCCAAGGTTGTGCTCCTTGACATATTTCTTTGTTGCTGCAATAGCTTCCTTGATTGTGAGTCCGTTAAGGGTAAAGTCAATATATGGCTTCACTCCCTCACGTGGCGAGTTGCTTACGATTCCTTCCTTGGCATCATAGCTCTGCTCCGAGACGTCCGCTCCTTCTATAAGAGGTATGATTGGCAAGTTGAAGTGCTTTGCAAATGCATAGTCACGGCTGTCGTGAGCAGGCACCGCCATGATGGCTCCTGTGCCATAGCCCGAAAGCACATATTCACTCACCCAGATAGGTATTGCTTCACCTGTGAATGGATTGACAGCATACGAACCTGTGAAGACACCTGTCACTTTGCGGTCCGAGATTCGGTCGCGCTCTGTGCGTTTTTTCACGTATGCTATGTATTCCTCTACTGCCGCTTTCTGCTCGGCTGTTGTCACCTGTGCTACATAGTCACTTTCTGGTGCCAATACCATGAAGGTAACACCAAACATAGTGTCCGCACGTGTAGTGAATATCGTAAATTTGACGTCCGAGTCCTTTACTGAGAATTCTACTTCTGTTCCCTCCGAACGTCCTATCCAGTTCTTCTGTGTCTCCTTGATCGACTCGCTCCAGTCTATTGTCTGCAAGCCGTCAAGAAGTCTCTGAGCGTACGCATTGACTCTGAGGCACCACTGACGCATCTTCTTCTGCACTACAGGGTAACCACCACGTACTGATACTCCATCTACTACTTCATCGTTCGCAAGCACGGTGCCGAGTTTTGGACACCAGTTCACCATCGTCTCGCCAAGATATGCCAAGCGGTAGTTCATCAATACCTGCTGCTTTTTCTTCTCGTCCCACGACTTCCACTCTTCTGCTGTGAATTTCAACTCCTCGCTCTGAGCTACGTCAAGTCCCGGATTACCTTCTGTCTCAAAGTGCTTGATGAGGGTCTCTATAGGTAATGCTTTCTTCTCTTTGTTGCAGTAGAACGAGTTGAACATCTTTGTGAATGCCCACTGTGTCCACTTATAATATATAGGGTCACATGTCCTGACTTCACGGTCCCAGTCAAAGCAGAAGCCTATCTTGTCAAGCTGCTCATGATATCTGTTGATGTTCTGATTTGTTGTGATGGCAGGGTGCTGACCTGTCTGAATTGCATATTGCTCTGCTGGCAATCCGTATGCATCATAACCCATTGGATGAAGCACGTTGAAGCCTTTCAAGCGTTTGTAACGAGCAAAGATGTCACTTGCAATATATCCGAGTGGATGGCCTACGTGCAAGCCGGCTCCAGATGGATATGGGAACATGTCAAGTACATAAAACTTTGGTTTCGACGCGTCTGTCTTAACCTTATAGACGTTATTGTCGGCCCAATATTTCTTCCATTTGGCCTCTAACTCTTTGAAATTATATTCCATTGTGAATGATATTTGCGCAAAAAATGAATTCGAAGCAAATTTAGTCTTTTATTGCGACTTTTCATATTGCATTACAACTAAAAGCGACCTTTTTCAGTGCTATCAATCAAATTGTAGAATATTTATAAGTATCTATTTATTATACTCGATTATCTTTCCTGAATGGTGCGATGTAAAGTGTGTCTATTGGTCGCAATATGCCACAGATGTTTAATGGCAGCTCATGTGAGTGCACATTGATAACTGTACATGACGTATCCATTTTACCAATGGATGTCTCATGTAGGAAGATCTTGAAATTTTATCTTTAATCTATATTTATCTTGTATGCCCTCAACAATCTTGGTAAAGTGTCATCTATTCGCTCAATATCACTTTCTCTCAGTTCTATTAATTGCAAATCGTTTTTCGCATACAACTCTTGTTTTTCCTTTTTTCGTTTCTCATAGTTGGCATCATCTTCTAATCCCCAGTACTCAATATACACTCTGCCTTCTGGAATATAGAAGTCTGAGTACATTTTCTCTTCAATTGGAACAAGACGCTCATAGGCGTGTACTATTCTATGATTATACAGGTAGTTGTCTATAATAGCTTCTCCTTTGCTTCGGACATAATGACCATCCTGAGTTCGAATGTTTCTGGGATATTTGTTTCTAAAATCATCCCCATATTCATTATTGCCAGATACCTTCTCTATCGTTTTGCTTCCTGTAAATGAAACCGACTTGTTTTTCAAAATTGTTTTGTCCCAAATGACATATGGTATTCCATCTTGGGAAATCATTTCATAGCCGCCATTCTTTATGCCTTGTTTTGTGACATACCATCCACCAATCTCAGATTTCTCAATCCAGCCTAATTCTGCCAAAATTAAATTTACTTTTTGCGCCGATATGCCAAAATGTTCGCCAATTTTTGTGGAGCTTAATGTGTCTTCTGCATTTACATCTTTGTTTAAGTCTAGATTTTGTGGCCAAACAATATATTCTCCATATTTAGGGTTGTAATTCATTTCTCCACCAACCATTTGCCCCGTTTTGGTTAGTTGCCACTTATCGTCTTTTTTGTATATCCAGCCTTTTTCACTTAATTGTTGAAATAGTTCTTTTGGACTGATTCCACGCTCTTGTGCTAATGCAGATGTTGAAACATGTTTCATACTTTTTTATTTATATAAAGAGAATGGTTTGAATATGAATTATTTGTGATCTGTTGACATCCCATCGATTCTGTTCTTTTGTCGGCACAAAAGGATGGGAAAAAACACCATTCTCAAAGTTATATATTAAATTCCAATTATTCAAATCCTCATTCCCTTGTCGACAATAATAAAAAAAAGCCGCCCGAATCATTTCGAGCGGCCTTCATATTTATCTGTTCAAGAATCAGATCCACTTCAACAATGGGAAATCCTGCTTGTGAGGCAAGAGCGCATTGTTAGGGAAGATGCGGATGCCAAACTTGAATACGCCTGGGAAGTTGAGCGAAAGACCTACCTTGTAAGTAACCATTGTGCCCTTCTTCGATGCAACGGCGAACTGCTCAGAGTGAACAACCTTCATGTTGTCATCAGCACCGCTTGTGAACACGAGTTCCATGCCGAGCTCGATGTCTGGGTTCTTGTTGTCGAGAACGATTGAGATGTCATAAACATCACCGATGCCAAGCTCGTTAGTTGCGATGTCTGGCATGTCAACGCTAACAACCTCGATGTTGTCCCAGTTCGAACGAACAATCTCCTTCCAAGCTGCGAGATCCTTGGCATTCTTGAAGTTCTCAGCCTTGAGGATAGAAGCACGCTTCTCCTGTGGAATATAGAACTTGTTCAAGTAGTCAGTAATCATTCGCTTCGTTGTGAAGTCAGGAGCGATGTTGTTGATTGAATTCTTGATGTACTGAACCCACTTCGTTGGAACGCCATTCTTCTGGTCGTAGTACAATGGGATGATTTCGCTCTCGAGCATGTGGTAGATTGTTGCAGCATCGAGTTCATCCTGATACTTGTGGTCAGCATAAGTCTGCTTGTCAGTCAATGCCCAACCAGCACCTTCCTTGTAGCCTTCATACCACCAGCCATCGAGAACTGAGAAGTTCAAAACGCCGTTGAGCTCTGCCTTCTGACCAGATGTACCAGAAGCCTCAAGTGGACGTGTTGGCATGTTCATCCATACGTCAACACCGCTGACGAGACGACGAGCAAGCTCCATGTCGTAGTTCTCGAGGAAGATAATCTTACCGAGGAACTCAGGACGATGTGAGATCTCTACGATGTTCTTGATGAGTGCCTGGCCGCCACCATCTGCAGGGTGAGCCTTGCCGGCAAAGATGAACTGTACTGGATGCTCTGGGTCGTTAACGATCTTCTTGAGACGCTCGAGGTCTGAGAAGAGGAGGTGAGCACGCTTGTATGTTGCGAAGCGGCGAGCGAAACCGATTGTGAGTGCGTTTGGCTTGAGGCCTTCGAGCACGTTGAGTACGCGAGCTGGGTCGTCTGTTGTGTTCATTGCGTTGACCTTGCGCTGCTTAACATAGTCGAAAAGCTTCTTCTTCAAGGCCTTACGAACAGTCCAGAGAGCTGAATCATCTACGCTCTGAATCTTGCGCCAGTAGTCCTTGTTTGAAACATCCTTGAGCAAGTGTGTGTCGAGGTGCTCTTCGTAGAAACGCTGCATTTCGCTTGATGTCCAAGTACCGAAGTGAACACCGTTTGTAACGAAATTAACGTGAAGCTCATCAGCTGTGAAGCCTGGCCAGAGGTGCTTGAACATGTTCTTTGAAACCTCACCGTGGAGCCAGCTCACACCATTCATCTCCTGAGAAGTACGAGCAGCGAGGACGCTCATTGAGAACTTGCCGTCGTTTTCGCGGCCGAGATCCATGAACTCGTTCCATGAGATGTTGAGGAGCTCTGGGATATGGTTGAGATACTTGCCAACGATTGACTCTTCGAACTTGTCGTGACCTGCAGGCACTGGAGTGTGAGTTGTGAAGAGTGAAGAAGCCTTGACAACTTCAAGAGCCTGCTTGAAGTCGAGACCCTTGTCTGTAAGGTCAACAAGACGCTGGAGGTTGAGAAGTGCAGCGTGACCTTCGTTGCAGTGATATACATCGCTCTCGATGCCGAGTGCATTCAAAAGGCGAACGCCACCCATACCGAGAACCATCTCTTGCTTCATACGGTTTTCCCAGTCACCACCATAGAGTGCGTGAGTGATTGTGCGATCCTCTGGGTTGTTGAGAGCATGGTCAGAGTCGAGCAAATACAAAGGTACACGACCTACGCTTGCCTTCCAAACCTTCAGCTGAACCTGACGGCCTGGGAGGTTGATTGGAATATAGAGTTCCTGGCCATCGGCAGTGCGAACTTCCTCGATAGGAAGGCTCTGGAATTCCTGTGGCTCATAGATTGCCTGCTGCTCACCGTTGATTGAGAGGCTCTGCTTGAAATAGCCATAACGATAGAGAAGACCGATTGCAGTCAAGTTTACACGGCTGTCTGAAGCTTCCTTGATATAGTCGCCGGCCAAGATGCCGAGACCGCCAGAATAGATCTTCAAAGTGTTTGAAAGACCATATTCCATGCTGAAATATGCAATGCGTGGCGCATACTCGAAAGGCTGCTCAAGATATGTCTTGAACTTTGTGTAGATGGCATTGAGGCGACCCACGAAGTGTGAATCTGCTGCCAACTCGCTGAGACGCATGTATGAAACACGCTCGAGCAAAAGAATTGGGCTCTTTTCAACCTCTTCCCACAAATCAAGGTCGATGCTCTCGAAGAGTTCAATAGCTTCATAGTTCCAGCACCACCAGAGGTTGCGTGAAATTTCGTGCAAGCAAGCCAATTCCTTTGGCAATTTTGACTTGACAATGATTGACTTCCACATCGGTTCTGCCGATGGCGCGAAGTTTTTCTTGTTTTCCATAAAATTTATCTGAGTATGTTTGTTTTTCTAAGTTGTCTATTTCTTCTTTGTTGCTGTCGTCTTCTTTGTCGCAGGCTTTTTCTCTGCAGTTGCTTTTGTCGTTTTCTTTGCAGCTGGTTTCTTTGGCTCTACGCCAGCCTTGACGAGTTGCTTTTCGAGTTTCTCAAGTTCAGCCTGCTGTTTCTTGACTGTCTCTTTGAGCTTTGCAACTTCTGCACTTTCATCGCAAGCCACGCTGTTCTTCACGCGCTGAGCGAAATCGGCAAGAATATTCATGAAGTTGATGAATGCTTCATATGGTGTCTGATATGGGTTGTTATATGCTCGGTTCGAACCGTTTGCGAAGAACTTTGTTCCCATATAGTAGAAGTGGTCGCTTGCCTGCAGATACTGCCAGTCTTTGAGAATTGCAGCATCGTTGCACTTTTGGATGTACTCTGTGAGCGTATAGAGCTTGTCGAAAGCTTCGTTCTGCATCTCGTTGCCGAGCCATGCAGTAACGTCGCGCTCTTCATCAACCCAGCATGTAGGCGTTGGCTCCTGAATAGCCGAAATTGGCTGAAGCTTCGAAATAGCCTTGCTTGGTGTAGTGAATGCATACTGCTTGTCGTTGAGAACTGCCTCTGGCAATGCTTTGAGGAATTCAAAGATGCCGCTTTCCTTGCTCTGGTTTACGCCAAATGTCTCGTAGTTCATGAACAGATTGACAACCTCTTCCTCGTCTGAGATGCCGTCAAGCCAACCCTTGAACTTGTCTGCTGTGAGCGGCCATGACGCCCAGCTCTGATTGCCGAAACGGAGAGCAATATCGTCGCTCATGTGATAGTTGCGGAGCAATACTTTCAAGCGTGGCTCGATTGAATTGCAATAGAGGTAGTTAGGGCTCTTCCAACCCAAAACCTGCTTTGCGCCTTCTGCAAGCATGCCCTTGAAGCCCATCTGTGCTACATTCTCGCCAATCCAGTCGCTATAGATAAGCTCTGTGTTGCGGAACACTGTAGGAACCTGGCCGAAAGTCTCTTCAATTGTCTTGACCTGCTCGGCAATCTGACGTTTGAATTCGTCTGGATAACGGAGCGAGATGAGCGAGTGTGCAGATGTCTCAGCGAGGAATTCAACCTGCTTTGTGTCTGCCAATGCCTTGAAGCTGTCAATTACTTCAGGAGCATAGATTTTCAACTGATCGAGAAGAGTTCCCGAAATTGAGAACGCTACAGAGAACTTTCCTTTGTATCTCTTGATGAGGTCGAGCAATATTCTGTTTGTTGGCAGATAACATGTATGAGCCAATTTGTTGATGTTGCTTTCGTTCGCATAATCGTCATAGTAGTAATGATCGTTACCTATGTCGAAAAATCTGTATCTGCGAAGCTTCACCGGCTGGTGCAACTGGAAGTATAAGCAAATGTTTTTCATAATTCTATCTTTTTATTTAGTTTAGGTTCTGCATTACTACTTATAGACAACAGAATCATATACACTCTTCATCTTTCGAGCCGAATTCTCCCACTGGAGCGAATCGACCTCTTCTTTGCCGTATTTTGCGAACACTTCGCCAAGTGCTGGGTAGTTCAATACTGCATACATCGCGTCGGCCATCGCATCAACGTCCCAATAGTCTGTCTTTATGGCGTATGTCAGGATTTCTGCCACACCGGACTGATATGAAATCAATACTGGAACATTGCTCTGCATTGCCTCCAATGGCGAAATGCCGAATGGCTCGCTGACTGATGGCATAACGTACAAGTCGCTCATGTGGAGCATTGAGTAAACGTCCTGACCACGCAAGAAACCTGTGAAATGGAAACGGTCCATTATCTTCAGGCTTGCAGCTCGTCTGATCATCTTTTCCATCATGTCGCCTGAACCTGCCATCACGAAACGGACATTGTCCATCTTCTGAAGCACCTTGTGAGCTGCTTCGATGAAGTATTCAGGTCCCTTCTGCATTGTGATACGGCCAAGGAATGTGACGATTTTCTCGTTAATGCCTTTTGGAGCATAGTTTGTCATCTCCTGCTTCAATGGGTCAACAGCGTTGTAAACTGTCACGACCTTTTCTGCCGGAATGCCATATTTCTCAATAACGATGCTTCGAGTCAGATTACTTACGGTGATAATCTTGTCCGCAGCCTCCATGCCTCGCTTCTCGATGTCGAAAACCACTGGGTTCACAGAGCCGCCACTTCGGTCGAAATCTGTCGCGTGAACATGGATGACAAGTGGCTTTCCTGTCGCCTCCTTTGCCGCAATTCCGGCCGGATATGTAAGCCAGTCGTGTGCGTGAATAACATCAAACGTATGCTCCTGAGCAATGATGTTTGCAACAATCGCATAGTTGTGGATCTCCTGCAAAAGCGTGCTGCCGTATTTTCCTGTGAAGCTGAATTTGCCTTCGCCGTCCGTCTGCAAGAATCTGAAATCCTCACCGACATTGAGTGAGCGCAGTCTGTAGTAATCTTCCGGGTCAACGTATGGCACGAGTTTTGAGTCAACTTCGATATATTCGAGAGTCTTGCTCAAATGCGACATGCGCAGTTTCTTGTTCTTGACCGATATGTTGTTGGCGCCAATGATGTCCTCAACTTTGCTCTTGTCTTCGTCGCCGAATGCCTTTGGAACTACGAACAGGACGTCCAGGTCAGGAATGCTGGCCATGCCGCGAGTGATGCCGTAGCACGCTGTTCCAAGACCTCCCGAAATGTGAGGTGGAAACTCCCATCCGAACATTAGTACTTTCATAGCTGTTCTATTTTGTTTCGATTAACTTCATTACTTTGAGCACTGCTGCTACGTTCCATGCCATCGAAATGGCACCCTTCGCCTGATGCGGAGGATTTCCGTTGTAGCGCTCGCTGATTGTTCCGATGCCGTGCTCCTGAAGCTCAGACTCCCATGCATCGATGATTCTGCGCAGCTGGCTGATGCCGCTGTTGTGGTGGATGTCTATCATCACGTCAGCGTAGAACGAAAGCAGCCATGGATAAGCTGCGCCCTGGTGCAGGCATTGTGCACGCTCGTTCTCGTCGCCTTCAATTGCGCCCTTGTACTTAGGGTCGTTTGGCGAAAGGCTTCGAAGACCGCGTGGTGTGAGGAGCTCACGTGTGCTATAATCGAGGATCTGCTTCTTCTGCTCTTTGTTGAGTGGTGAGAATTTCAATCCTGCTGCAATAAGCATATTCGGACGAACCGACAACGAGCTGTAGTTGACGTCAACATAGTCGAACAGGTAACCTACGCTGTTGCAGAATGTCTGGAGGAATGACGAGCCAATCTGATCAAGTCTTGGCTGCCATGTCTCAACGAAGCTCTTCTTGTTGAGTTTCTTCGCAACCTCGATTGTTGTAGCAATTGCGTTGTACCACAATGCATTCACTTCAACTGCACATCCGTAGCGTGGTGTAACGAGCATGCCCCATGATGTTTTTGCATTCATCCATGTCTGAGGCTCACCCTCGTTGCGCGCATATATGAGGCCGTTATCCTGACGGTGCATTTTGCCAGGAACGCCGTTCCAATAGTGGTCGAGAAGATCGCTCATCAGTGCGAAGTGCTTCTTCGCATCGATATGCTTTGGCATAAAGCGCTCCATCTCGTTGATGCAGTAGAAGAACCACAGAGGAACATCAATTGACGTATTGTTCATTGCTGCCTCGTCGATATAGAGTCGGCGGAGGTTTGCAAGGCTCTCTTCGAAAATCTCAGCATAAACTTTCTGGTCTTCCTGGTATGCAGCGAGACCTGCAAGTGCGATGAACATATCGCGAAGCTGAGGCTTCTTCCAGTGATAACCAGCCTTGAGCATTACAGTGTTGTTCTTGCGCTCGACGAATTGCTGGCCGGCATTCATGAGGAAGTGCAGCATGCTGTCTTTTGGAGTGCGGCTCTTCACCTCTTTCGTGAATTTCGACTTCAATGTGGAAGTTGCCGATTCAAACAATGCTGCTGAGAACACTACGCTCTCGCCCTTCTTGATAGGGAACTCGAAATAGCCTGGCACATAGAGGTCTTCCATGTAGTCATAGCCTCTGTAGCGCTCTTTGATGTACTGAACATCGCGATACCAGTCCGGCATGGCAATGTAGTCAACCTTCTTGTTTGCCTGAATGAAGAGTTCTGGCAAGCCGTTGTATGGATGAAACTTCACGCCGTTCTGAACCTCTGCATAATGCGTGTTGATCTGCATGTTCTCATGCGTCAGCTGATGGATGCTGCGGAATGCAAGGAATGGCTTCACGCGCAATGTCGTTGCCGAATGTGCATCCTCGAGAGTGTACTTGATCAGCACCTGGTCCTCATGTCCGGCGAGGATGAACTCCTGCGAGAGAACTACACCACCAACTCGATGCGTTAGCTTTGTCGTTGGAGCTGCAGAATAGTCGCACATATACTTGTGGCCTTTTGGCTCAAGATAATCGCCCTTGTATTGCTGGATGCCTAGGTTAAATATCTTCTCATTCTGGATTACCGAACACTGCATCGATGACAGCATCACGAAATTCTCGCCGCCAAACTGCTCCAGCGGACAGACCAACAGACCGTGATACTTACGCGTGTTGCATCCCAAAATTGAAGTACTCATGTACGCTCCAGCTCTGTTCGTTCTCACTATCTCTTTGAATAGCGAATACTCCAGATTAGGCAGCTTTGAGTTGTCAAATTGGATGTAGTTCATATACTTAGAGTTTTATTTGTTCAAAATTAAAGTTTCATGTTTCAAAAATAGCAAAATCAGATTTTTTTTCAAAACGAAAAATCTCATTCACAGCTACTTTCTGCATTTTTTAACGCCATTTTAATATCATTTATATTTTTGATGACATGTTTGATGACTTTGCCGTTGCGGTTTAGTTTGTACTTGTCGCAAAAGACTTCGGTTTTATGCTCAAGTTGATTGACGAATTGGCCATAAGCGTTGCTCCCGGTTAGCGGTCTGTGGTTGAGCGCCGACGAGATCTTCCGTCCCTCGCAAATCATCTGTTTTGTCTCGGCTGTCAGATATCCATTTGCAAAATGCTCGTAGATATATTCGCACGCCATCTCCGATGGATGAACCATGTCCTCCGCATAAAAACGATAATCTCTCAAATCGTCCAGCATCAGCTCATACGACTCGAAGTAGCTTGTATTCTCCGAAGTGCCGACGATTTTGTCGATGGCCATCAGCAGAACCGACTTGCTCAGTTGGTTGCCGTGAGCCGTCTCCTTCAAATGCCGAATCGGACTCACGGTGAAAACGATGTGTGCATCGTGATTGATCTCTCGCAGTTCACTCAACACCTGTCTCCATTCTTCAACGATTTCCTCAACCGTAAGCATCTCCCGCTCGAACTGATCTTGCGGAAGTTTGTGGCAATTCGCAACTATTTTTCGCGTTGACGCGAGTTTATACGTCCATGCCGTTCCAAATGTTATGGCGATAAGCTTGGCTTTGTGCAAAATAGAGTTAAAACTTTTAGTAATTATGTTTATGTTATCTTCAAGTTCTTGTTTAGATAAACCATATATCTTTGTGTGAGCCAGTAAACTATAGTATAAATCATCTCGTTTGATTGTCTCTTCGTTTTTGCATTTTTCATTTTTTGCAATGCGTTTCAATTGTGCCGATACGCTCATCGGATTATAGGCTGCACCGTATGGATTTGAGTAACAGTCAAATAACCCTTCGCACAATTTGCTGCTGATGTTTTCGGCAAAACAGGAGCCTAGGAAAAGAGCCGTATCTGTCGGTTTTAGCTCAAAAATGCATTCTCGTGTCGGAACAATAGTTCTGAAATCCATACCTTATTATATATATAATGTCACTTTGTTTACAAATTTAGCCTTTTTTGCCGACATGTTTCTCTCTTCATGTGATTTTGTCCTATGTGTTTTTTCAACAAAAAATTAATTTTCCGTCCTCATATTGAATAAAATGTTAAATAATAAAAATATATTTGCATTGTTAAACTCTCACAAATGGCAGAAACAGGAACAGTTGTAAAATCAACGGGCAGTCAGTACGTTGTCAGGGCAAATGACGGATCGCTCCACACGTGCCGCATAAAGGGAAAAATGCGCCTCGACGACATTAAGAGTACAAATCCTATTGCTGTCGGTGACAATGTTCTTTTTGAGGATGAATCGACAAGTGCCGATGAAGATGGCTCTATCATAGAACTGCTCGAACGTAGGAATTATGTTGTCAGAAAATCGACAAACCTCTCAAAGCAGACTCATATCTTGGCTGCCAATGTTGATCAGGCCATACTCGTTGCTACTATCAATTTTCCTGTTACGACACCGGTTTTCATCGATCGTTTTCTCGCTTCTGCCGAAGCTTTTGGCGTTCCTGTCATAATTGTTTTCAACAAAGTCGACAGATATGGCCAGACCCATCTCGACGAACTTGAGGAGTTTAAGAAGATATATACGGGCATGGGTTATGAAGTAATTGAGACTTGCGCTAAAAAGGATATCGGACTCGACAGAGTCAAGGAGATCCTCAAGGATAAGGTTAGCGTGATTGCTGGACATTCCGGCGTAGGGAAATCAACATTGATCAACAGAATTGAACCAGGTCTCAATCTGCGAACCGACGACATCAGCGAAACTAACAATAGCGGAAAACATACGACAACTCACGCCGAGATGCATAAGTTCTCGTTTGGAGGTTACATTATTGATACGCCCGGCATTCGCGGATTTGGCATAACGAATATTGAAAAAGAAGAGGTTGCACATTATTTCCGCGACATATTCAAGATTTCGAACGAATGCCAATATAATAATTGCACACATTTGCACGAGCCTGGTTGTGCCGTCAAACTTGCCGTGCAGGAAGGACGTCTGCCTTTGAGCCGCTATCAGAGTTATGCCAACATAATTCAGACAAGCGAAGCCAAATATAGATAAAACCAATCGGTCATATAAATAAAAAAGGCGAGTGAACCGAAGTTCATCCGCCTTTCCTTTTTTTATGTAATTGAGTATTATCCCTTAAGTGCTTCAGCACCGCTGACAATCTCAATCAACTCGTTCGTAATAGCACTCTGACGAGCCTTGTTGTATTGCAACTGCAATTCACCGAGCAATTCACCGGCATTGTCAGTTGCTTTACTCATCGAAGTCATTCGTGCTGCATGCTCAGATGCAATCGAATCAAGCAATGTGGCATACAGATGTGTACGTATGGCCTGAGGAACAAGATCGCAAAGAACCTCTTTCGAATTAGGTTCGATGATGAAGTCCAGCATCTGGTTGTTTTCTGTCTGCGACGCAGAGATTTCGAGAGGCAGGAATTGCTTCTCAACAACAACCTGGCTCGACTTGTTCACGAATTCGTTGAACACGAAAGAAATCTTTTTGTATTCACCTGTTGCGAACTTGTTTGTCAATTCGTCTGCTATGGCGTAAACAGACTCGAGCGACATGGAGTCATAAATGCTGTTGTAGTCGCTCAGGACCGTCATCTTGCGCGAAGCAAGACCTTTGGCCACCTGTTTTCCGATAGCAATCAAATCAACTTCGCCATTTGCGTATGCCTCCGCATATTCGTTATGTACAAGGCGATCAACTTCCTTTGCTACATTCGAATTGAATGCTCCAGCCAATCCTTTGTTAGAAGCGATGGCAACCAACAATATCTTGCCCTTTTTCTTTTGGCAGAATGCTGGAATATTCTCTGTTACGCCATCGACTGTGTTGCCAAGAAAATTGACAATTTCGAGCAACTTCGCGATGAATGGACGCACGTGCTCAACATCGCTTTGGGCCTTGTTGAGTTTTGCCGCCGAAACCATCTTCATTGCGCTTGTTACCTGGCGAGTCGTTCGCACGGAATTT
Source organism: Bacteroidales bacterium (assembly GCA_024401295.1). Lineage (GTDB taxonomy): Bacteria > Bacteroidota > Bacteroidia > Bacteroidales > Marinilabiliaceae > W3P20-009. Next base: position 2,918 of record JAKSLG010000006.1, on the reverse strand, counting down.
ATGCGTATACGTATTTCCTTCAGATTAGCCATTGTTATTCGCTTCTATGATTATTTTGCAAATCGCAAACTAACTTGTCTTGCTGTCTCTTCGAGAACCGATGTGATGCTTTCATCGATCTTGCCTTGAGCAATTGCAGTAAGTGTATCCTTGTGTGTCAATTCCAATTCATCGATGAATGCCTTTTCAAATTCGGCTACAGCGCTGATTGGAATGTTGCGCATAAGTCCTTTTGTGCCGCAGTAGATTGCTGCAACCTGCTTTTCAACCGACACTGGCGAATACTGAGGCTGCTTGAGCAGCTCAACATTCTTTCGGCCCTTGTCAAGAACAGCCATCGTAGATGCATCGAGGTCAGAACTGAACTTCGAGAATGCCTCGAGTTCGCGGAACTGAGCCTGATCGAGCTTCAACGTACCTGCAACTTTCTTCATTGACTTGATCTGAGCACTACCACCCACACGAGATACCGAGATACCGACGTTGATAGCTGGGCGTACGCCTGCGTTGAACAAGCTGCCTTCCAAGAATATCTGACCGTCCGTAATTGAAATCACGTTTGTAGGGATATATGCCGAGACGTCACCTGCTTGAGTTTCGATGATTGGCAATGCTGTGAGTGAACCGCCGCCCTTCACGATTGGCTTCAAGCTCTCTGGCAAGTCGTTCATAGTTTTTGCAATCTCGTCATTGTCAATAATCTTTGCTGCTCTTTCAAGCAAACGAGAATGCAAATAGAAGACGTCACCTGGATAAGCCTCACGTCCTGGTGGACGACGAAGCAGCAATGACACCTCACGATATGCTACGGCCTGTTTTGATAAGTCGTCGTATACGATGAGAGCTGCACGACCGGAATCGCGGAAATATTCACCAATAGCAGCACCTGAGAATGGCGAATAGAACTGCATTGCTGCAGAATCTGAAGCCGTTGCTGAAACGACTGTCGTATATGCCATTGCTCCATGCTTCTCGAGCGTATTCACAATTTGTGCGACTGTTGAGCCCTTCTGGCCTGTAGCCACATAGATACAATATACAGGCTTGCCTGCATCATAGAAACTCTTCTGATTGAGGATTGTATCGATTGCAATCGCGGTTTTACCAGTCTGACGGTCGCCAATGATAAGCTCACGCTGACCACGACCGATTGGAATCATCGAGTCGATAGCCTTCAAACCTGTCTGCAATGGCTCCTTCACTGGTTGACGATACAACACCTGAGGCGCCTTGCGCTCAAGTGGCATTTCGTACAGTTCACCAGCAATTGGTCCCTTGCCATCAATTGGCTCACCAAGAGGATTGACAACGCGGCCCACGATTCCGTCACCGACACGAATTGAAGCAATTCGTCCCGTTCTCTTGACGGTATCGCCTTCCTTCACTTCCTCGGCATGACCCATCAACACGATGCCCACATGATCTTGCTCAAGATTCATGACGATGCCTGTTGCAGCACCAATCTCGACAAGTTCGTTGGCCTGCACATTCTCAAGACCGTACGCCTGAGCAATGCCATCGCCAACACTCAAAACCGTGCCGACTTCCTCCATTTTTACAGAAGTATCAAACTTTTCAAGTTGCTGACGAAGCAACGCTGATACCTCTGAGGCTTTTATGTTTTCCATGTACTAAATTTTGAAGTTTGAACTATACCGTCAAGCTCTTTTCGATATCAGCCAACTGCCTCGAAATGCTGCAATCGACCTGCTTGCCGTCTATACAGATGATGACACCGCCAATGATCCTCTCGTCCGTCTTGAACTTGGCATCTACCTTGGCGCCAACTTTCTTTTCCAGAAGTTGAGTCAATTCGCTACATTTTTCTGCCGATAACGCACGGGCAGTTGTTACTTCTGCCGTATGAATATCATTTCGCTCCTTGTAAACGACCTGATAAACTCTCAGAATCTCATCTATCATCGAGATGCGATTCTTGTCTGCGACAAACAACAGAAAATCAGTCGTAGCTGGCGATACAACATTTCCGAATGCAGACTTTATCAAGTCTTTCTTCTCATGCACTTTCTTTAGTGGCGAGCAAAAGAATTCCAAAGCCTCTGGAGTCTCTTTGAATGCCTCGCAAATCTTGTTCGCATCAGCATATATCAACTCAGTGCTGTCTTTGGATACGCCAAAATCGTAAAGCACAGTCGCATATCGTCGCGCAATCAGTCCACCATCCATATTAACGTCAGTTATCTGAAATTACTTTCGTTGAGGTACTTCTCTATTAACTTCTCCTGCTTGCTGTCTGCCTGCAGGTCCTCTGCCAAAATTCGTCCGGCAATTTCAACCGAAAGTTTGGCAACTTGCTTCTTGAGTTCGCCAATGGCATCGGCTTTCTCTTTCTCAATCTGAGCCCGTGCATTAGCGATAACCTTGTCGGCCTCAGTCTGAGCACTCTGACGAGCCTCCTCGACTATCGAATCTTTCATCGCGCGCGCCTCCTTCAATATTTGTTCGCGCTCGAGTCGAGATTCGGCTTCCATCTTGCTCTTGGCTTCCTCAATCTTCTTGTACTCTTGTGCTGCATCTTCAGCAGCCTTGAGTGCACGCTCTATCTTGTCCTCGCGTTCCTTGATGGCACCCAACATTGGATTCCATGCGAACTTGCCAAGAACGAGCAGCAAGACGATGAAGGTTAAGCCAGTCCAGATGACTAATCCCGGTTCTGGAGATAAAAGATCCATAATAAATTCTTTATATTATTAAGAGATCATTGCTACCACAATAGCAAACAGGCCAGCACCTTCGACCATACCTGCTGCAATAAGCATAGCTGCCTGGATCTTACCTGCCATCTCTGGCTGACGTGCCATAGCGTCAAGAGCTGACTTACCAATGTTACCGATACCAAGGCCAAGACCGATAACGATCAAACCTAAACCTACACTAATTAGATTCATAGCTTTAAA
>JAKSLG010000005.1 GCA_024401295.1 Bacteroidales bacterium | reverse complement strand
GGCGTAACAGGCCAGGATGGCTCATACTTGAGCGAGTTTTTGTTGGAAAAAGGTTATGAAGTACACGGTATTATCCGTCGTTCTTCAGTAGACTTCCGTGAGCGTATAGCACACCTTGAGGGTAAGCCAGGCTTTCACCTCCACTTCGGTGACCTTGGCGACTCCATGTCGCTCGTGAAGGTAATCGGTCAGGTTAAGCCAACGGAGATCTATAATCTCGCAGCCCAGAGCCACGTTCAGGTATCGTTCGACTCCCCTGAATTCACCGCCGACGTGGATGCAACAGGTGTACTCCGTGTCCTTGAGGCCGTTCGCGCATGCGGACTCGAGAAGACATGCCGTATCTACCAAGCCTCTACATCTGAGCTCTATGGCAAGGTAGAGGAGGTTCCACAAAACGAGAATACACCATTCCACCCATATTCGCCATACGCAGTAGCGAAACTCTATGGCTTCTGGATTGTTAAGGAGTACCGCGAAGCATACAATATGTACTGCTGTTCAGGTATCCTCTTCAATCACGAGTCGGAGCGCCGTGGAGAGACCTTCGTAACACGTAAGATCACCCTCGCAGCAGCACGTATTGCACAAGGCAAGCAGGATAAACTCTTCCTAGGCAACCTCGACTCACTCCGCGACTGGGGCTATGCAAAGGATTATGTAGAGTGTATGTGGCTCATCCTTCAACAAGAGAAGCCAGAGGACTTCGTTATTGCTACAGGTGTTCAGCACTCAGTAAGAGAGTTCACACAACTAGCATTCAAGCATGCAGGTATCGAGCTCGAGTTCAAGGGTGAAGGTATGAACGAGAAAGGCTACGACAAAGCAACAGGCAAGTGCCTTGTGGAGGTTTCAGAGGACTTCTACCGTCCAACTGACGTAGTAAACCTCTGGGGTGACCCAACAAAAGCAAAGGCAAAACTCGGTTGGAACCCATCCAAGACAAGCTTCGAGGAGTTGGTTAAGTTGATGGTTGAAAGTGACATGGCAAAGGTGGCTGTAGAGAGAGAGTCGGAGCGAGTTCGCACAAACCTTGCAGCTTACCTCGAGAAGGGTATCGTAAAATAAATCACATGCTAGATAAATCAGCAAAGATATTCGTAGCAGGCCATCATGGGTTGGTAGGCTCTGCCATTTGGAATAACCTTAAGGCCCGCGGTTACAATAATCTTGTAGGTAAAGGGCATAAGGAGCTAGACCTTACCGACCAATATGCAGTCCGTAAGTTCTTCGATGATGAAAAGCCAGATGCTGTCGTTTTGGCAGCTGCCCATGTAGGTGGAATTATGGCAAATTCGCTCTACCGCGCCGACTTCATCATGGAGAATATGAAGATTCAGTGCAATGTTATCGGCGAGGCTTACAAGCACGGCGTCCAGCGTCTGCTTTTCTTGGGATCGACATGTATCTACCCAAAGAATGCACCACAGCCTATGACAGAGGATTGTCTTCTTACGTCTCCATTGGAGTATACCAATGAGGAGTATGCCATAGCAAAGATTGCCGGCCTAAAGATGTGTGAGAGTTATAACTTGCAGTATGGTACGAACTATATTGCTGTTATGCCTACCAATCTTTATGGTCCTAACGATAACTTCCACTTGGAGAATAGCCACGTTATGCCAGCAATGATGCGTAAGATTTATCTCGCAAAGTTGCTAAACGATAATAACTGGGATGCCATCCGTGTGGATATGGATAAGCGACCAGTTGAGGGCGTAAATGGATCCGCATCTGAGGCTGATATCAAGAAGGTCCTTGCCAAGTATGGTATTGAGACCAATAAGGTAACACTTTGGGGTACAGGTACACCATTGAGAGAGTTCCTTTGGTCAGAGGAGATGGCTGATGCATCGGTTCATGTACTTCTGAACGTCAATTTCTCAGATATCATCGGTATCGAGAAATACTCTTCAGTTCACATGGGCGCCTCTGCAAGCGGCTCTACAGATAGAAATACAAATGCATGTCGTGGTGGAGCTATCCCATCTCTTGGTGAGATTCGCAACTGTCACATCAACGTCGGTACAGGTAAGGAGTTGACCATCAAAGAACTGTCGCGACTCATCGTCAAGACAGTAGGTTTTACTGGTGAAGTATTCTTCGATTCATCTAAGCCAGACGGTACAATGCGTAAACTTATAGATGTCTCAAAACTCCATTCTTTGGGTTGGCATCACAAGGTCGAGATCGATGAAGGAGTACAACGTCTCTTCGATTGGTACCAAGGGAGTTTGAAGTAAGAGTCTGAAAAGCATTTACGAAAATAAAACGGCCGCAGAGCATTGTGTTCTGCGGCCGTTCTGTTTGTCATTATTTCTTCTTCTTTTTGCCTTTCTTCTCTATTTTAGCCTTCTTTAGGACTTTCTTTGGCGGCTTGCCATTCGGGATGACTGCTTTATCGCGGACTTTGTCGGTTTTGCGAGTACTGCCGCCAATTCCAGGACGAAGTCCTGCTTCGATGAGTTTCTTATTTTGAATTTCGACATCCTTCAGTGGAGAGCCTGCGATTGTGAAATCGATTTGCTTTTTGTCAAGATTCGCATTGGCTATGCGAATTTTGATTTTATCGCCAAGCTGGTATTTCTTGCCATGATTGCGTCCGACAGCGCAATAATTGTCCTCGTCGAAATAGTAGCTGTCGTCTTCGAAATCACGCAAAGGAATCATGCCCTCGCACATGTTTTCATTGATTTCAGCAAAAATACCCCATTCGTTTACGCCAGAAATTGTTGCATCAAAATCTTCTCCGATGTGATCGAGCAAGAACTCAGCTTGCTTATACTTGATAGAAGCGCGTTCTGCATCGCTTGCCAACACCTCCTGTTCTGAGCAGTGCTTACACATGTCTTCATACGATTCTCCATTTGCACTCTTGCCACCATTGAGGTAGCTGTGTAGCAAGCGGTGAACCATCATGTCTGGGTAACGCCTAATTGGCGATGTAAAATGTGTGTAGAAATCGAATGCAAGTCCGTAGTGGCCAATATTCTTTGTCGTATAGCAGGCTTTTGCCATTGTTCGGACGGCAAGCACTTCAACCATATTCTGCTCATTCTTGCCTTTGACCTCTTTCAAAATACGGTTCACAGCATTGTTGATTTCTTCGCCTTTCTTAGGCATTGCATCGTAGCCGAAGCGTTTGATAAATGCGGCAAATTTGCCGTATTTTTCCTCATTAGGCTCATCGTGAACACGATATACAAAAGTCTTCGGAGTACGTTTGCGATTAGTCTCGTTTATTTCATCCTTGCCGATGCATTCTGCGACCTTTCTGTTGGCCATGAGCATGAATTCCTCGATAAGTTTGTTCGCATCTTTTGCCTCTTTGAAATAGACTCTGACTGGTTTTCCTGTTTCGTCGATTTCAAAACGAGGCTCGACGCGTTCGAATGAGATTGCACCTTCATCGAAACGGCGTTGACGGACTATTTTTGCAAGTTCGTTGAGTTTGAGCACTTCAGGACGATATTCGTATCCAGGCAGATCTTTTGCAGCTTCGTCTGATTCAGCTTCGATAAGAGCCTGTGCTTCTTCATATGTGAATCGGCGGTTACTCTTGATGACCGTTTTTGAAATCTTCGAACCAAGTACTTCCGCGTTGTCATTCATGATGAATATCACCGAGTAAGTCAGTTTTTCTTCATCAGGTCGGAGTGAACAGAGGAAATTTGACAAGCGTTCCGGCAACATTGGAATTGTTCTGTCAACGAGATATACGGATGTCGCGCGTTTGTAGCCTTCTTCGTCTATAATAGTATGCGGCTGAACGTAATGCGTGACATCGGCAATGTGTACGCCAACTTCCCAATTTCCTGTCTTTAGCTTGCGAATAGAGAGAGCATCGTCAAAATCCTTTGCGTCTTTAGGGTCAATCGTGAATGTCGTTATGTCACGCATATCCAGACGTTTTGCTATTTCGCTCGGTGTAATGCCCGGATCAATGCGTTCTGCTTCTTTTGCGATGTCTTCAGGATAGCTGTATGGGAGTCCGAATTCAGCCAATATGGCATGCATTTCGGTCTGATTGTCGCCTTTGTCTCCAAGGATGTCAAGGACTTTGCCGAATGGGCTTTTTGATGATGAGGGCCAGTCTGTTATTGCGCAAACAACCTTCTTTCCATTCGCTTCGATAGGAACACGCTCTTTCGGAACATAAACATCTCGTCCGCCCATAGTGCGGCTGTCCATGCGGATGAAGGCAGAGCCATCTTCCATGATTTCAAGGATTCCTACAAACTGCGTACGCTTGCGTTCGATGACTTTGACAATGACGCCTTCTGGAGAACGTCCCTTGCGGTTTTTGACGATAGCCACCTCAACGCGGTCATCATCGAGTGCTGTGTTCAATCCTCGCTGAGAAACGAAAATATCCTCTGGATATGCCTCTTTGTCGTCTGCAATGACATAGGCGAAACCGCCTGATTTCATGTCGACAACACCTTCGACGATTGGTGAACCGTCGGCAGTCCGTGAACCGGGAATCATGAATTTGCCAATGACACCTTCTTCGATGACGCCTTGACTGGCCAAATCGAAGAGAGCATCTTGAACGTCAAGTCTGTCTGATTTGCTTTTGAGGCCAATCATTTCTGTGACCTGCTTATAATTGAAAGCTTCACCTTTATGAAGTTCAAGGACTTCGCGTATTGCACTATAAAGTTTCAGAAGCTTATCTTGTGGATCTGCTTTGCGTTTTGCCATAGTTTGAAATATTTAGGTTTCCAAATATAGTATTATTTCTCAAGTATTGTGTAGATAAGGATGCAAAAAAATCCGGTAGTCTTACTCTTCGTCCGTCATTAAGAGCATATCTTCCGGAATGGCAACAATGACGTTGTTGAGTTCGCTTGCATTTTTGAACAACATATCTATAGCGTTTTCGAATTTCGTGTGCGGAACTTTTGCAACGAGCTTTAAACCTTGCGGCAGCGAGAGCGCCACTTCTGCATAGTTGACCTGCATGTTGAGCTTGTGTTTGAACCCGAAGGATTCCTTCTGAAGAAGATACTGCTCGATGATCTCGCTATGCTTTTCCATTTCGCGAGCCGACTGCCATCCTTGAAATAAAATCAGTTCCCAATCGGTCAGCCACGAAGCATGCTGTATTTCAGTCTTCTTGATGAATTCTGTAACAGCATTCGCCGAAACCAAAGATGTCAATCTCGCAGAGCCAGTCAGATATGTGCATGAGATTTCACGACCACTTCCAAGAATTCTGAGCGCTAGACGAATCTGCATGTTCGGGAATTTTATGACAAGTCTCTCGACGCCATCAGGAGCCGTCGGCTGATGCGCGAGCCGATTGCGTGTGAATCCGCTTCTGAGCAAGGCTTCGGCTACATTTGCCAAAGAAAATACTTCTGCCTTGTCAGATGGACATATAATCGTCTGTGCGACAGAAGATAATTTCATGAGTATGTATTCTACCTTCGACGATGTTGCATCGCCGGAAGCCAAAAGTTCGGCTGCGAGTCTGCCTGTTGAGAATTTCATCTGCTTTGCCATACACAAAAGTTTTGCTTCGTTTACGTGAGAAGTGCCAATATTGTTTGCAGTAAAGATTTTAATTTATTTTCACACCTATTATTGATAATAACAATAATTTCGTAAATTTGCGCGCTGATTGGGTCTTGTGGGCATCTGCAGATCCATTCGATGAACGTGAAAAAATAAATACAAAAAATAAAAATGGCAGCATTACAAGCACTTAGAAACAAGGCGGGCATTGCAATCACAATTCTCATTGCAGTCGCACTTCTTTCTTTTATTCTGACTGACCTCTTGGGCAGCGGAAATAGCATTTTCTCAAATTCGGATAAGATTGGCGAGATTGATGGCGAATCGGTGAAAGTTCAGGATTATCAGCAGCGTATTGAAGAATATGAGCAGTTCACAAAGATGAACCAGAATTCAATGTCTCTCACAGAGGATGTTCAGAATCAGATCCGCGAACAGGTATGGCGTCAGATGGTAAGCGAGCAGGCATTTGCCAAAGTATATAAGAACGCAGGTCTTGATGTGACTGCAGACGAAATCGTTGACATGGCGATTGGTAATCACATCTCTCCAGCATTGCGCCCATTGTTCACTAATCCAGAGACAAATGTATATGACCGCCAGATGGCTGAGTCATTCCTCCGCAATAAGAATCAGGATCCACAGGCTTCATTCTATTGGAATTTCGTAGAGAAGAGCATCAAGCAGGATCGTTTGCAGAATAAGTACATGTCGCTTCTCGGTAACAGCCTTTACTGCACAGAGGCTCAGGCTAAGCTCGAGGCTCAGAAGCGTGCTGCAGAAGTTGATCTTGCTTATGTTGCAGTAAGATACACAATGATTCCGGATTCAACAGTTGAGGTTTCTGATGCAGAAATCAAGTCACTCTATAATAAGAATAAGGAGCAGTACAAGGTAGATGCTAGCCGTAGCATTGAATATGTCAGCTTCCCAATTCGTGCAACAGAGGCAGACAACGAGGAAACATTGAAGTCTGTTGAAGAGTTGAAGGCTGACTTCGAATCTGCAGAGACTGATGCATATCGTTTCGCTCAGAACAATGCAGAAAATCCTGCAGACGAGCGTTTCGTCAGCAAGGCACAGCTTACTCCAGAACTTGCTTCATTCGTAGAGGCAGCTAAGGCTGGTGATGTGTATGGTCCATATCGCGAAGGCGATCAGTATAAGCTCAGCCGTCTTGTGAGCGTATCTCAGCGTCCTGATTCGGTCAAGGCTCGTCACATCCTCATTCGCGAGGACGTCGCTTTGGCAGACAGCTTGTATAATGTTGTGAAGAGCGGCAAGAACAATTTTGCTGATGTTGCACGTCAGTATAGCGAAGATTCAGGTTCTGCAATCAACGGCGGTGACCTCGATTGGTTCACTGATGGTGTGATGGTTCCAACATTCAATGAGGCATGTTTCACTGGCGCAAAGGGTGATATCGTCAAGATTCAGTCGCCATACGGCACACACATTATCAATATTCAGGATAAGAGCGCTTCTTCTGTAAAGTATAGCATTGCAACAATCGACAAGACAATCCAATACAGCTCACGTACTCAGCAGGACGTTTATGGCTATGCAAATGTTTTTGCAGGTCTTGCAAAAAATCAGGATTCTTTCAATGCTGCAGTTGACAGCATGAATCTTGTTAAGCGTTATGGCAGCAGCATCCGTCAGAATGCAAACAGCGTCAGCACATTGCGTCATGCTCGTGATCTCGTTAAGTGGGCATTCAAGGCAAAAGTCGGTGATGTTTCGGAAGTTTTCGAGATTGGTGATGAATTCGTTGTAGCTGTTTTGGTTGCAGAACAGGAAAAGGGTTATGCAAGTGTGAGCGATGTTACGCCTGCTCTTAGCCGCGAGATTCGCAACGACAAGAAGGCTGCCCAGATTGCTCAGAATGTTGCAGGCAAGTCGCTCAACGAAATTGCAGCAATGTACAATACAAAGGTTGATTCCGCAAGCAATGTTTCGTTCGCAAGCAATTCAATTATCGGCGCTGGCACTGAGCCTGCTCTTGTTGGTGCTGCAGCAGCTTCTGCAAAGGGTGCTCGCATCGAGACAATAAAGGGTAATAACGCAGCATACGTTGCAGAGGTTGTTGAAAATGAATCGAAAGAGGCAGATCTTGATGCAGCACGCGTTGCATACATGCAGCAGTTCGAAAGCTTTGCATATCTTGTCAACAGCATTGTAACAGATGTTGAAGTTGATGACAATCGTATCAAGTTCTATTGATTAGATTTTAGAATATCGAAATATAGAGGTCACCAAAAGGTGGCCTCTTTCCGTTTTGAATAATATATAACAAAGAAAATGACGATGGACGCAAGTGGATTGCTGAAGAAATATGCCGAAGATGAACGCGTTGCAAGGATTCGCCGATATTGGAATGACGAATGTGAAATGCTGACATTGAAAGGCCTGACGGCTTCGGTACGTGCTGTTATGGCTGTTGCTGCAGGTCCGCGCGTTAATGTTTTCGTATGTGCAGAACGCGAAGATGCACCGTATGTCTATTATGACATAAAGACATTGACTTCGGAGGATGAGGTGTTCCTGTTGCCGTCGTCGTTTAAGCATCGCGCAGAGGCAACTGGTTATGACGCGAGGAATGTCCAGTTGAGAGCTGAGGCTGTCAGTATGCTGATGGAGTCTCAGAACGATCCGTCGAAAAAACTGTATGTCGTTACCTATCCAGAGGCAATGGCTGAGAAGATGGTCTCTCGAACACAGTTTGACAGCCGTAGTCTTGCAATTGCTAAGGGAGACAAGATCAGCATTTCGTTTATCTGTGAAGTGCTGATTGAATATGGCTTCAATCGTGTTGATTTTGTCTTTGAGCCGGGACAGTTTTCTGTCAGAGGCAGTATCGTTGACGTTTTCTCTTATGCCGATGACACTCCATATCGAATAGATTTTTTCGGCGATGAGGTCGATTCCATCAGAATGTTTGAGCTTGATACTCAGCTTTCGGCTTCGCAACGCGAAAAGATTGTAATTGTTCCGGACATAAGCCAGTCAGATTCATCTGAAGAGCTGATGCCCTTGTCTGCAATTCTTCCCGAAGATTGCGGTGTTTGGATTGAGGAACCGCAGATGATGCGCGATTTGATAGACCGTTTCGCTGATAATGTTAAAGAAGGAGAAGAGAACGGCAAGAAGGTTGTCGCTCAGGCGTTTTGTGGCAGCAGTGAATGGTTTTCTTGTTTGAAAAACAAATATTTGAGCATAACTGAGAAACTAAACGAACAAGGCGAAAATGTTTCAATGGGAATACTTCCGCAGCCTGTGTTTAAGAAGAATTTTGACTTGCTCGAAGATGATATATATTACAAGGTAAGTGACGGATATAATGTGTATCTGTTGGCCGAAAATTCGCGTCAGTTGGAGCGACTGGACGACATTTTCAGTGAGCGGAAACGCAAATTGAAATATGGCAAGATAAACATTGCACTTCATGAGGGCTTTGTCGATACGCGCGCACAAATATGCGTATATACAGACCATCAGATATTTGAGCGTTACCACAAGTGTACGATGCGAAACGACAAGATGCGCAGTGCACAGCAGGCCATAACGCTTCGTGAACTGAGCATGCTGAATGTCGGTGACTATGTTGTTCATGTCGATCATGGTATCGGTGTTTTCGGAGGTCTTGTCACGACGCAGGCCAATGGACGAACATTCGAAGCTATAAGGCTGACGTTTCGTGATAACGATACGTTGCTGGTCAATGTGCAATCGCTTCACAGAATCAGCAAATACCGCGGCAAAGACGGCGTTTCGCCAAAGGTTAGCAAGCTTGGAACATCGGCATGGAGTCGTGTCAAGGAACGTACAAAAAGTCACGTCAAGGATATAGCGCGAAATCTCATCGAGTTGTATGCGAAGCGCAAGGATGAACAAGGTTTTGCATTTTCACCGGATTCGTTTCTGCAGACAGAACTCGAGGCCTCGTTCCTATATGAGGATACACCGGACCAATATAAGGCAAACATGGCGATAAAGGCCGATATGGAAAAGCCGATGCCGATGGATCGTCTTGTGTGTGGCGATGTCGGTTTCGGCAAGACAGAGCTTGCCGTTCGTGCCGCATTTAAAGCCGTTTGCGATAACAAGCAAGTGGCAGTTCTGGTCCCGACGACGGTCCTCGCTTTTCAGCACTATAATACATTCAGTCAACGATTGAAGGATCTGCCGTGTAAGGTCGATTATGTGAGTCGCTTGCGCAAGACGTCTGAAGTCAGGAACGTGTCAAAACAGCTTGCGGAAGGCGAGGTGAACATTATTATTGGTACTCATAAACTCATAGGAAAGGATATTAAATTCAAGGATTTAGGTCTTCTCATTATTGATGAGGAACAGCGTTTTGGCGTGGGCGTGAAGGAGAAGTTGCGCGAGATGCGCGTGAACGTGGATACTCTGACTCTTTCTGCAACGCCAATACCTCGTACATTGCAATTCTCGCTCATGGGTGCGCGTGATTTGAGCGTATTGAACACTCCTCCGGCAAATCGACAGCCTATTGTGACTGAGGTGCAGACGTTTAGCGAAGATGCGATGAAAATGGCTGTCGCCAATGAGGTTGAACGTGGCGGGCAAGTTTTCATTATCAATAATAGAATCCAGCATCTGTTTGAAATAGAGCGAATTGTGAATAATCTGCTTCCCGATGTGAGGACGATTGTCGCTCACGGACAGATGGATGGCGCTCAGCTTGAGAGCATTATGCTTGACTTCATGAATGGCGATTATGATGTTCTTATTGCAACAACGATAATCGAGAGTGGACTTGACATTCCAAATGCGAACACTATTATTGTCAATAATGCGCATCAGTTCGGATTGAGTGAACTTCATCAGTTGCGCGGTCGTGTCGGCAGAAGCAACAAGAAGGCCTACTGCTATCTTTTTGCACCTCCGATGAGCGTGCTGACTCCAGAGGCACGCCGACGACTAAAGATCATCGAGGAATATTCTGATCTCGGCAGCGGATTCTCCATTGCCATGCAGGATCTTGACATTCGAGGAACGGGCGACGTCCTCGGTGCAGAACAAAGCGGTTTTATCTCCGATATCGGCTATGAAACATATCAGAAGATTCTCGCGGAGGCTCTTGTAGAGCTCAAGCAGAATGAATATAAAGAGATGTTTGAGAATGAGAATTCGGAAAAACCAGCCGAAGGATTCTCTTTCGTCGCGGACACTTCAATCGAAACGGATATCGAAACGGTGTTCCCTCAGGAATATATCAATAGTATTTCGGAACGAATGAAGTTGTATCGTGACCTCGATAATATTCAGGAAGAAGCGCAGATTGATGTCTTCCGTGGTCAGCTGATTGACCGTTTCGGTCCATTGCCTCAGTCGAGCGAGGAATTGCTCAATGCTGTAAAGATAAGGCTGTCTGCGCAGCGGATTGGAATTGAGAGAATCGTCTTCAAGAATGAAAAATTGTTGCTCTATTTTGTCAGCGACAAGAATTCTGCATTCTATCAGTCTCCGATCTTCACGTCGATTATTGGCTGGTTCCAGCTCAATTCTAAGCGTGTGCGCCTGAAGGAGACTGCAGACAAGTTGATGCTTGTCCCTCAGGGGATTTCAACGATGAAGGAACTGCTTGACCTTCTTGTAGAGATAGAGTCTTACGTTAATGCAAAATGAACATGTCTATGATTGATGAAAAGAAAGCCATATCAAAATATTCTTCTTTGTGCTCAAAGAGTGAGCATTGCGAATATGATATTCGTGAAAAAATGAAGAAAGACGAGCTCGACGATGATGCAAAAGATCGTGTTATAGACTTTCTCGTCAAGGAACGATATATTGACAACGGTCGTTATGCCGAGATTTTTGCGCGAGACAAGATGCGTTTCAATGGATGGGGAGAACAGAAAATACGTTTTGAACTTCGTCGAAGAAAGATATCTGAGGATGATATAGAGAATGCTCTTTCTGAGATTGAAGATTCTGATTTTGAAGAGAAACTGAGGTCAGCCCTTGAGAGCAAATTGCGTCAGATGAAGCCGGCTGAGCCGTTGAAGATGCGAGCGTCACTCATTCGCTTTGGCGCATCGCGAGGCTTTCAGTTTGACCTCGTTGCGAATGTCGTCGATAAAATATTTCGCGAAAGATTAGTGGATTAAGGAACTGGATCATAGCCATGTCCGCCCCATGGATTGCATCGCAAAATGCGTTTTATGGCGAGCCATGTACCTTTCAATGCACCATGTTTCTGAATCGCTTCTATGGCGTATTGCGAACATGTCGGCGTGAAACGGCACGATGGCGGAGTCATTGGCGAGATGCATCGCTGATAGAAACGAACGAGCAGTATTAGAATTCGCGACATAGCTTCTCCAATGCAGATTTCATTGACTTTTCAACACGTTCAAATGATGGCAGTTCGCTATCGATATAAACGAAAGCAAGGCTGATGCTTCTGTCTCCGAGAACTTCAGTCAGGTCGTTCTTGTTGAGTCTGTATGCTTCTCGCATGAGACGTTTTACGCGATTGCGGTCAACAGCGTGCTTGAATCTTTTTTTGGGAACAGACGTCAGTATCTTGCAGCGTGAGCCATCGATGTTGAGTTCGCGAGGCTCGCTATAGACAAATCGAATCGGGAATTTTATGAACGATTTGCCATGTGCAAACAATGCAGCGATCTCCTTTTCGCTGCATAGTTTTTCGCTTTTTGGCAAAGTGTATCTATTTGTCGAATTGCTATTTTGCATTTGCATCCTGTTTTTTCCTCATCATCATTTTCACGTTGCGAATCTGACTTTTTATCTGTACGGTTTCGCGTAGCATGAGTGCCAGATGATATGTGTCGCGGAATGCGATGCAGTCGGTTTCTGTCAGTCTGAATTTGTATTTTGTTTTTTCTCCGATGAGGTAGACGTCAATTGGCTTGTCGAAGTTCGTTGCAATGAGACTTGCTATGCCGTTGTCGGTGCCGTTTTTGAATTTGATATTTTCAAAAGCCGTTCCGTCTATTTCGAACGAGTTCATATAGGCATCGTCGCTGATACTGTCGGTCTGTTGGAAAATGTCCCCCGTCTGCACTCGCACGGCGTAATGATTGATATGGCCATTGCCTGTGTAGTGGCTCGAGACGTAGAATGTGCCGTTTTTATCGACATGCGCACGCAGATAGCATCGGTCCCAGGCTCTTGTCGCAACCTGTTTTTTGTGCACCAGGACTGGCGCGGCCGACTGTGGGTCTTCCGCTTCGAACATCTCCATGATCGGAACAATTTCCTGCTCGCGGATGTTCAGAAGACTATCGAGGAATAGCAGGTTGCGCTCCTGTTCAGTCTTGTATATGACTTCGAGCATATCGCGACTTTCGCGGCAAACGTCTTTAATGTCTGGATACGTATAAAGGACGCTGTCGAGAAGTATTTTTGACTTGTTGAATTTGCGCTGCATATATGCTTCGATTGCATCGTCGAATGTGCGACGAGCAAGCTTGTCGCGTGATTCTGTGCAGCTCACGAGCGAAACGAAACATAATAATATGACAATCAGACGCTTCATCTTCATTCGTTCTTTTTGTTTGTGCTGAGCAGTCCGCAAGCGGCCATGATGTCTTGTCCGCGTGAGTTGCGAATTGTGGCTATGAAACCTCGGTTGTTGAGCTGGTCACGGAAATGTTCCATTGCCGTGCGAGGTGTTCCTGTGAGGTCGCTGTCAGGAATAGGGTTGAAGTTGATGATGTTTATGCGGCATCGCATTCCTGCAAGCAGCTTGCTGATGGCGGCAACATGCTGTGGTTTGTCGTTGACGCCACCAAACATCGTGTACTCGAATGACAGTCTGCGCTGTCCGCTCCAGTCATAGCGACGCAAAGTGTTTATCGTCTCTTCGATAGGGAAGTGGTTCTCTGTTGGCATGAGCTGCGCGCGTTCTTCGTGAATCGCATTGTGAAGACTTATGGCCAAATGTGCATCACACTTCTCCAGGAATGTCTGCATTGCTGGCATAACGCCTATCGTTGAGACTGTTATGCGTCGTGGACTCCACGCATATCCCCATTCTGAGGTCAGAATTTCGATGCTTTTCAGAACAGCATCGAGATTGTCCATCGGCTCGCCCATACCCATATAGACGATGTTCGTCAGGCTCTCCGTCTCTGGAATCGACGCCATCTGGTTCAAAATCTCGCATGTACTCAGATTGCCAGCAAAGCCTTGGCGGCCAGTCATGCAGAAGCGACACATCATCTTGCATCCGACTTGGCTCGAAACGCACAACGTCGCTCTGTCGGCGTCTGGAATATAAGCTGTCTCGACATATCCTCCGGCTGCCTCAAAAAGATATTTCTTTGTCCCGTCAACGGATTCTGCCACGTCTATCGGAGCTTTCCTGCCAACCTCATATTGCTCGGCAAGAGCCGCACGTGCCGACTTCGACAAGTTTGTCATGTCGTCGATGCTCGACGCATTTTTCTTGTAGAGCCAGTCTGCAATCTGCTTGGCTGCAAAACGAGGCAGCTTCATTGCCGCTGCAACATCTTGTAGTTCCGATAGTGTTTTGCCGAACAGAGATTCCATTTCTGAGAGTTATATTGACTGAAAATCAAACAAGTTTAATTTCTTCATCACCGATGATGATGCGACCTTGCTTATAGAGCGAGCCGATAGCCATCTTGAATGCCTTTTTGCTGCATCCGAAGGCAAATTTGATGATCTCAGGATCACTCTTGTCGCATATGGCCATGCGGCCGCCATGCTCTTGAAGACGTTGGATGATGATGCCGCTAAGATCTGTTGCTTTTGCAAAACCTATTTTCTGAAGGGTGAGGTCTATCTTGTCGTCTTCGCGAACCTTCTGAACGTACGCCTTGCATCTATATCCGGTTTTCAGACGGCTATAGACAGAAGATCGATAGATCATTCCCGAATGGAGATTGTTGACGATGGCCTTGTAGCCGAGGTCCGTTTCTTCTGTTATCATTATGTCAACTTCATCGCCCATTTCGTAGCGAGGTGCGACATTATCGAGATAGCGATTGATTTTTTCTGTAGCAGCAATACGTTTTTTCGTGCTGTCAAGGTAGATATAGACAACGTAGCTCTTACCCTCTTCCATGCGGCTTCGCTGTTCGCCATACGGAACGAGCAGATCTTTGAGGAGGCCCCAGTCGAGAAATGCACCGAAACGGCTGACCGATTTCACGGTGAGATAGGCGAATTCTCCTACCTGTGCATACGGTTTCTCGGTCGTCGCTATGAGTCTGTCTTCTGAATCGGAATATACAAACACGTCAACCATGCTGCCAACTCCAATGCCATTCGTCGCGTATTTCGCTGGCATCAGAATGTCGCCTAATTCGCCGCCGTCAAGGAAATAGCCGAAATCAACAGCACGCACCACGCGCAATGTGTTGAAGCGGCCAACAGCCACAGGATTGTCCGAGTTTATCATATAAATAGAGTCTCTTTCTTTGTCGTTGTCTGACAGATGCAAAATTAACTATTTGTGGCTAGTTTCAAAAAAAGAATACCTTAAATATTATGAAAAGGCATTTTTAGTGATGTTTGTAAATTGAAAAAGCCGTTTCCTGAGTAAAAGGAAACGGCTTTTTTGGTTATTGAAATTTTATCCCTTACTCCGCAAAGTAGCAATCCCTCAACGCCATAGTTGCCTGATCGCCCGTGAGTACAATCTCGCCCTGAAGCTTGATATCCTGCGACGAGGCGCCTATCTTGATGAGGTAGCGGCCTGGATCTATGTTCCACTCGTTCATCATATAGTAGCCGAGCTGCTGTGGCGAAACGGCGAAGGTAACGGTCTTGCTCTCGCCGGCGTTGAGTGACACGCGCTTGAAGCCCTGAAGCTGAATTGGCTTGAGTTTGGCGCTGCGGTCAACGGGCGACACGTAGAGTTCTACGATTTCATCAGCTGATACCGAGCCGGTGTTCTTTACATCGAGAGAAACGTTGAAACGGCCTCCGTTTGTTGCGGCTGAGGTATCCATTTTCAGGTTGCTGTATTCGAATGTGGTGTAAGAGAGTCCGTAGCCGAATGGGAATGCAACACGGGTGTCGTTCTCGAGACCGTAGTTGTAACAGATTGGCTCGTGGAGCTCCACGTTAGGATATGTAACAGAGAGCTTGCCCGAAGGAGACACGTTGCCGTAGAGAATGTCGGCAAGGGCGTTGCCTCCCTCCTCACCCGGATACCAGGCCTGAATTACTGCCGCGCACTTGTCGATTACGTTGGTGAGCACCTGGGCACGTCCGCCGAAAACAACAAGAACCACTGGCTTGCCTGTTGCTGCGAGCTTCAGGACAAACTCCTCCTGCTTGCCGGGAAGACGGAGGTGCTTGCGGTCACGGTTTTCGCCGCAGAGCATTACGTTCTCGCCGACAGCAGCGATGATTACGTCGCTGCTCTTGGCAATCTTGAGAGCCTCGTCAATATCAGCCTTCTCGCCCGACTCCACCATACGGTTCTGAATATTTACAAGGTAAGCCACACGTGGGTCGCCGCTGTCGTCAACCATTGTCTCCACAACCTCGGTCCAATCGCAACCACGTGAGTAGCTGATATCTACGCCATCAGGCTTGCGATTCTGGAGTCCCTCGTTGAGAGTCACGATTTTTGGATTTGTGCCGTGGTCGGTGTCGGTCTTCCAGAAGAAACGCATTGCTGGATAAGAATAGTCGCCGGCCATTGCCCAGATTGAGTTTGCGTTGGGACCTGTAAGGGCGATTTTCTTGTTCTTCAGCGGAAGCACGCCGTTGTTCTTGAGTAACACAACCGACTGAGTGGCAATCTTGTAGGAAGTCTCACGTTCCTCTTTGGTGTCGAGCTCAATGTGGCCCTCGGCGTAGAGAACTGGATTCTTGTCGAGGAGGCCGAGTTCAGCCTTAAACTTGAGAACACGCTTTACGGCAGTCTCGAAAGTCTGCTGAGATACAAGGCCCTTGTCGATAGCCTCCTGAAGGTGCTTGTAACTGTCGCCGTGTGGGAAATCGAGCTCGTTGCCGGCGTTGATTGCGGCTGCGGCGTGCTCCACCACGGTCATATTGTCGTCAATCTGGTCAATAGCGCCGTAGTCAGAAACCACGATACCGTCAAACTTGAGATAATCACGGAGAATTTCCTGGAGAACGTTCCTGTTGGCCACGCACTTGGTGCCGTCAATTGCGTGATAGCCAGGCATCAGGACCTTGCTGTTCTGAGTGCGGATAATGGCCTCGTGAGGAAGAAGGATTTCCTCCATAAGCTCTTTCTTGTTGCAGTCGCCACCGCCGCCATATCCGAGGAAATGCTTGGTGCAGGCAGCCACGCCCTTGCGGAGGTCGCCCTGCTGAAGTCCCTTAACGAAGGCAACTCCCATTGCGGCTGAAAGGTAGCCGTCCTCGCCGTACGACTCCTCAAGACGGTTGAACGAGGGATCGCGCACCACATCCACCATTGGTGAAAGGGCCATAAATCCGCCGCTCTTGCGCATTCCGGTAGCGGTCTGATACGTCTTCTCCTCGGCGAGCTCGGTGTTGAACGAGCAGGCCTGACCAATCTGCTGAGGATAGATTGTGGCGTCGTAGCTGTCGAAGCCCGAGAGAACCTCCTCGTGGAAAATCGCAGGAATTCCGTTGGGAGTGTTTTTCATCAGCCAGGCCTGCATTTGAGCCACCTGGTCGCGGAGCTGGTCGGCTGTGGCGCGGTTGTTGAGGGCGTACTGGGCAAACTGTCCTACGCCGTTGGGAATCAGTTCCTTGCACTTGGCCTCATCGAGTTTTCCGTTCTCGTCGAAAAACTGAGGAAGATATACCGAGTGGAGCTGAGCAATGCGCTCCTCCTGACTCATCTTATTGTAGAGAGCGTCGATTTCCTGGTCGATTGTCTGCTGGTTTGTCTGAGCGCATGATGCCACAATGGTCGCGGCGCCTATGACGGTTAGTTTTTTGAAGATTTTATTCATGATATAATATTTTTTGTTCTCACAGCGTTTTCAGCAAAGATAGTAAATATTAATCAAAAAGTCTGGTCGCCAGTCCCATATTACGGCTTCTTTCCGTGTGTTGCAAGGTGTTCTGCAGGAGAGAATAACAGCCAGAATCCCCGTTCAACATAGGTCGGAGCCTACGCTGAGCGGGTGGCAGAATCGCACAGAATAGTTCTCAACTATGCTGCTCCGAATGGGGTTAGATACTGGATGTGAGAAGGATAAATAAAGTCCCGATGCGGTTGGCAACGGGATTGTGAGGTGACAATTTACAAGGATTTGCTTATCTGAAGCGTACCTGCATATTGAGTTTCAAGAAGAACTCGCCATTCTCTTGGTATATCTTGCCGTATTTGTGCCGAGAACGTGATGGCGATTCAAAACGAGTGTTGAAATAAAGATAATCTTCAAGGTCGTTGCGGTCGAAGAAATGATAGCAAACCAAGTCGCCATCCTCTTTGACTACTATATATCCTCCATTGGCGTTAAACTGAGTGTTCCAAGGTGTGCCAGGAGTCATGCCAAGAGCAAACGCTAGAAGGAACTGCTTTACCTTGTATTCGTACATTGGCTGAGAGCTTGTGCCCTTAATGTGCAATGGGTCTTCACGGCTAACAAGAGCGACCGCTTCGTCTAAAGTTTTTGCCTTGCGCTGATAATATTTGAGAATGCTCTCTGCAATAATGCGCTCGATACCTAAGTCGAGGATTGTAAGGTTATTATGAAGCGTTTCGGATGCTACACCTGCAAAGACGAAATTGATGTTACGATCCACAAGAAAATCGCACATTTCCAAAGTTCTGTCAATGGCGTTAGCCTCGTCAGCGGTGTGTGAGTCGATATTGCTGAGTTTGTAAATGAAGTTCGTGCTATCGCCACTTGCATTGATGAGTGTCGAATCACCACCGATTTGTAGTGTCCATGATTCTTCCCCTTTCTCACAGAAATATATATCGTCTCTACTTGCCATTTGCGACGTATTTTTGATAATGAATGTCTAATAAGTCTTTGTTCGGATAGAATTTAGATGGCATTTGTATTTTCTGTTTATCAAATTGAGCAATGAATATGCCAGCTTTTGAATTGTCCTTTAGCTGTTCCGAAACATGGATGACATAGTCGGCAGAAATACCTATCAGCATATTATCGTATGCCTTATGGAAAAGCGAATTCATGCATAGACCATTTGACGGATTCAGTCGATTCTTGACATCTTCAGACCAGTTTGCTATGTGACAAGCTTCTAGTAGGGCAACTTGAGTGAGTCCTGTTATGCAACAAGTATACTCGTAGGAAGCAAGAACAGCTTGGCGAAAAAAAGATTGGTTAACTCTTTTACGAACTGAATATTCAACTTCCTTGCCTTCTGGGATAATTATGTCGTCATTTTTTGTTCGATTGGCAAATCGGGATATTATTACATTTGCATCATAAGCCAATTTTTCCCAATCATTACAATATTCATTCCAGATTTCTTCGTCAAGTTTGCTTCCGTTGCTCAACCCAGAAATATCTCTTTTCTTTAACTCGGGATCGAAACGACCAAAATTGCCTATTTTCATTTTTAGAGCATTGGTACTTCGTCCTATGATTGGGGCCATTTCATTGATTATACGATTGCTGTTATTGGCCTTGTTGAAAGGAACTTGACAATAAACGCTCAACGCAACAATAGTCTCTTCACGTGTCCATTTATTGCTTGCCATAATTTTACGGATTGATTTGATTTTTTGTTGAATAGTTACGAGTTGCTTGTTATATTGTTAGGCAAAAATACTCGACGAGAAAACACATTCACCACCAAGATTTTGAAAAGCCATTCGGAAACCACCGATGCCAGCAAACAAATCTATAAATGTGAATTTAGGGTTTTGTTGTGCACGGAATGGTGCTTTGAATATGTCCGGGAAAAGGTATGTGTCTAAAGCAGACTCACTCGTCACGTTATTCGTTTCCTCCCTTTGAACACTGCCTTTTATCCACTCGTTCCAAGATTCGATGAGTCTGGCAGCTCTTTCTTCGTATGCTTTAGCAAAAGGAGTGTTTTGTAATAGTGCATAATGGGTCACTACAGATGCTTGTTCGGCAAACGACATCAATGAGCCATCTGCATTAAGGCAAGAGTCATCGTAAACTTGCATTTTGCCTGCACGCCGTTTCGAAAAATCCCAAAGAGTGAGAGCGTTCATCTTTATTCTGCGTTATAAATATCGTACAAAGTTAGTAAATATGGATGAATTTTGGGATCTTTGGATATATAAAATAATGTAACAAAGCTAGTTACGTGGGTGTTGTCGTTGAATTTCAACGAGATAGAAAGTGAATTTTCGAAGTGACATTTAAGTATTGAACAAAAAAAGACGGCAACTACGTAGTACATTCCCTCCCCCCCCGTTCGGCGTAGGCTCCAGCCTACGTCGCAGCTAGAAGCAAGGCTCCAGCCCTGCACAAATATAGTGCATTTCTTATCCATCTCCATTATCATCCAGCCTTTTATTAGGAATTTTCTCTTTCCCTTGGTGGGCCTTGAGCGTCTCCAAGATCTCTTAAGACGGATTGACTAAACAAATATGTTTATCGATTGACGCAATCTCCATCTGCCGAGGCAGGTCGAAGATGCGGAGCAGCATACCCCGAAAATGGCTTAAATGTGGCAAAAATGGCAAAAAAACGGCATTTTTTACCTCTAAAAACGCCGTAAGACTCTGATAATCTATCGTTAAGCTCCATGGATATTCCCCGATGACACCAAGATGATTCCGATTAAAGTCCGTTTCACCTCCGTTTCAGGTCCGTTTCAAGTCCGTTTATGAATCGGACTTGTTTTGTATGTGAAACGGATATTTTGTGTCTTTGTATCGGAGTTGTCTGAGAGTCTTAAGGGACTCTCAAGGAACTTTCGTGGATAAACAAGAATGTTTGCAGGTGATTTGTGCGCTGTCTGAAGGTGGAATTTGTCGGCTATAAGTTCATGAGTCGTAATGTTTCCAGTCTGTGAAGGTCTGTGCCGTCTGCGAGTTTTGTGTCATTTCCTCTTTTTTCGTAAATCTTTTCTCTCTTTCGGTTACATCTGAGGTGAAAATGTATTAATTTTGCAGACTAATGGAACAAATAAGATTATCCTTCTTATAAAAGAGATTAAAAATATGGAGTTGAAATCATTAAAAATAGGCGATTTGAACATCAAAGTGCCTATTATTCAAGGTGGAATGGGCGTTGGCATCTCTCTTTCCGGTTTGGCTTCGGCCGTAGCTAACGAGGGTGGTGTCGGTGTCATTTCAAGTGCCGGTCTTGGTCTTCTCTACAAGAATTTTTCGCTCGATTATCTCAAGGCGAGCATATTCGGCCTTAAAGAGGAGATCCGCAAGGCCCGCGAGAAGTCGAACGGCGTGATTGGCGTGAATGTGATGGTTGCGATGTCGAATTTCGCAGACATGGTGAAGACCGCCATTCAGGAAAAGGCAGACATAATCTTTTCGGGTGCCGGACTGCCTCTCAACATGCCTTCGTTCCTGACGAAGGACAGCACAACGAAGCTCGTGCCTATCGTCTCTTCTGCCCGTGCGGCAAAGCTCATCTGCCAGAAGTGGAAGAGCCTCTATGACTATTTGCCGGATGCTATTGTCGTAGAAGGTCCTAAGGCCGGTGGCCATCTTGGCTACAAGGAGAATGAGATTGAGGATGCGAATTTCTCGCTCGAGAAGACCATTCCGGAGGTTGTGGCCGTTGCAAAGGAATATACCGAGGAAAAGGAGATACCTGTTTTTGCGGCAGGCGGAATCTATACGGGTGAGGATATGTCTCGCATCATGGAGCTTGGTGCTTCGGGCGTGCAGCTTGGAACACGTTTCGTGACGACAGAGGAGTGCGATGCTTCAGATGCTTTCAAGCAGACCTACATCAAGGCGGAGCAGAAGGACATCGAGATCATCAAGAGTCCGGTGGGCATGCCTGGCCGTGCCATCGGCAATGGCTTTATCGATCGAGTGAAGCAAGGCGTGACGCAGCCGAAGAAGTGTCTTTGCCACTGCATAAAGACCTGCGATGTGACCAAGAGCCCTTATTGCATCGTGATGGCGCTCTACAACGCCTTCCGCGGAAATCTAGATCTTGGCTACGCCTTTGCAGGTGCAAATGCCTATCGTGCAAAGAAGATTGAGACCGTGAAGGAGATTTTCGGCAATCTAAAGGCTGAATTTGATAATTATCAGTTGCGCAAGTTGTCGCTTTCGGGCGCCGGCATCTGATCGTGTATATCCTGGGGATTGAGGTTTGCAGTTGAACTCTGTCCCTTGAAAAGAAAAAAGGCAGGCCCGCGAAGGTCTGCCTTTTCATTTCTGCATATGTGATGCAGATCAGATGATCTTTTCGAGTTCGCTGAGGTTCTTTGCGACTTCCTCGTCAGTCACCTCATAGTTCTGGAGGCTGCCGCTCAGGAACTGGTCGTATGCGGCCATGTCGATGAGTCCGTGTCCGGAAAGGTTGAAGAGAATGACCTTCTCTTCGCCGCTCTCCTTGCACTTGTTGGCCTCGTTGATAGCGGCTGCAATCGCGTGGCAAGATTCAGGAGCAGGGATGATGCCTTCGGCCTGTGCGAAGAGGACTCCGGCCTCGAACGATTCGATCTGCTTGATGTCCACAGCGCTCATGTAGCCGTCCTTGAGGAGCTGGCTGACGATGACGCCTGCACCATGGTAGCGCAGACCGCCTGCGTGAATGTTTGCCGGCATGAAGTTGTGGCCAAGTGTGAACATTGGCAGAAGTGGAGTGTAGCCTGCCACGTCGCCGAAGTCATACTGGAATACGCCGTGTGTGAGTTTTGGGCATGAAGCAGGCTCTGCGGCGATGAACTTGGTCTTCTTGCCTTCGAGAATGTTGTGGCGCATGAATGGGAACGAGATTCCGCCAAAGTTCGAGCCGCCGCCGAAGCATCCGATCACGATGTCTGGATATTCGCCGGCCATTGCCATCTGCTTCTCTGCTTCGAGACCGATGACCGTCTGGTGCAATGTCACGTGGCTCAATACCGAGCCTAGTGTGTATTTGCAGTTTGGAGTGGAAACGGCCAGTTCGACAGCCTCTGAGATGGCTGTGCCCAGTGAGCCCTGATTGTTCGGATCCTTAGTGAGGATATCCTTGCCGGCACGTGTTGACATCGATGGCGAAGGAGTTACCTGTGCGCCGAATGTCTGCATGATGCTACGGCGATAAGGCTTCTGGTTGTAGCTTATCTTCACCTGATAAACGGCAGCTTCAAGGCCGAAAACCTTTGCGGCATAGCTCAATGCAGCGCCCCACTGGCCTGCGCCGGTCTCTGTAGTGATGTTTGTGATGCCCTCTTTCTTGCAGTAATAGGCCTGTGCAAGAGCCGAGTTGAGCTTGTGTGAGCCGACAGGGCTGACACTTTCGTTCTTGAAATATATGTGAGCCGGAGTGCCGAGTGCCTTCTCAAGTCCGTATGCACGTACGAGTGGTGTGCTTCTGTAGTATTTGTACATCTCGCGTACCTCTTCAGGAATGTCAATCCACGCGTTTTTCTGGTCGAGCTCCTGTCTTGAAAGTTCTTCTGCAAAGATAGGATAGAGGTCTTTTGGCTCCAAAGGCTGCTTTGTGGCAGGGTTGAGTGGAGGCATCGGTTTGTTGACCATGTCTGCCTGAATGTTGTACCACTGTGTCGGAATTTCCGATTCAGGAAGAATGAATCGTTTAATCTTCTCGCTCATTTTATTATTGTTGTTAATGTTTTAAACTATTTCTTTCGAAGTGTTCGAAAGGGGAATTCTTGAAAATCCCATTTTGCGCCGCAAGATATGAAAAAAAAGTGAAATAGAGTTAAAATGTTGATATCAATATGTTGTGTTGAATGGCATGTTTTTTTTAAAAGTGATTCCTGAAATCATGGATATTTCTGTTTAATGTGTTAAATTTGTATCTGCATTGTAGTTACTATGAGATACTATAAAAATTACAGAATGTCATGAAGAAAACCATTTTTCTGCTCCTCTTGATGTGGCCATGCGTATCCTTCGCGCAAGAGACTCTTGCAGAAAAGATTCTATCGAAATACATGAATAGCGCAGGCGACTATTCGGCTCTATATCAGGGCCGTCTTG
This sequence comes from Bacteroidales bacterium, assembly GCA_024401295.1. Lineage (GTDB taxonomy): Bacteria > Bacteroidota > Bacteroidia > Bacteroidales > Marinilabiliaceae > W3P20-009. The sequence goes on along the minus strand of JAKSLG010000005.1, from coordinate 102,802 downwards.
AGCCGATGTTTCCCCGCACGATGTGGACGACACATCCATACTGGAGCGATTCGGACGTGCATGAAGGAGAAGTCTGCTATGAGGGACGCGTCTACAAGAACGTGAAGTTACGCTACAACATCTTTGAGAATATCCTGGTTGTGGTTTCGCTGCAGGACCAGTTGAGCATTGTTCCCGATGCCAGCAAGGTGTCGTATTTCACAATGGATGGAAAGCGTTTCATAAATACGGGCGATGGTTATCTGTGCGTTGAGCAGGAGGGAAATTGCGTTTCGCTGATGCACGACAGACGCAAGTCGGGCGATGGCTATGTCATCATGAATAGGACCTCGGTGCACAATATGAAGATTTCAGATACATATTATCTGATGTATGCAGACGGGAAAATGACGGAGGTCAGCAATGCCCGAAACTTTATCAGCAGCAATCTGCAATACAAGAAAGACCTGAAGAAAAGGATGCGGGAGGAAGATATAGACTTCAGGCAATATCGTCAGCTCAGCCTAAGGCGATGCACAGAATATCTTGACGGGCTTCTTGAGGCAGATGGCGCAGAGAAAAGCGCATCTCGTGTTGCGGACAGGCTGGTGTCAATGCCGTCGGCCGGCATCGACTCGATGCCTTGCAGGGTCGTTCCTGAGAGTGTGTTCGAGGATCTGGACAAGGAAGAATCTGCTGCGTTGGCATACGCGGCATACCTGCCCGGAAGCAAGGTGAAATATGACTATATGGAGGAATTCTATGCGAGCGAAGAGCCAGGCATCGATGATATGGAGCCAATGCGAGAGACACATACTCTGGGCGAGGTTGAAGTCGTAGGCTTCATGCAGAAGGTGAATACCATCCAGGCAGGCTTGGAGGCATTCCGTCCACAGATGTTGAAGAATATTCCGTTGGCAATGGGCGAAGCCGACGTGATGAAGGTGACGATGATGATGCCGGGCGTATCATCGACAGGCGAGGCTTCGAGCGGTATCAATGTGCGAGGCGGAGCAACAGATCAGAATCTGATGCTTTACAATGGCAATACGATATTCTATCCTATGCACATGTTCGGCCTCTTTTCGGCTTTCAATACCGACATGATTGCCGAGACCGAGCTCTACAAAGGCAGCATGCCAAGCCAGTATGGCGGAAGGCTGTCGTCGGTGATGAACATCAAAGGCCGTGTCGCCGACAAAAACAGCTGGCATGGCTCGGCAAGCATCGGACTCCTAACGGCTAAAGCACTTCTGGAAGTGCCGATAGTGAAAGGAAAGACGTCGATGATGATTGGCGGACGAACAACATATTCCGACTGGATGCTAAAGCTCCTGTCTGACAAGGGAAGCGTTGTTGACTATAGAGATGGCAACGCAGGATTTTGGGATTTGAGCACGCTGATATCGAGCAAGATTGGCGAAACGAATACGTTGATAGTGAACGGATATGTAAGCAACGATCACTTCTCGTTCACAGGCCAGGACAACTATGCATACAGAAACATCAATGGTTCCGCAGAATTCAAATCGTACTTCACCGATGATCTGACAACAAGCATAATTGCCGGTTATGACCATTTCGACTATCATAACGTTGAAAAGAGATCGGCCTTTTCTGAAGCCGAACTGACGTTTAATCTCGACCAGTTCTTTCTGAAAGGCAATCTGACCAGGCAGCTCGGCAGTTCGCATAGCCTGAAAGCCGGCGTACAGGCTCTGGCCTATAAGATAATGCCGGGCAGATATATGCCGAAAGGCTCATATTCAGAAGTCATAGGCCTCCAGCTCGATGACGACAAAGGCGTGGAAAGTGCCATATATTGCGAAGATGTCTGGAACATATCGCCAGAGCTGAAGGTGAATGGCGGTGTCCGGTTGAATATGTTCAATGGTTTGAAAGATGGGAAAGAGAAGACCTACGTCAACCCGGATGTCCGTGTGTCTGCAAGCTATACCATGAACGAAAACAGTTCTGTCAAGGCCGGCTTCAATACCAGCCACCAGTATATCCACAAGGTGTCGAATACTGTGATAATGTCGCCGACAGATACGTGGCTATTGAGCAATGAGAAGATTAAGCCTCAGGCAGGCTATCAGATTTCCGGAGGCTATTATTTCCAGACAAGCGACAAGACGTATGAGCTGTCGGCCGAAGCATACTATAAAGGTATGAATAACTATCTGACGTACAGGGCAGGAAGCCAGCTCGTTATGAATGAAGCCATAGAGAAGGACGTGGCGCCTGCGACAGGAAGGGCCTTCGGCATCGAGCTGCAGCTGAAGAAACTCTATGGCAAATTCAATGGCTGGATCAGCTACACATATTCTCGCACACAACTGCAGCAGAAAGGAAACAACGAGGTCATGGCGATTAACGATGGAGAATGGTTCTCGGCCGATTATGACACGCCACATTCGCTCAAGATTGCAGCAAACTACAAGTTCACACACAGATACAGCATCTCCGTGAATGCCGATTATAGCACAGGGCGACCGTTCACGGCGCCGATAGGAACCTTCTACGACGAGATGCAAGACCAGACCGTTGCACTATATTCCGACAGAAATAATTACAGAATGCCCGATTATTTCAGAGTCGATCTGTCGCTTAATGTCGAGCCGAGTCATAAGCTGACGCGAAAGACAAGAAGCTGGTTCTCTTTTGGTGTGTACAACCTTCTGGGACGAAAGAACGCCTATTCGATATATAGCGAAGGCGGGCATGGGGATATAACGACATATAAATTGTCAATATTTGGAGCTCCAATTCCATTTGTATCGTACAACATTAAATTCTGATGACAATGAAGAAGATATCTGCATATATCGCATGTCTGTTGTTGCTTATGACAGCCTGCATAGAGGAATATCATGGCGATTGGGAGAGCGAAAACGAAGAGACGCTTGTCGTCAGCGGCTCGATTGAGGGAGAGCATACGTGTACTTTTGTATTGCGAAAAAGTGTGCCTATAAATAGCGGTTCCTCAGACGACTATATGTACTATAGTGACGTGTGGACATCGTCTGTAAGTGCTGGAAATAAGAGCATAAGCCCGTATATGAACTATGTACGCGATGCCGTCGTGACGGTCGAGAGTGAGAATGGAGTGGTGTATGAGGCTTATGAATCGGACTTGGGCGAATATAGCGTCGTTGTGGGAAAGCTTAATCCGGAAGACAAGTATTTCCTCAGGATATACCTTCCGGATGAAGATGAAGTGTACACTTCGAAGCCGATGAAACCGCTTGACACCTCAAAGATTACGTCCGCAGGATGGCGACGGGATGGCGATGAGGTTCAGATACATGTATCGACGGAGGATCCTGGAGAACCGACGTACTACATATGGGACTATGTGGACATATGGGAGATTCAGACACCATTTGCAGCCGACTATGAGTATGATCCGGATCTGGATGCAATAGTGCGTACGACAAGGAAAAACCGTGGTTGGATAACAGAAAGGCAACACCAAAGGATTGTGGGTAGCAATAAGAATTATGGCAATGGCGCATTGAAGAGATGCCCTGTCTATAATGTCAATAAAGACGATCAGCGTTTTCAGGTGAGATATTACACTCGGATAAGACAGAGCGCGATATGTAAAGAGGAATATGAATATAATAATCTCATACTTCTTTACAATAATCAGATGGGTGGACTTTTTACTCCGATGCCCTCCGAATTGCCGACGAACATATATAGCGAAAGCGGAAAGAAAGGCGTTGGATTTGTAGGCGTGAGAGGCTCGACGTCTGAGGCAGAGATCTGCATCTCCGAAAAACAGGTCGGTTGTGGTTTTTATATGGAAGGCAGTGTGGTAGATCAAGAGATTACAGATGCACTTTCTTATTATGAGTGTTATGAGAGAGGGTATAGTTTTTATACGTTTAAAGAGCCATTCCATCAGGCTGTATGGACATACGAAAGCTGCATAGATGCAAGGTGTTGGGGTGCTTCGCTTGAACGTCCGGACTTCTGGGGTGAGATCGAGACAACTCCAGAGGATAATGGTAATTAACAGGAAAGAGAATATAGGAATTATGATAAAGAGAATCTGTGTTGCAATTGCATCGGTGATATTCACAATAGTTGCCAATGCGCAAGATCCACTAGAGAAGGTAGTGGCGATGACAGATCGTGAGTGTTATCTCGCAGGCGAGCGACTCCGTGTTAGCGTGAGCGTGAGTCTGGAGGATGGTGCACCGTCGCCAAGCAAGGTGGCATATGTGGAGATTTCGGACACAAGGCAGATGTGTGCTCAGGCAATGGTCGCTCTGGAAAATGGTGTCGGTTGGGGTGAAATAGCGTTGTCGCCGAATATGCACAGCGGAAACTACCAGATGACGGTTTACACGCGAGGAATGCGTAACCATGGTGCCGCTGTCTATTTCAAGAGTGTTGTTGGCATCGTGAATGCTGAGAGATTGTCGCGTCGCGATGATGTTGTTTTTCAGCCTAAGGAGAAATATTCTGCGAATGCATCTGTCCTTCAGGCCGACAATATGTTGCGCAAAGAAGGTGATGAACTTGTCGTGAGTCTTGCTAAGGAGCAGCTCGGCCATTGCACAGTCAGCATAGAGCGACTGGGTCTGCAAACGGATTATTGCGCCGCACCTGCAGAACAGACTGAAAAAAATGGTGGTGGCGACAGGAAGTATACGTTTGAAATTGAGGGACATATCATGAGTGCCAGAACGTTGAAATCGGATGACGATGCGCCAAATATGAACGGATTCAAAACGCGAATGGTCCTTGTCGGTCAGACGGCAAACGTATATGACGGCCAACCACAGGAGGACGGCACCTTCTGCTATTATACGAACAATATTTATGAGACACAGCCTGCGATAGTAAATGGATATGACAGCGAAGATAATGCTGTGCAGATGAAGCTTATGTCGCCGTTTGCTGTGACAATTCCGCACACGCTTCCGGAACTGACTGTCTATTGTGATAAGGATGAACTGATTGCTCGTAGCAATGAAGCACGTCGTCAGAACGCCATAAATGACTGGCTGAAAAGCGATACGATTGTACATTCGACTGGCTTTATGTCGTCGGAACCAGACAGGTTCTATGACCTTGATAACTACGCCAAATTCAACACGATACATGAAGTGCTCATAGAATTTGTAAAAGGCGTTAAGCGTAAGAAACATCATGGTGTGAATTTCCTGTACACGATTGAACCTGAGACACGTCGCTATTCGGATTGGCCGGCATTGGTTCTGCTCGATGGCATGCCCGTTTACGATATTGACGAAATTCTTACGTATGATGCTCATCTGGTGAGATATGTGCAGATATACAACTGCAGATATTCATTTGGCAACAGTTGCTGCCAAGGCGTCATTTCGTTTATCACGCGCAAGGGGCGTCTGTCGAACTACGTGCTCGACGCCGGCTCGCGTATGGTTTCATACGCATTCCCTCAAAAACGCCCAGTCTTTGAAAATCTGGCAGGTGATGAATGTGGATTGACATATTGGAATCCGTGTGCAGACGCAGAAGAGATCAGAATTAAGGCCCCGAAAACAGCTGGAGTATATCGGGCAACAATGCAATGGAAAGGTGAAAATGGCGAGATTGAAAGAGCGGTTGAGAGCATAATGATTGGTGGCGAACGATAGTCTAAGTTGCGCTCAATATGCTGAAAAACATCGTTGAATATGCTCGTAAATAACCTTTTGTGGAAGCAATATTGCAAGAATAATTTTTGACTTTATAACAAATATCTATATCTTTGCGTATTTAATAGAGGTAATTTGCTTGCAATGTTATGAATACACATATTCCTGCTTCAGACAGAACGCCATTGATTTCGATGCAAGATGGCGTATTCTTGATAAAAGGGCGTTCGTACATGGAGAACTCTGTTGAGTTCTACGCTCCGGTGAAAAAGCTTATCGAAGAGCATCAAGGAAAGTTGCATGTTGACATACAGCTTGACTTCTTCAATACGAGCAGCTCGAAGTGCCTCATGGATCTCTTGTTCATTGTGGATAAGAAAGTTATGGCCGGCAACGAATGCGATATCAAGTGGACATACAAGTCGGATGACGAAGACATGCGAGATGCAGCAGAAGAGTTCCGCGATCTTTTGAAGCATGTTCCTGTAGAATTGGAGGAGAATGATGACTAATCCAATGGCGGTCATATCACGTCAGACAGAAAGAAGTCCGCTCATTGCCATTGATGGTTCGACGCTTGTCATTCGGGGTCGTTCGTTCATGAGCAATGCGCTAGACTATTATAGGCCGGTAATCAACGATATATCATCGATAGATATGCCGGAGTTGTTTGTTGATGTGTTTTTGGAGTATTTCAACACGAGCAGTTCTAAGTGCTTTCTTGAAATATTCAAGACTCTTGTTCGCAAAGCTGAGAGCGGCGTAAAAGTGCATGTAACCTGGAAATATACAGATCATACGCCAGAGATGCAGGAGGCCGGCGAAGATTATCGCGATTTGCTCGAAGGCATTGTTTTCGACATCGTTCGCGTGGAGGAGTAAGTGTGAGTCCGTTTGTTCGGATGGCAGATGAAGAAACTTCACAAATTCATACTTAAGAGTTATGCTGGCCCTTTGGCCATGACGTTCTTTATATCCGTCTTTATCCTTGTGATGCAGGGATTGTGGCGATATTCTGGTGACATTGTTGGCAAGGGCTTGGACTTCAGCGTGATGCTGGAGCTGCTTTTTTATGTGGCACTACAAGTCGTGCCGATGGCGCTTCCTTTGGCCATACTTCTTGCCGCGCTGATGACTTTTGGCAATCTTGGCGAGAATTATGAACTCACCGCAATCAAGGCTTCGGGCGTCTCTCTCTTTCGCATAATGCGCCCGCTCATCTATCTGACGGCGTTTATTTCTGTTGCGGCATTCTGGTTCTCAAACAATGTGTTGCCTGTCGCAAATCTTAAATTCTACACGCTGCTCTACAGCGTCAGACAGGCTCGTCCGGAACTGGAAATCAGGGAAAAGATATATTATGACGGTGTCGATGGTTTCCGTATAAAAATTGATCATAAGAATCCGGAAACGGGAATGATGTATGACCTTATCATACATGACCATCGCGACAAAGTCAACAAGAATGTCAATGTCACAATGGCCGATTCCGGCAAGATGGATATTGACGATCAACACGGAATTATTGAACTGACGCTTTATGATGGCATCTCGTATGACGAGAAGGTCGCATTCAATAATTCGCGATTGAGCGACAGGGCTCGCCAGATGTATAGACACGATGAATTTTCGGAGCAGAAGGTGCAGGTCAAGGTCGATGGACTTGATTTCTCGAGAATTGACGAGAACCTTTTGAAATCGAGAGACCGAATGAAAAACCTCGATCAGTTGATTGTTGATACTGACTCGCTTATAATTGTTCAGGATTCAATAACTATAACAATCGCACAACAGGCTGCTATACATCAGATGCGCAAGGCTCGCAATCGATATTCAACGGATTCCTTGTATAATATTGCGATTGATACGGCAACTGTGCTCAACGTCGATAGTACGTTCTTTGCACTTTCCGATAGTCAGATCCGGTCTGCTCTTGAATCTGCCGTGCGTCAGGCTCGCGATAACAAGCAGTTTATCGATGAACGTCTGTCTCAGTATGAGGCGGAACATGTAAAGGTGAATAAGCATATGATGGAGATGCACCGCAAGTTTGCGATGCCGATAGCTTGTCTGCTGTTTTTCTTTATCGGTGCTCCTCTTGGGGCAATCATCCGAAAGGGCGGACTCGGCATGCCTGTCGTCATCTCTGTGTTTTTCTTCATTTTCTATTATGTCGTCAACACGTTTGGCGAGAAGTGTGCGAGCGAAAGTGTATGGCCGGTATGGATGGGCATGTGGATGTCCACGCTGGTGCTGGCTGTAATCGGAATATTCCTAACGTATAAATCGGCAACAGACTCTGCTTTGTTCAAGTCTGAGGCATACCAGAAAGTTGCCGACAAGATAAAGAAACGCCTGATGAAAAAGCTTAAGCGAGAGGGCGAAGATAATATAGAAAATCAATAGTAGAAACATTCTCATAAATAGGTGAAAATGAAAGAAATGGACAAGATAGAAGATGCGATTGAAGCCTTTGCGAAAGGTGAGTTCGTTATTGTCATTGACGATGAGGACCGCGAAAACGAAGGCGATTTCGTTATTGCTGCAGAGAAGATTACGCCAGAGAAAGTCAATTTTATGCTCAAGAACGGACGTGGCGTCCTTTGCGCTCCTATCACGATGGAACGTTGTCAGGAACTTGAACTCGACCACATGGTCGGGCAGAACACATCAATTCTTGGAACGCCGTTCACGATTACTGTTGATAAACTGGATGGATGTACGACAGGCGTTTCTGCGCATGACCGTGCTGAAACGATAAAGGCTCTTGCCGATCCGAATTCGAAACCTTCGACATTCGGACGTCCAGGACATATTAATCCGCTTTATGCGCAGAACAAAGGCGTTCTTCGCCGTGCCGGACATACTGAGGCTGCGGTCGATTTGGCACGTCTTGCAGGTCTCTATCCTGCTGCAGCTCTCATTGAGATCATGAATGAGGATGGCACGATGGCTCGTCTTTCGCAGTTGAAGGAAATTGCTGAGGAATATAATATGCGCATAATCACAATCAAGGATTTGATTGCATATCGTCTGCGCAAAGAGAGCATCATCGAGAAAGGCGTTGAAGTCCATTTGCCTACAGCCTATGGCGATTTCCGTCTGATTCCTTTCCGTCAGAAGTCTAATGGCAAGGAGCATATCGCTCTTATCAAGGGTGAGTGGGCCGACGATGAGCCAATCCTCGTGCGTGTTCATTCGAGCTGTATGACAGGCGACATATTTGGTTCAATGAGATGTGAGTGTGGCGAGCAGCTCCATAAGGCGATGGAAGCCATCGACAAGGAGGGTAAGGGCGCAATCGTATATCTCAACCAGGAAGGCCGTGGCATCGGACTTATGGCCAAGATTGAAGCTTACAAACTTCAGGAAGAGGGCTTCGATACTGTTGATGCGAATATCCATCTCGGTTATGATGCCGATGAGCGCGACTATGGTGTTGGTGCTTCAATTCTGAAAGAGCTTGGCGTCCACAAGATGCGTCTTATGACCAATAATCCTGTGAAGCGCGTCGGACTTGAGGCCTTCGGACTTGAAATTGTCGAGAATGTAGCCATCGAAGTGACGCCAAATCAGTTCAACAAACGATATATGGAGACGAAGCGCGACCGTATGGGACACACGCTTCATTTTAAATAAAATTGTGACAGATGACCCCAGACTTAGTCATAATACCGACCTATAATGAGAAGGAGAACATAACGGCGATGATCAACGCCATATTTTCTCTTACTCACGATTTTGACATCCTTATCATCGACGATGGCTCGCCAGACGGAACAGGCGAGATTGTCAAGGACCTCATGGTGAAGTACGACGATTGTCTCTTCATGATCGAGCGCGAGGGAAAACTCGGACTTGGAACAGCCTATCTGACTGGTTTCAAGTGGGCTTTGGAGCATGGATATGAGTATATCTATGAGATGGACGCCGATTTTTCTCACTCGCCGAAAGACCTTATGGAACTGCGTGATGCATGTACCGAGCGAGGAGCAGATCTCGCTATCGGTTCGCGATATATTTCAGGCGTCAACGTAGTCAATTGGCCTATGGGACGAGTTCTGATGTCATATTTTGCGTCGGTTTATGTGCGTTTCGTTACGGGCATGAAGATTATGGACACGACGGCAGGTTTCAAGTGCTACACGCGCAAGGTGCTTGAGACAATTGGACTCGACAATATCCGTCTCAAAGGGTATGGTTTCCAGATCGAAATGAAATTCACGACATGGAAATATGGTTTCCGCATTGAAGAAGTTCCGATTATCTTTACAGACCGCAAACAGGGAACATCGAAGATGAGCGGCGGTATCTTCAATGAGGCAGTATGGGGCGTTATTGGTATGAAAATCAGGAGTTGGTTCCGTTCATACAAACGCAATAAGTAACAGCAAATCAGATGTTTTATGAAGACTCTTATCAGCAATATTGATATTGTCAATGAAGGACGTTCATTCGTCGGTTCTGTGCTTATTGACAATGATGTTATTGAGCAAATTATTGAAGGAACGCGACATGATATTGATGCCGACGTTGTTGTTGATGGAAGAGGAAAAATGCTTTTGCCTGGCGCCATTGATGATCAGGTTCATTTCCGTGAGCCTGGCTTGACACAGAAGGCCGACATCGCATCTGAATCGGCGGCAGCTGTTGCTGGCGGTGTGACATCGTACATGGAGATGCCTAACACCAATCCACAGACCACGACTATTGCTGCTCTTAACGACAAATATTCACGTGCAGCAGCATCTTCTGTTGCCAACTACTCTTTTTATATAGGTGCTACGAATGATAATCTTGATGTTATCAAATCGATTGATTATCACGATGTTTGCGGCATTAAACTTTTTATGGGGTCATCGACAGGCAACATGCTTGTTGATAATGAGAAGACACTTTCGGCTCTGTTCAAGTCGGCTCCGGCCATAATCACGGCTCATTGCGAAGACGAGGCGACGATAAAGGCCAATATGCAGGCTTTCAAGGAGAAATATGGCGATGATGTGCCATGGAAATGTCATGGTGAAGTCCGTTCGGCAGAGGCTTGTATCAAGTCATCGACAAAAGCTGCCTCACTTGCACGTAAATTCGGAGCTCGACTCCATATTCTTCATCTGTCAACGGCAGGTGAGCTCGACCTTCTTGATAAAGGACCGCTTGAGCAGCGTAAGATCACAGGCGAGGTTTGCGTTCATCACCTTTGGTTTACGGATGCCGATTATGATGAGAAGAAGCAGTGGATAAAGTGGAATCCTTCAATCAAAACGCAGAGTGACCGCGATGCGTTGCGCAATGCTGTTGTAAATGGCGACTTGGCCGTTGTTGCAACAGATCACGCTCCACATACTGTTGAAGAGAAGACCGGCGGCAACTATTTTACAACGCCATCGGGTGCGCCAATGGTCCAGCATTCTCTTCTGCTGATGCTCGAAATGGCTTCGCAGGGACTTTGGGATTACGAGAAGGTTGTTGACATGATGTGTCATCGACCTGCCGTTTTATTCGGCGTAGAGAAGCGTGGCTTTATCCGCGTTGGATATAAGGCCGACCTCGCGATTGTTGAGAGGTGTCAGTGGACGGTCAACAAGAGCAATGTGAAATACAAATGCGGATGGTCGCCAATTGAAGGCACTGTGCTCCATCATCGTGTTTATCAGACATACGTCAACGGCAAGCTGGCATACGATCAGGGTACAGTATGCAATGAAGTTCGTGGCGAGCGATTGACATTTAAGCACTGAAGAGAATGAAAAGACTTGCAAGGGTAATAGCGGCGGTTGTTACGCTTTTGACATTTGCACAATGTTCGCAGAACAGACAGCCTGCGTCTGAGTCGGCTCCTACACTAGTTGCCGACACTATTACATATATGGTATATGTCCGTCCGCAGGATCCGTCTGACGAATATGAGGTGGCCTATACATCGCATCTTGACGTTGACCTGCTGATCGATAGAATTTATGACTCTGTTTATAAGAATGGAGCCAGAGCTTATGATTATTTCGACGGTTTTGAGTTTACAATAGATTCTCTCAAGAGTCGCGAGATAGAAGATCCTCGTTTCTCGCGAGATCAGGTTTCCGTGATTCAGTTCACTGAGGAGTGGCGTTATGACGAGAAAAATATGCATTTCGACAAGAAAGTCCTGAAGATTCATGTGGCTTATGGACTTAAAGATGAATATGGCGTGACTGTTGCCAATCGTCCAGGTTTTGTCATCAAGATGAACAACTAGAATATGAAGAACCTTAAGGTCATATTCGCTGCAATTCTGCTGTCAGCCTTTTCTGCTGTCGCTCAGACCATTAACGTGATTTATACGACAGATGTTCATGGTTCGATTTTCCCTTATGATTTCACGACGGGCAAAGAGCTGGACAACAGCCTTTCGCATGTTTGTCGTTTTGTCGAAAGCGTACGTGATACGTCGGACAATGTCATTGTCCTCGACAATGGCGATTTTCTGCAAGGAACGCCGGCTTCATACTATTATAATTTCGTAGATACGCGGAGTCGCCATCTTGAAGCTCAAGTCTATAACTATATAGGCGTCGATGCATTGACGGTGGGCAACCATGACATCGAGACAGGTCATGATGTTTATGACAGAGTCTGCAAGGATATGAATATGCCGTGGCTTGCCGCAAACGTGATTGACACAAAGAGTGGCGAGCCTTATTTTCAGCCATATACAATCGTAGAACGTAGTGGTAAACGCATCGCAATAATAGGATTGCTAACGCCAAATATTCCTAATTGGCTTTCGGAACATTTATGGCAAGGAATGGCCTTTGAAGACATGGTTGAAAGTGCCGCAAAGTGGGTGAAGATTGTTCGTGAGAAGGAGAAGCCGGATGCGATCATCGGTCTTTTCCATTCAGGCTATGACTATACGTATGGCGGCAATCTTGCAGATACGCCGAAGAACGAGAATGCCTCAGTGCTTGTTGCCGAACGTGTTGACGGATTCGATGCGATTCTCATCGGTCATGATCACGGGCTGCACAATGTTACGCACAAAAGTCCAAGTGGTCATGACGTTGTCGTTCTCGATGCAGGAACGGCGGCGCGCAATGTCGGATTGCTGTCAATCGGTTTCGGAAAGGATGGCAGACCAACGTGTTCTGCAAAGTTGGTTCCATTGAAGGGTGTAGGGAAATCTGAGAAGTTCGACCAATATTTTGCTCGTCAGCGACAGACAATTGTCGATTATGCATGCGAAAAAATTGGTATGAATTTGACGACAATCCGTTCACAGGATGCGCTTTTCGGAAATTCGTTCTTTATGGATATTTCTCATGGTGCGATGCTTTCGCATACGGGAGCAGACATCAGCTTCAGTGCTCCGCTGATGCTCAATGCCGTGATTGAGAAAGGTGAACTGACCATCGGTCAGATGTTCAATATCTACCGTTATGAGAATATGCTGAACGTAATCGAACTCACGGGTGAGGAGGTCAAGCGATACCTTGAATACAGCTACGATATGTGGATAAGCAATCCAAAAGAAACTGGACATCTGCTAAATATCAATGAAAATGGACGTCTTATCCAAAATTATTATAACTTTGACAGCGCGTGTGGAATCATCTATACGGTCAACCCGATGAAGGAAAAGGGGAACCGTGTTGAGATTGTTTCGATGGCCAGTGGCGATGCGTTTGATATGACCAATAGATACAAGGTCGCATTGAACAGTTACCGGTACAATGGCGGAGGCGGTCATCTTGAGCGAGGCGTCGGATTGAGCAAGGATGAAATTGCCAGACGGCTTGTCAAGGCATTCGACCAGGATTTGCGTGCAATCATGATCGATGACATCCGCAAGCATGGCGGATTCAGCCATAAGCAGATGACAAACTGGAAGTTTGTTCCAGAAAAAGAGTTGCAGCCATATCTTGAAAAGGATATGCAATTGTTTGGATTATAAGATATTACAACAGATAAAAATACTAACTTATGAAAAAGGTGTTCAAGTTTTTGGGAATAGTCGTGGTATTGCTTATAGTGTCTATTATTGCAGTGCCATTTTTATTTCGCGATAAGATTGAGGCAGTCGTAAAGCAGGAAATAAACGCTCTGCTTGATGCTAAAGTCGATTATTCCGATTTTTCTCTCTCAATTTTCAGTAGCTTTCCCGATTTGCGTGCTGGACTTGAAAAAGTCTCAGTCATCGGCAAGAACAATTTCGAAGGCGATACGCTTGCATACATCGGTTCACTTGCTGCAGATGTAAAGATTATGCCTTTGCTCGATGGCAAACTTGACATCAATTCGCTCTTGGTCAGCGATGCCGTGGTTAGAGCCATTGTTGCAGCCGATTCAACTGCCAACTGGGACATCTATAAAAGCGAGCCTGATACGACGGTTTCTGAAACAGCTGACACAACAGCGCTCAGCATCAATCTGACAAAGGTGCGCCTGACAAATGCGGACATCATGTATATTGACTCGACTGCAAATCTCGTTGCTCGTGTTGCAGGCACGGATCTTGATTTTTCGGGCAAACTCGAAGGTGATCTCATGGATGCAAATATCGCTCTCGAGGTAGCAAGTCTTGGACTCGAAATGAACAATATCAGCTATCTGAAGAAATCGACAGTGGATTTCGATGCTAACATTGATGCTGATCTCGAGAACATGAAGTTCACGTTCAAGGAAAATACGCTCAACTTCAGCGGCATCCCTTTGTCTTTCGACGGCTATGCTCAGTTGAAGGACTCTTCGACTGTTGCAAAGATTCGTCTGGCAGCTAGCGAGACAAGCTTCAGGACGTTGCTCGCACTCATCCCTGAGTCTATCATGAAGGATGTTGAAGGCCTCAAGATGGATGGTACGTTTGAACTTTATGCCGATGTTGATGGCGAATATATCGACATGGACAATATTCCAGCTCTTGACATTGCATTCAAGGTGAACAATGGTCTTGTCAAGTATCCTGACCTGCCAAAGTCACTCGATGATATCAACATCGATCTCGCTGTAAAGAACCCTGGAGGTAAGGCCGATCTGACAACTATTGATGTCAACAAGTTGCATTTCGAGCTCAGTCAGAATCCTTTCGATGCGACTCTTAACCTGATAAAGCCGATGAGCAATCCGACGTTCAAGGCAAAGGTCAATGGCGCTATTGATCTCAATTCACTTCGTGATGCCTTGCCTCTCGACAGCATGACAATTGCCGGTTTCGTCAAGGCAAATATCAGCGTTGCGACAGATATGGCATCTATCGAGAAGGAAGACTATGAGAATGTGAAGGCCGAAGGAACAGTCGTTCTCAACAGCTTCAGCTTCGAAAGTTCAGATTTCCCTCAGGGCGTGAACATCTCGGATGCGAAACTCGTCTTCACTCCAAAATATCTGCAGCTCGATCCACTCAATGCGGTTGTCGGCAAGAGCGATTTCGATGTGAAGGGCAAGGTCGAAAGCTATTTGCCATATCTTTTGAGCGATGGAACGATCCACGGAACTGTCTCCCTCAAGTCGAACCTTATCGACTGCAACGAGCTCATGGGTGATGCTCCGGCCGACACAACATCGACGGCAGCAACAACAGCCGAAGCTGATAGCGTTGCTGGTGCGATTATCATTCCTAAGAACATCAATTTCTCAGCCAATGTAGATGTAAAGAAGGTCATATATGATCGTCTGAAAATAAAGGATATGAATGGTGGTGTCGTTATCAATAACGGCATTGCAAAACTTCAGAATCTGAAGCTTAACCTTTGTGATGGCGAGATCGGGTTGACCGGTACGTACAACACGCAGAACGAGGAGAAGCCTAAGTTCGACCTTGATATTGCGATGAAAGAAATTGAACTTTACAAGCTTACGAATTCATTCTCTGTCATCGACAGTATGATGCCTATTGCCAAGAAGACTCACGGCAAGGTCAGCATTTCAATGAACTTGAAGAGTGATCTTGATGCTACGATGTCGCCAATCCTTAAGACAATGAATGGCAATGGTTCGTTCAAGTCGTCGAGCCTCTCGCTCAAGGATACAGACTTCCAGAAGAAGCTTATTAAGGTTCTTGGCAGCGACAAGTTCAATTCGATGGTATTCAACGATTTCGGTGGCAAGTTTACTATCGAAAGCGGTAATATCGTTCTCGTTCCATTTGATGTGAAATTGTTCAACAAACGCACAACATTCTCTGGCTCGCAGGGTCTCGATAAGACGATGAATTATCTGATGTCTGTTCCGGTTACACGCGATGAGGTTGCCAAGCTTGTCGGCAAGGTCGGCATAAAGATGCCTGAGGGCGATGATCTGCCTGTCGGCGTGAAAATCGGTGGTACGCTCAGCGATCCAAAACTCAGCATTGATACTGAGGCATTGACTAAGGCGGTTGCAGGCGAAGTGAAGAGCGAGCTTAAGGATAAGGCCGTTGAGGCTACCGATAAGCTTGCTGAAAAGCTGAAGAGCGAGATCAAGGACGAGAAGGCTCAGAAGGCTGTTGACGAAGCAAAGAATGTTCTCAACAAACTCTTGAAGAAGAAAAAGTAATTGATAAGAACCGGTATAAAGACGAAATGCGGCAGAGACGTATGTTTCTGCCGCATTTTTATTTGTGTCCTGCGAATGATTATCTACGTCGGAATTCGCTGCAAACGATGGCCGTGGCTGCAGCAACATTGAGCGATTCGCTTGTCGTTTCGCCTTGCGGGAATGGCGGAATGAAGAGCTTCTGCGAGACGAAATGTTTCAGTTTGTCCGAAATGCCTTTACCTTCGTTGCCCATCAGTATCAATCCGCTCGGTTCGAGTTTTGCGCCGTAGATGTTGTCGCCTTCGAGGAATGTCCCATAGACGGGCAAATGCCATTCGCTTGCATTTCTGCTGAAGAAGTCTTCGAGGTCAGTCTCTTCGACTCTGACACGTGCGATGGCTCCCATCGAAGCCTGTACGGTCTTTGGATTGAATGCATCCGCACATGTCGTTGAGCATATTATCTGCCTGATGCCGAACCAGTCGGCAATACGCATTATCGTGCCCATGTTGCCCGGATCTTGAATTTCATCGAGCACAAGCGAAAGTCCTTTAGGCTCAAATGCTGCATTTCCAAAATCGGGTTTCTTGAAGACGGCTATGAGTTTTGATGGTGTCTTTTGGAGCGACAGTTCTTTCAGTTCCTGCTCGCTGCATTCAACGACTTCGCGACATTGACCCTCAAATGGCGGCAATGTCTCGGCCAGTCCGCATACAAAATCAAGCGTCAGCCCGCCACGCAGCAGGTCGAGAGCTAATTTTGCACCTTCTGCAACGAAGAGTCCTTGTTGGTCGCGCTGCTTTTTCTTTTGCAGCTGTTCTATCTTTTTTCGTTTGTTTATGCTAATCATATATGCAAAGATAGATATTTTGCGTTTATATGCGAAAAAGAAAATCCGCCAACTTTCTACGAGTTAGCGGATTGTGGCATTGTTTGCGACGGCTTGCCAGCCGTTTATTTCTTGTAGATCACAAGTGCCGAATAGGTGTTGGCTCCAAGTGTCGAATGTCCTTCATATTTGACGCTGATAAGGTTTTCTGCCTCAATCTTTTCCTTTTCAAGGAAATCGTTGATCTGTTCGTCGAGAACTGTGTCGAAGTCATCAGCTCCTGAATACTGGAAGTGCTTTGTATATATAGCCATAATTCAAGCTTTTAGGTAAATATTATTCTTATTTAGACAATGCTTTCCTGCAATATCTAACCTATCATACGATATTTATCTCTTTTTGTTTGAAAATAAATTATTTATTGTGCTTCCATCCACAGTCTGAACTCGTTGAAGAGGTATGTCTCGCTGCTTGTCCAGACCAAAACGTCGGCGTGATGCTCTGCATCGGCAATGTAATAGACATAAGGAGTTACGAAGTTGCGAGTCACGAATTTTACGAAGAAATCAGTGTATGTCACCTGCCAGAAGTCGAGGTTCAGTTCCGATGTTTCAAGCAGATATCTGAAGAGCCTTTCTGTTTGTTGGCATAGCATTGTAATCTGTTCTTTGGCTGGCACCTTTGCAATTGAGTCTGATGTGGCCCATTGCTCAATCTGTCTGTTGATGGCGTCGTTGAACGGATCAGGAACCTTGATGGTCTTGATGAGGTTGATGGCTTTTGCACTCTCTCGCCATAGCGATATCAGCTGGCGATATGCCAGGCGCTGCTTCTCTTCGTCGTTGTTGATGAGAAGGAAGTAGTATATCGGCATCATCGATTTGAATCGTTCGTTTTTCTCGGTCATGACGGTGGCCAGCAAGAGGTGTGCGTCGGCATTGTTCTTGTTGAGCATTATTGATTTTTGCGCCCATTGTTCGGCTTCGTCTCTGTGACCTTTGCGCAGCAGCATTGCAGCATAGTGGTATGCGGCTCTCGAACTTCCCTGAGCTGTAGCGTTCTTGTAGATGCGTATTGCAGCACGCTCGAATCCTTGGCTTTCGCGACATAGTGCTGTCAGCACTTCCGCATCAAGGCTGAAGTTGTTGCCTCGTTTTGCAATGCTTCTGCTCTCCGATAGCGCCATGGATATTTTCCCCATGTAATAGTGTGTCAGCGCCATCTCGTATTCGGCTTCGTCGCCACCGGCTCTCAAGAACTGGTCGATAGCCATCTCGAAGTTGTGGTTGTCGCGCCACATGCGCCCTATGTTGAGAAGAGAGTCCTGGCGGGTTGTGCTCTGGGCTGCGACGAGTGTCGCAATGAGTAACAGAAGTGCGGTTGTGATCTTTCTCATGCTTTAGTGTTTTGAAGTTTCTCGGCCTCCATCTGCTTGCGCGATTTGCTCTGCGTAACGATATATACGCCGGCAAAGACGAGACCTATGACAATGCCTTTGACAAGGCCGAAGGTCGTCATGCCCCATAGGAGCGAGACGGCTGTTGACATGACTGGCTGAACGTAGTTATACATCGAGACGACTGTCGGACGTAGCACCTTCTGAGCCGTCGGGACGAGCATGTAGGTGAAGAATGTTCCGATGAAGACCGTGTAGCATATCTCCAGGATGACTTTGACAGGCATTGCCGAATAGTCTATCGACATTATGCTTGGCGCTGCAAATGGAACAATCACAATGGCCGACCAGAGGAACATCCATTTCATGAGCGTCACCGGAGCAAATCGTCCGATGAAGTTCTTGAAGAATACCAGATATGTCGCAAAGCTGAATTGTGCAATGAGGCACATCATGTCGCCGATGAGGTTGTCGCGTTCCAGACTCAGGCCTTGCCCGTTGCCGAGGATGAGCAGCACGGCGCCGGCCATGCCCAGCAATACGCCGATGGCTTTCAATCCTGTTATCGGTTCATGCAGCACGATCGCGGCAAGAATCATCGTCGCTATCGGCAGCATCGTCGTGACGACCGACGCGTCGATCGGCGTGGTGAACGAGATGCCCACGATGAACAGACACTGGTTGAAGACTATCGACAGCATGCCCGCAATGAACAGCTTGCCCCTGTCCGAGCGTGTCGTCTTCTCCGTCGGAAGGAAGGCCGACAGAATCCAGAACGATATGGCCGCACCAATCATGCGAAATGCTGCCAGCGTGAACGCCGAGATGTCATGTTCGGCAAAATAGCTGAGCGAATCTTTCGAGATGGGAGCCATGAGGCCCCACAGCATGTTGGCCACAAGCATAAGTATGTGGCCCTGATAGGTCGGTCTTGAACTGGACATCTGCTAGAAAAAGTCGCGTTTCTTCATGAAGACATAAAGAACGATGCTCGAAAGGATCGATGCTCCGATGATGTAGGCCAGAGCAAAAGGATCCTCTTCAAGATAGTTCGGTACGTTCATGCCGAAAATGGAAGCCACAAGTGTTGGGAGCATCAAAATGATGGTCACACTCGTCAGTTTCTTCATCGTCGAGTTGATGTTGTTCGAGATGATCGATGAATAACTGTTGGCAAGGCTATGGTTTATGTTTCGATAGATATTCGTGGTCTCTTCGGCCTGCTTGAGCTCGATCTCGACATCCTCGATGAGCTCGTCATCGCATATGTCGCATATCGACTTCGTATGCGCCATGCGGTAGAACAGCACGTCATTGCCCTTGAGCGATGTGACAAAATAGACAAGCGAATTGTCGATGCGCTGCAGCTCGACAATCTCCTTGTTGCGCACCGACTGCTGCAGCTCGTTCTGAACCTGCATCATGTGTATGTTGATGTGCTTCAGATATTTAAGATACCAAACCGATGTCGAGAGCATGAGGCGCATGACGAGCTCGTATGGGTTGGCTGTCGTTATCTGCTTGCGGATGCTATAGACGGCAAAATCGTCGATGATGTCAAGCTTGTAGTTGCAGATGGTTACGCAGACGTCGTCCTTTATGATTATGCCCAGAGGCACCGTTATGTAGTCAATGCGGCTCTGCGAATTCTTCCTGTACGGCACACGGATGACGATCAGCTGCCAGCCGTCCTCTTCTTCGCGGCGTGGCCTCTCGTCGTTATCGTCAATATCGGAAAGGAAGCTTTCAGGCACTTCAAGACCCGAAAGAAGGAAATTCTGTTCTTCTGCCGTCGGACACTCGATGCTTGTCCAGCAGCCCGACTCCCACTTGTCAGTCACCTCAAATCCGGTGCTAGTGTTGATGTAGAATGTAATCATTGTCTGTCGTTTGTTTCATAGCAAGAACTTCGGACGCGCAGACAATGTGCGTCCTGCCCTACACTATAGTTTCCGGATGATAGTCGTCCATAATTCTGTTTCGGTTTTATTTTGCGGATGCAAAAATAACAACTTTTTGCTTATATTGTAGATGCTATTTCCCGCGCAGACAAAAATTAAAGAATTTTATCTATTCGCCGTCATGCGCATATTCTCTCTGGCCAATCTCATCTCTTCCTCTTCTTCGCCTGCCAGCTCTCAATGGCACGCTGCCTGGCCTCCTCGCTGTTATATCTGTCAAAGATGTCATTCTTGACAACGAGCGATTGCGTCGAGACAAGCACCTTGTCGATGCTCCTGCGGCGATGTTCGAACGTATATCCGCCACGTTCCGCAATCGTATGGCAGAGACATCCGTCCTCGTCCGTCATCATGTCGCAGGTCCAGCAGTTGTAGCCATCATACATCTTCTCCAGCGGCTCCTCGTTGCCCTTGTCAAGGGTTATGACCATGGCTATGCAGAACACATCCGGATAAGGCGTCCTCGTATTGCCGTCGCCCGTCTGCAGGCTGGCTACGAACCACAGCTCGTCGCCCTCATACCATCCTTCATTATTGCCGATGATGGCTCTCGAAAGCTCGCCAACCGTTGTCGTGCGTTCCACAGAAAGATCGCCCAGGCGTATGTTGCTATGCAGCAATCCGTCGTCACCGATAGCATTGTTGATGCTGATGAGCGATCCCTGCGAAACCACGTATGGCGCAACAACCGCATGTATGCTCTCACACTCCTTCATGTAAACGGCCTTCTGCGACAGGTTGACGCCTTGGAACCTGTTATAGTCGCTCTGTTTGCCGGTCTTGTCCTGAAAGGCATCTCTCAGCACCTCCTTCATGCTCTGATACATGGCAATTATGTTCTTGAAGCGGCATCGCTGTTCCTGCTGCTTCACCGAACGTGGATTGTGGACGCGAGATGGCTTCATGCTTGCCACCTGCATGCCATTATAGTTGCGCACGACAATCTGACCGATCGCGCCGCTCATGATGTTATTTCCTGTTATTCTTGCCATAGACTGCTATTTAAATCTCCTTGTTTATTCACGAGAGTTCATTGAGAGTCCCTTAAGACTCTCAGATAACTCCGATACAAAGATATAAAATATCCGTTTCACATACAAAACAAGTCCGATTAACAAACGGACTTGAAACGGACCTGAAACGGAGGTGAAACGGACTTTAATCGGAATCATCTTGGTGTCATCGGGGAATATCCATGGAGCTTAACGATAGATTATCAGAGTCTTACGGCGTTTTTAGAGGTAAAAAATGCCGTTTTTTTGCCATTTTTGCCACATTTAAGCCATTTTCGGGGTATGCTGCTCCGCATCTTCGACCTGCCTCGGCAGATGGAGATTGCGTCAATCGATAAACATATTTGTTTAGTCAATCCGTCTTAAGAGATCTTGGAGACGCTCAAGGCCCACCAAGGGAAAGAGAAAATTCCTAATAAAAGGCTGGATGATAATGGAGATGGATAAGAAATGCACTATATTTGTGCAAAGCGGGAGCCTTGCTTCTAGCTGCGACGTAGGCTGGAGCCTACGCCGAACGGGGGGATAACAACGAGAGGTTGAAATAATGAACCGAAATCCAATTTTAAATAAAAATAAAATTGTTCACAAGATTATTATAACTAACACTACTTCAAAATGAAAAGGTTGATTATAGTTTATTGGATTATGTCTTGTTGGTGTACTGCATTTGCACAAAACACAAACTCGGATATATTAGAAGCTAGTCGTCTTTCAGTGAGCTACATTGAATTACCCTTTATGGTTGACGAAGTATTGGCAATATATGAGATTGATACTACAATTATTAGTAAACATTACGTTAATCTATCAGACAAAGATAGACAGAGCCATTTAGGATATCGATACTTGTATGATATGGGTGTAAATGCTATGGTAGACAGTCTAAACAAGAGACGAAACGTATATAACGCCTCGAAAATAGATAAGATTATTTCTGAACTACATAGTAGAAAGGCGATTGCCCCTAATGTTGATTGGATAGAATTGTTTTCTGTATGTGATGTTTGTCCTTTTGGTGAGTATCCTCCAGATTCATACAGTATGTTTAAAGCCGCTTTGGTTTTTGCAAGTGAGACAGAAATCAGGCAGACAATTCTGTCAGAAAATGGCAAGCAATGGGAATATGCGCTTGAGGATATTGCAGAAGGTAGTATATATTTTGTGGGAAAGGATGACGCGAATCGTGAAATCGACCGTCGCATAATACAATTTCTGATAGACAAATGGTCGCCATGTCAAATTCCCGAAGTACAGCAACTAGTTTCTGTATTGAAAGAAGTTTTGCCAATGGAATATAAAGATGAATGGTATGAAGCCATAACAGGAAAGTGGAGAGGCCAGTTTGGCGAAAAGACAATAGAGATAACAATTGATGCCAATGAATTTGAGATAAATGGATTCAGCAAGTTTGAGGGACAACCCGATGAAAAGCGTATTACTTTCTATGGCGATGAGTATCAACAGGTAGAAGGTCCTTATGTCTGTTTTACTGTGACAGAGCAACCAACAGACAAAGAATGGAATGGCAAGTTTTATTGTAGATTGGTACGTAACACAGGAAAGATGGAAGGCACATGGACTTCTAACAATAGGAAGCTTGAGAGAGCGTTTGTGTTGGATAAGGTAGTAGAATGACCCACATCCTCCACATACTACTCCTATTCCTCCTTACGCAAAGCTGGAGCCTGCGGCGAACGGGTGCGTTTTCTTACTTGGTCATGTCTTCCATCTTCTGTGCCGACAGAAGACGGAAGCGAGAAGAACTCGTCGCAGAGAGCTGTCTCGCTAAAAAATCGTCTCGCTCAGCTACACGGCAAAAACTCGCTCCGCTCAGACATTTGCCGTGCTTAACGCTGATCTTACCGATTTTTTTTAACGCAAACAGCTCAAGGCGACTTTCATGGCTTCGTTGAAGCCATTTTTGAAGGTGAGTTTTTGCTTAAAGCATATTCATTGTTATATTTGCGCAAGGCTGGAGCCTTGCTTCCATTTGCGACGTAGGTTGGAGCCTACGCCGAACGGGGGGTGTGCGTTAGACCTGATATATCCTACAGGACAAAATTTCTTCTTGTATGATTTTCAACCTTGGAAAATATAAATCCTAACAAATCCTTAAATTTCACACTTCATATTGTCATATGTTTGTAATATTATTATTATATTTGCCTACGAAGATTTATGCAGCTATATCCAATAATGGGTTCCAAAAGGATTGTATATACATATAACAGATTGATACTCAGTGTTATAGGGGGGGGGTGAATCAGCCGCCTCTATATCTGCATTATATAGCCTTCCGACGATGTCTTTTTCGGCATTGTCGGGAGGCTTTTCTTTCTCTCAGCAAACAAATAATTCTAAACATACAGACATCATGAAACATCTGTTACTAATGCTTGCGCTCTTCATGGGCGTGACAGCATGGGGGCAATCTGTCGGAACGGCCCACATGACGCTTAGCGGCACGGGTGGTTCGGGTAATGCCACTATTGGCGCTTTTGGCTTGTCGGCTATGAGCGAAGGCGGCTCGATGACCACGCAGTCAATCAACATTATGGCTCTGCCACCCGACGTGGTGACGGCTCTCGACGAGGACGATCTCGAAGACGTGGCCATCAGCATCCGCAAGGGCAGCATCGAGGTGGATGCTCAGGGCGAATACACTTGCCACATCTACGACATGCAGGGTAGGCTAGTGGTCATGCAAAACTCCACAAAAGGCATCGCCCTCAGCCTCAACAGCGGCATCTACGTCGTCTCGCTCTCACGTCAGGGCAAGGTTGTCATGGCACGCAAGATCATCGTTAAATAACCAAATCAGAAACAATTAATAACAAGAATAACATGAAGAAGATATTCACACTAATTGCCCTCATGACATGCGGCATCGCTGCCATGGCACAGGGACTTGCTGCATCGCTTTTCCAGGCAGAACTTCGTGATGCAAGCGGCGAACTCATCGCCAACACTACTGTCGGATTCAAGTACAAGATCAGCTGCATCGGCGCCGACAACGCAATCATCGAGCGTGAAGGTACTGCCCAGACCGATGCTAACGGTGTTGTCCTAATCCGCCTCGGTATGGACGGCACGGCAACAGCCAACAACAAGGTCGCTAACTTCGGCGAGTTCCCATTCGACAAAGTGGCTCACAACTTCAAGATTCCTATGACCATGGAAATCGACCCTAAGGGTGGCACAGACTACACCATCTCGGGCACAACGCAGATAGGATATGCCGTACCATACGCAGTATATGCCAACAAGTCGGAGGATTTTCAGACTTCGGCAGCAGCGAAGCTGACAGAGGATGAGCTCAACGTGATAAAATCTATGGCTGTCACACCTATTACAGTTTCTATGGAAAACCTGAATGTGGCACCTGGTGGCTGGGTAGAGATCAACGGACAGAGAATAGATGCAGAGCATCCAACAGTAGAGCTAAATGTCCCTGCATACGCTCCTGTATATATGTCATGGAATACCAAGGCTGGCAAAGGAGTTGAGGATATAAAGCTAAATGGAGTTATCGTTGATAAGTATTCGGGAAGCTACTACACTCCAGCTACAAAGAAGGTAAAAAAGGAAATATTTATGATATTGCCAGCAAGCGATTGGGCGAAAGTCTCAACACGAGTAGCATATAATGGCGACTATAATTACACTTTGAAGAGTGCGGATGATTTGTACGCATTGAGAAACAATTCGGGTATACAAACCTTAAGTGAGAGTGAGTATGTTAAATTGTATCCAGACACAAAGTTATATACAGCTGGAACTAATATACATTTTACACAACCTGCAGGCACACGATTTACTGCTTCAAACAGTTACATCCATTTGTTTTTTGAAGTTACGCTCGATGAAGAGTATGACAAAGAGGTAAAGATTGAGAAAAGTGAGTTCAAAAATGGCAAAAACTTCCTTGTCGGACCATTTGACCCTACCAAGAAGAATACGATTGAAGTAATATATAAATACATAACTTTCTAATCATTCTTCTGGGACAGACGTCCTTCTAATTATCTACAGGTCGGCAGCTCACCAGTTGCCGGCCTTTTCAATTTATCCACCTATAAGTCTCCTCTGTTCGACAAGGCGCCGGCTTACGCCGAAGCCCAAAGCAAGGCTTCTGCCTTGCAGATAAACGAAACAGATTGCAAAACGCAGAGCACATGCCGGTGAGTTGGCGCTGCCGAGTGTCGGGTTGTAAATGGGAAGAGGCCTGATTGCTCGGTTGCGGAAATAGAAATGCAAAAAAAAAGAGACGCAAAATGCGTCTCTCTATGGTTCTTGTGTCAGAAATGATAGTTTTCTGAGTATTTTTGCAATGTCGAAAGGCATCAGAAGGTGACACCAATCGAAAGCAGGTGTGTGCGTGTCTTGGCCTCGTCAGCATACTTTGTGAAGTCGGCATTGAAACGATAGCCGAGGAAGAAGTAGCGGAGGTCAACGCCGAGACCGAGGTTGAGTCCGAACTGAAGTCGGTGTGCATCGAGTCCGAGGTCCTCTTTGCTGTCGAAGAAGTTGATTTTCTTGTCAGGAATGAGGAGCTGCTGCTTGCCTACGAGGTTGACTTTGAAGTTGAGTCCGGCGTATGGCGAGAGGAAGACGCGAGTGTCTGGCACGTTGAACTTATAGACGCCGTTGAGAGGCACATATACGCTGGCAAAGCGAGTGCTCTTTCTGTTCTGCTCGGGCTTTGTGTCGCTGTTGGCCGTGATGTCGAATCCGCCACCGAACTCGAAGTAGATCGGAATGTTGTCGCTGAGGCTGAGTCCGTGGACATATTCAAGACCTGCGCCTTTTGTCTTGATGGCGTCGATGTTCTCTGGTTTGAGCTTGACACTTGCAAAGTTTGCTGAGATGCGGTTATAGTCTTCGTTCTGTGCGTATGCGCATGTCGAACCGAGCATCAATGCTAAAAATAGAAGTTTGAGTAGTTTCATATACATAGATATAATGTAAATTAACACTGGCAAAGATATACTTTTTCGGTGTAATAAAGACATAAAATAATGGATATTCAATTTGACAGGGATCATATATGGCATCCGTACACGAGTGCAGTCGATCCTCTTCCATGCTATCCTGTGGTTTCGGCCGAGGGTGTGCATATCAATCTTGAGACAGGCGAGAGCCTTATCGACGGCATGTCGTCGTGGTGGTGTGCGGTGCATGGCTACAACAATCCGCGCATCAATGAGGCAATGGCCTCGCAGATGAAAAAGATGAGCCATGTGATGTTCGGCGGTTTGACGCATGAGCCGGCCATCGAGCTGGCTCGTAAGCTCGTCGGCCTGACGCCGGGTCAGCAGTGGGTTTTCTTCTCCGATTCGGGTTCTGTTTCGGTCGAGGTGGCTCTGAAGATGGCCATTCAGTATCAGCATTCTGCAGGTCATCCGGAGCGATGCCAGATTGCCACCATACGCAGTGGCTATCATGGCGATACGTGGCATGCGATGAGTGTCTGCGACCCGGTGACGGGCATGCACTCGCTTTTCCGTCAGCAGCTGCCCATTCAGCATTTCGCTCCTGCTCCGCAGGTCGTTTTCGGTGCTGAGTGGGACGATGCCGACCTTGAGCCGATGCGTCAGATTGTGCGTGAGCATGGCAGGTCTCTTGCGGCCATCATCCTTGAGCCTATAGTGCAGGGTGCGGGTGGCATGCGTTTTTACCATACGGAATATCTCAAGGGCGTTGCGCGTCTGTGCAAGGAGAACGGCCTTCTGCTCATTGCGGACGAGATAGCTACAGGCTTTGGCCGTACGGGTGAACTCTTTGCGTGCAACCATGCAGGTGTCGTGCCCGACATCATGTGTGTGGGCAAGGCCTTGACGGCAGGCTATATGAGCTTTGCGGCAACGCTCTGCACGCAGGAAGTGGCCGACGTCATCTCGCGCGGCGAGGCCAAATGCTTCATGCATGGCCCGACATTCATGGGCAATCCGATGGCCTGTGCGATAGCCAATGCCTCGATAGACCTGCTCCTCGACCCGTCGTATGGCAATGGGCTCGGATGGCAACGCAACATCTTCCGCATCGAGCGCATCATGGCCCGCGAATTGGCACCATTGCGGGAATCGCCTGTAGTGGCAGATGTACGTGTGCTGGGAGCGATAGGTGTTGTCGAGACGAAGGAGCCGGTCAACGTCGGCGAGATACAACGCGTGTTTGTCGAAAACGGAGTCTGGATTCGTCCTTTCGGCCGCAACGTCTATATCATGCCTCAATACGTCATCAGCGACGAAGAACTCGTCGCGTTGTGCGATGGTTTGAAGGCCGGAATACGCTTTTTGGAGCAAAAATAATCGATTCAAAAAGGCGTTCGCCGGAAAAAAAGTGCGGTTTGTCGATAAAACAAGGGAGTTGTTCGATTTTGTTTTGATATGATAAATCTCACTTGTACCTTTGCAAACGTCAATAGAGTGGAACACAATTAAAATGTTTGATATATAAAATGAAAAGTTTTTTATCAATTCTGATGATGCTGCTTGTTGTTACAGGCGCAGTGGCACAGAACCGTACAATCAGCGGTCGTGTCATTGACAGCAGGACACAGCAGGGTTTGCCTGGAGCATTGGCCATCGTCGTCGGTTCTGACGATTCAGCTCCAAAGGGAACAACGACCGATGAAAAGGGTGAGTTCTCGTTCAAGGCGCCAGATGGAGCGTACACATTCCGTGTGACATTCCTTGGTTACACGACCTATGAGAAACAAATCACAGTCAAGGAAGATACAAAGATGGGCACCATCCGCATGAAGACCGAAGACAAGCAGATCGATGAGGTCAAGGCAGTAGGTGTCATGAAGCGTCAGGAGCAGCGTGGCGACACGACGGTGTTCAACGCCGAGGCCTTCAAGGTTAATCCGGATGCGACAACAGAAGATCTTATCAAGAAGATGCCGGGCATGCAGGTGAGCGGCGGCGAAGTGAAGTCGGGTGGCGAGAGCGTCAAGCGCGTGCTCGTTGACGGCAAGGAGTACTTCGGCGATGACCCGATGATGGCTCTCCGCAACATACAGGCCGACATGGTCGCACAGATCGAGGTCTATGACCGACAGAGCGATCAGAGCCAGTTCACAGGCTTCTCGGACGGCAATGAAGAACGCACAATCAACATCCTCACAAAGATGGGCATCACATCGGGCCGTTTCGGTCGTGTATATGCCGGTTATGGTACGGACAGCCGCTATGAGCTTGGCGGTAACCTCAACCTCTTCAAAGGTGACCATCGCGTGACATTGCTCGGTATGCTCAACAATGTCAACCAGCAGAACTTCTCGTTCGACGACGTCACAGGCGCAATGTCGAACGGCGGCATGGGCATGGGTGGCATGTTCAGCATGGGCCAGAGCGGTAAGAACCGCACAGGTTCTATCGGTACGAACTATACCTATGAAAAGGAAAAGAAGTTGAAGATTGAATTCAGCTACTTCTATAACAACAACAAGAATACGAGCAGTTCAAGCAGTATTCAGGAGTACTTCCTCAACAATCCGACCGACTCGCTCCGCGTCTATGAGAGCGACAGATATTCGGTAGGTCGCAACGGCAACCACCGTTCGACTCTCCGCCTGACATGGACAATCGATGACAACAACAGCATCATCTTCACGCCACGCATCAGCTGGCAGAAGAATACCAACGAAGGCAACAACGGCGGTTACGACTCATACGACAATCGTCCATACCTGACAACAAGTCAGCGCACAGACAGCAAGACAACGGGTGCTTCAGCCAACGGCGATATCATGTGGCGTCATAAGTTCAGCAAGGACCGTCGCACACTCTCGCTCCGTATGGGTGGCCGCATCAATACGAACAATTCCGACAACACATCGCAGTCGGTGAACCTGTATCGTACAAACTTCAATCGCAACCTCAACACCTCGAACAAGACCGATAACGACAGCAAGACAACTGCTCTCAACGCATCGCTCTCATATACAGAGCCTGTTGGCAAGATTGCAGCATTGCAGATCAACTATAGCCCATCGGTGACACTCAGCAACAGCGACAAATCCGTGAAGGCAGATACTGCAGACGTGACAACACTGTTCGTTGAGGATGCATCACTCATGGATGACTATATAGGCAATTATGACAAGGTGATATCGCTTGCTGACATTGATGAGTCGGAGAGAGACTACACATTCTCGCCACTCTTGAGCAATAAGAAGAAATCTACATACATACAGCAGCGTGGCGGTGTCGGACTCAACATCTTCAAGGGACAGGAGTTCAACGCAACAATCGGTCTCGACTTCCAGGAGGCAATCCTCAAGGGCGAGCAGACATATCCTTATGAATTCGACACAGACAAGAGCTTCTCGTCAGTTCTTCCATCGGTGATGATGAGATGGCGCAAGGGCAGAACATTCAACATGCGATTCAACTATCGCACAAGCACAAGCGCACCAAGCATCAACCAGTTGCAGAAGGTTGTTGACGTCAGCAACATCCGTCGCTACAGCACAGGTAATGAAAACCTCAGTCAGCAATATCAGCACTCGTTGCGTTTGATGACTTCATATTCAAACCCAGAGACATCAAGAGCAATCTTCCTCATGCTCGACTATTCGGCTGCAAAGGATTATATCACGACATCGTCGCTCATCGCAATGGCCGACACAGTGATCGATCAGGGCATCGTCCTCCCACGAGGCACTCAGTTCGATAAGCCGGTCAACATCGATGGCTACTGGACAGGACGTTTCAACGTGACACTCTCATCGCCTGTAAGATGGCTCGGCAGTAATGCCAACCTCAACCTCGGCGCTAACTTGAGACACGTTCCTTCGCTCTACAACAACAAACGCGTCAACAGTGACACTTATACGCTCAATGGCGGTTTGACAATCGGCTCATCATTCAGCGAAAATGTCGACTTCACAGTCGGATATAATGGTGGCTACACAATCAGAAAGAGTACGCAGACAGCGCAGTCAAACTATAACAGCTACAACCATAGCATCAGCACTTCGCTCAACTGCATCTTCTTCACTCGCCTCGTCTTTACAAACGGATTGTCACATGAGATGACAAGCGGTATGGGTAAGGACTACGACGAGAACTATATCAAGTGGAATGCTGGTCTCGGATTCAAGTTCTTCAATGACAGACGTGGAGAACTCAAGCTCAGAGTCAGCGATATCCTCGACAATGCAAAGAGCACAAGCCGAAACATCTCGACAGCATACGTCGAGACAGCTCGAACAGAAGTGCTCGGCAGATATGCAATGCTGACCTTCACTTACAAGATCAAGGCAAAAGGTCAGCCACAGAACAACCAAATGGGCCCTGGCGGCATGATGTTCATGGGTCCACCTCCAGGAGGTATGGGTGGTGGCGGCATGATGCGCCCACGATGAGCCCGAGCGTTGTTCGCTCATAAGAAAAAAGATTTGTTTTCATGCTCATACTCAGATTTTTGCTCCCTTAGTGCTGAGACAGCGCTAAGGGACTATTTTTTTATATGAAAGAATATTAATAAATTAGGGGTCGTGAAATGCATACAACAATGATTGAAGAGACTTTATTAGGAAAGCGTACTGAATATCCGCGACAGTATGCACCGGAAATACTCGTGGGCGTTCCGCGCTATATCAATCGTGAGACATACAGCCTCAAAGATGATAATCTGCCATTCGTCGGCATAGATACATGGCATGGCTATGAAATCGGATTCCTGACAGAGAATGGCTTGCCAGCCGTTGGCATACTGAAGCTGACCTATCCGGCCAGCACTCCTTGCATCGTCGAGAGCAAGTCACTCAAGCTATATCTCAATTCGCTCAATATGGAGCATTTCGGATGCAATGCCATTGAAGGTTATGAGCTCGTGGCCGAGCGTATACGTCAGGATGTAAGCAAATGCGTTGGTGGCGAAGTGTCGGCATGTGTCTTCGGCCCGGAATCGCGATGCGTTCCTTCGGCACTGGTTGACTATAGCATCCTTGAAAACGAACCATGGGCGAGTGATATCGTCATCGACCGCTATACAGAGGCTCCGGAATTGCTCGAGAAAGCTAGGGATGGCGGCATCATGACTGTGGCAACACACCTGCTTCGCAGCAACTGCAAGATAACGCATCAGCCAGACTGGGGCACGGCATACATCCTGATGAGTGGCAAAGATCTGCCAACAGAAGAGAGTCTCCTGAAATATCTCGTCAGCATTCGTGGTGAAAATCATTTCCATGAAGAGATTTGCGAGATGATTTATACACGTTTGTGGAGAGCATTCAGACCAGACGAAATGATGGTCTGCTGCGTATATACCCGACGTGGAGGCATCGATATCTGTCCGATGCGTGCCAGCAGTGAGGAATTATTGCCTGTAGGCCTCAAGGAATCAGCGCTCTTGACGGAAAAAATGATGCGTCAATGACATGAAATGTCGATTTCGCGGTACATTGCGTTGTAAAAATGTAACAAAGAGCTACTTTTATCGTTACGAATGAATATGTCGCAAATTCTTGTTTAGAACTATTTTTGCATACTGAACGAGATTGAAAAACAGAAAATGGAACGATATATGACAAAACAAGCGTTGTTTGCGGTTCTGAGTGTGGCAATAATGAGCAGCAGTTGCTCAACATCAAGCTATCAGAAGACATCTGACGGTGTGATCGTCAATATTGATGGCGGTCAGAAAGTTCGTGTCGAAATCATGACAGACAAGATCGTTAGAGTTTCAGCAACGCCGGATAATTCATTCAAGGGACAAGAGAGTCTCATCGTCGTTCCGACAGCAAAAAATACGCCGGAATTTGAGACTACAGAGGACGAACAGAGCGTGTCGTTGAAGACGAGTCAGCTTCTCGTTACGATAAACAAGGGAAGTGGCGTCGTTGAATTTGTTGACAATGATGGGCAGGTTATCGTCGGTGAAGATCGTCGTAGCTTTGATGCGATAGAAGTTGACGGCACGAAGGGCTATTCTTATCGCCAAGTATGGAACTCGTCTGACGATGAGGCATTTTATGGACTTGGTCAGCATCAGGCTGATGAGTTCAACTATAAGGGTAAAAACGAGGAGCTTTTTCAGTATAATACAAAAGTATCTATCCCATTTATCGTTTCGAACAGAAATTATGGTATCCTTTGGGACAACTATTCACTGACTCGCTATGGCGATCAGCGTGACTATGCTGACCTTAACGAAGTATTTAAGGTTTATGACAAAGACGGTAACGAAGGAGGTTTTTCGAGCCGTTGGGTTCCTACGGCAGAGAGCAACGCTGACGTACTTGAACGTATTGAACCGAATCTCCATTTCGAAGATATCAAGGTTAACGCCGAACTTCTGCCTAAGGGTTTCCCTCTGAAAGGCTCGAACGTGACATTTGACGGCTATCTTGAGCCAGGCGAGAGCGGTCTCTTCCGTTTCCATCTCTATTATGCCGGCTATCAGAGGGTAATTATTGACGATGAGGAAGTCGTTCCGGAAATATGGCGTACGGCATGGAATCCGAACAGCCACAAGTTTGCATATCAAATGGAGGCTGGCAAAAAACATAAGATTCATATCGACTGGATACCTGATGGCGGTGAGTCATATTGCGGACTCAGAGCACTCACTCCTGTGCCTGATGAAGAGCAGAATAAGCTCGCTTTCTGGAGCGAAATGGGTGATTATGAGGATTATTATTTCATCAAAGGCGATGATATCGATGACGTCATCAGCGGCTACCGAACACTTACGGGCAAGGCTCAGGTTATGCCAAAGTGGGCAATGGGCTTCTGGCAGAGCCGCGAGCGCTATAAGACACAAGACGAGCTTTTGGCTGTCTTGGCAGAATTCCGCAAGCGTCATATTCCTATCGATAACATCGTGCAGGACTGGTCTTATTGGCCGGTTGATGCATGGGGCAGCCACGAATTTGATGCAGATCGTTTCCCTAATCCGGGCGCAATGATTGACTCCGTTCATGCAATGAATGGCCGTTTCATGATTTCTGTATGGCCAAAGTTCTATGCTACGACAGACCACTTCAAGGAGTTCGACAGGAACGGATGGATGTATCAGCAGGCTATCAAGGACAGTATTCGTGACTGGATTTATCCGGGTTACATAGGTTCATTCTACGATGCCTATGCAGAGGGTGCGCGCAAGCTCTTCTGGGATCAGATGAATGAACATCTCTATAAGTATCCGATTGATGCATGGTGGATGGATGCCTCAGAGCCGAACGTGCGTGACTGCACTCCACTCGAATACCGCAAGGCACTTTGTGGCCCAACGGCCCTCGGTCCATCGGACAAGTATTTCAATGCCTATGCGCTTATGAATGCGCTCGCGATCTATGAAGGACAGCGCAGCGTCAATCCAAACACGCGTGTATTCCTTCTCACTCGTTCGGGCTTTGCCGGTCTGCAGAGATATTCGACTGCGACATGGAGTGGTGACATCGGAACGCGATGGGAGGATATGAAGGCGCAGATATCGGCCGGCCTCAATTTCGCAATCAGCGGTGTGCCATATTGGACTATGGATATCGGCGGTTTCAGTGTCGAGCGTCGCTACGAAGCCGGACAGCGCGAGTATGACCTTACCGGCAAGGAGAATAAGGATAACAAAGAGTGGCGCGAGCTTCAGGCACGCTGGTATCAGTTCGGCGCATTCTGTCCGCTCTACAGAGCTCATGGTCAGTTCCCATTCCGCGAGATATGGAACATCGCACCGGAGAGTCATCCTGCATATAAGTCGATACTCTATTACTCGAAATTGCGCTACAACCTCATGCCGTATATCTATTCACTTGCTGGCATGACGCATTTCAAGGACTACACAATCATGCGTCCTCTTGTGATGGATTTTGCAAAAGATACGCGAGTCCTCAATGTGAGCGACCAGTTCATGTTCGGTCCTTCGATAATGGTTTGTCCTGTATATCAGTATGAAGCACGTAGCCGTAAGGTCTATCTGCCGGCAACAACAGGCTGGTATGACTTCTACACAGGCGCACATGTGAGAGGTGAACAGACGATTGATGCCGCTGCACCATATGAACGCATCCCGCTTTTCGTGCGTGAAGGCTCAATCATCCCTGTCGGACCTGACATTGAATATGCTACGCAGGTCCAGCCAGAGGAGATAACGCTCTTCGTCTATGGAGGAAACGATGGCAGGTTTGTCCTCTATGAAGATGAAGGAACGAACTACGACTATGAAAGTGGTAAATTCTCGACAATTTCGATTTGCTACTGCGACACCGAAAAGAAACTCGTTATCGGATGTCGTCATGGGGAGTTCGACACGATGGCACGCGAACGCAAATTCAATATCATCCTTGTTGACAATAACAATCCAAAGCCATTTGACAAGAATGCCAAAGGCTTGGTCGTTGAATATAAAGGTGAAAAGATCTGCGTGAACCTTTAGATAGAAAAAAAATAAGCACAGGAAGAGACGAATCCGGAGATGACCGGTGCGCCTCTTTTAATCGTTAAATGAACAATGAAGAGAGTTGTACTAATTTTGTTTGCAAGCATGGTCATTGCTATGACCTCGTGCAGCGAGAAGCAAGAGATCAGACATCATCACAAATTTACGCATGACTGGCGCTTTATGCTCGTCGATTCGACGATGAGTGAGGACGGTCTGGCCAATGCTGACTATGATGATTCGGAATGGCGCGAATTGAATCTCCCTCACGACTGGGCCATAGAAGGCGATTTCAGCGAGAGCAATCCGTCGGGTACGAGCGGTGGCGCATTGCCAGGCGGACTCGGATGGTATCGCAAGACATTCAGCGTCAGCGAAGAAGATTTGACGCATCACATCTTTGTGACATTTGACGGTGTCTATATGAACTCCACGGTCTATGTCAATGGCGAGAAATTGGGCCATAGGCCGTATGGCTATGCCTCGTTTCAGTATGACATGACGCCATATCTTGTGGCTGGTGACAATGTCATTGCCGTGCGAGTTGACAATACGGAACAGCCAAACTCCCGTTGGTATAGCGGATGCGGTATCTATCGCAATGTCTGGCTCACGATGACCAACGATATATACGTTGATAATTGGGGCACTTTTGTCAGCACGCCGCTTGTCAATACGACAAAGGCCGATGTGAGAATGGAGCTCACAATCGTCAACAGCCGCAAGCACATGAATGATGTCAGAGTCCGCTCGACAGTCGTTGACGAACGTGGCCATAAAGTTGCTATGGCTAAGGCCATCGTTGGTGCAATGCAGCCAGGCAAGACAACGATTGAGCAGATTTTCAAGGTTGAGAATCCACACCTTTGGAATATAGATGATCCATATCGTTATAGCGTTGTGACAGAGGTTATTGCAGATGGTCAGGTGCAGGACGAATATACGACTCGATTTGGTATCCGCAATTTCTACTTCGATGCAGAGAAAGGCTTTATTCTCAACGATAAAAGCATGAGAATCAATGGTGTGTGCATGCATCATGATTTGGGATGTCTTGGTGCTGCTGTCAATCGCAGAGCCATTGAACGTCAGCTTGAAATCTTGAAGGAGATGGGATGCAACGGCATCAGATGTTCGCATAATCCTCCAGCACCGGAACTGCTTGAACTTTGCGACAGCATGGGCTTCATAGTGATGGATGAAGCATTCGACATGTGGCGCAAGAAGAAGACGGCTCACGACTATGCACGTTACTTCAACGAATGGCATGAGCGTGATCTCACAGACCTCGTTATGCGTGACCGCAACCATCCATCAGTGTTTATGTGGAGCATCGGAAACGAGGTCCTCGAACAGTGGACACATGCAGATGCCGATACTCTGGACATTGCCGCAGCCAATCTGCTGCTCAATATGAAACGCGATGCCAGTGCATTGTCCAATGGCGAAGAAATGAGTGTCAACTCGTTGTTGTGTAAGAAGTTATGCGATATGGTCCATGACCTTGATCCTTCACGCCCTGTCACGAGTGGCAACAATGAACCTAATCCGAGCAATCATCTCTTCAAGGCAGGTACGCTTGACATCATCGGCTACAACTATCATGACGATTGGGTTGCCGACGTGCCAAAGAATTTCCCAAACAAACCATTCCTGATCACAGAGAGCGTCTCGGCACTTTCAACCCGCGGTTACTATCGAATGCCAAGTGGACGCCAGTTTGTATGGCCTGAAAGATGGGACAAGCCATTCTACGACAAATCGTTCTCATGCTCGTCTTATGATAATTGCCATGTCCCTTGGGGCAATACGCAGGAGGGTACTTTGAGAGTTGTCAAGGCAAATAAGTTCGTGTGCGGACAATATATATGGACCGGCTTTGACTATATCGGCGAACCTACGCCATTTGGATGGCCTGCACGTTCGTCATATTTCGGTCTTGTTGACCTTGCCGGATTCCCTAAGGATTCGTACTACCTCTATCAAAGTGAATGGAACACGAAGCCGATGCTTCACCTTTTCCCTCACTGGAACTGGAAGGATGGCGAGGACGTAGATGTCTGGTGTTACTACAATCAGGCCGATGAGGTCGAACTCTATGTCAATGGCGAGTCTGTCGGCGTACAACGCAAGGACACTATGCGCCTTCATGCAGAATGGAACATTGAGTTCCGTCGTGGTGAGGTCAGAGCCGTCAGCCGCAAGAACGGCAAGAATATTCGTGAACAGACCATTCACACGGCAGGCCGTCCGGCTCAGCTCCGTCTGACGCCAGACCGCAGACGTATTAAAGCCGATGGCGAAGACCTTAGCTTCATCACCGTCGAAGTGCTTGACAGGGATGGCAATCTGTGTCCGTTTGCCGATAATATGATCTCGTTCGAAATTGACGGCACGGGCTTCATTGCAGGTGTTGACAATGGCAATCCGACGAGTCTTGAGCGTTTCAAGGACAACAAACGAATGGCATTCAATGGAAAATGTCTGCTCGTGGTCCAGAGCAACGCAAAGATTGGTAATATGAGAATCGTAGCCAAGAGCGAAGGACTTAGCAATGCTGAGATAGACGTCCATTGTCTCGCACTTGACAGATATTAAACCCGAACAAAAATGGCATTACCACAAGATCCGTTCATGCTCCTCAGCTACGTCAATACGCAGCTTCGCGACAACTATGAGTCGCTCGACGATATGTGTGACAGCCTCGATATCGATAAGCAGTCGCTCGTCGAAACTCTTGCTGCTGCCGGTTTCGACTATATTGAAGCCGTCAAGCAATTCAAATGATTAAAACAAACAAAACCAATATGAAAAAAATCGTTTTATCACTTGCAGCCATTGCTCTCGCTGCCTGCACACAGCAGTCGGTTCAGCAGACACAATGGACAGATGCAGAAATAGAGCAGAAGATCGACGAGATCCTTCCACAGCTTACGCTCGAAGAGAAAGTTGCTCTTTGCCATGCTCAGTCTAAATTCTCAACGGCAGGCGTTCGACGTCTCGGTATCCCAGAATTATGGATGAGCGACGGACCTCATGGTGTTCGTGCCGAAATCAATTGGGATGACTGGGGCTATTCTCATTGGACAAATGACTCGTGCACGGCTTTCCCTGCACTCACATCGCTTGCCGCTTCGTTTAATCCAGATCTCGCATTTGAATATGGAAATGCAGTGGCCGAAGAGGCTCTCTATCGAGGCAAGGACGTCATGCTTGGCCCGGGTGTGAATATCTATCGTACGCCGCTCAATGGCCGTAACTTTGAATATTTGGGCGAAGACCCATTCCTCGCATCGCAAATGGTTGTGCCATATGTCAAGGGTGTTCAGCAGAACGGCGTTGCTTCGTGCGTTAAGCATTTTGCACTCAACAATCAGGAGACACAACGCAACAGCGTTGATGTTGAAGTAAGCGACCGTGCATTGCGCGAAATCTATCTTGCGCCTTTTGAAGCCGCTGTGACCGAGGGTCATGCATGGTCAATCATGGGCTCATATAACTTGTTCCGTGGTCAGCATTGCTGCCATAATGCAGTCCTCAACAATATCCTCCGCAATGAATGGGGGTTCGATGGCTGTGTGATCACAGACTGGGGCGGAGCTCATGATACAAAGGAAGCAGCCGAAAATGGTCTCGACATTGAGATGGGAACATGGACAAATGGTCTTACGTCGTCGTCTCGCAATGCCTATGACGGCTATTATCTCGCAAAGCCATATCTTGAAGCTATCAAGAAGGGAGAGATTGACGTAAAGACGCTCGATGCAAAGGCTCGTAATATCTTGCGCCTTATGTTCAGAACAAACATGGCAAAGAATATCAAGAGCGGCTGTATGGGTACAGATGCACATTTCGCAACAGCGCTTAGCATTGCTCGCGAAGGCATCGTATTGCTCAAGAACGAGAATAAGGTTCTTCCACTCGATCCTCAAACGACAATGAAGATCGCTGTCATCGGCGAGAATGCTACACGTAGCATGATGGGTGGCGGTTCGTCGGAACTCAAATCGTTCTTCGAAATATCGCCGCTCGAGGGCATTAAGAGCCACTTCCCAAAAGCACAGATTGTTCATTCGATGGGCTATGCCAGCGGTCCTGAAATGTTCGGCCGTGTATTGCCATCGAAGCTCAATGCCGACAGCCTTATGAATGCGGCACTCGAGACTGTCAAGGGTGCCGACCTCGTGATTTATGTCGGCGGTCTGACAAAGGCTCATGAGCAGGATTGCGAGGCAGGTGACCGCGTCGGTCTTGAATTGCCATTCAACCAGAATGAACTCATCGAAAAGGTGATGGAAATCAATCCAAATATCGTCGGCGTCTTTGTTACTGGAAATGCATTTGCAATGCCATGGATTGACAGAATGCCGGCTATCGTTCAGGCTTGGTATGGTGGCTGCCAGGCTGGCGAAGCTATTGCTGATGTCCTGACGGGAAAAGTCAACCCATCGGGCAAATTGCCTTTCACGTTCCCTGTCAAGCTTACGGACAATGGTGCTCACAGCTTCGAAAGTGCCGAGGTCTATCCTGGCCGCTTCGAGAGCGATAGCAAGGAGTTCTATAAGGAAGATATCCTCGTGGGCTATCGTTGGCACGACACAAAGAACATAGCACCGCTCTTCGCTTTCGGTTATGGACTCAGCTACACTTCGTTTGAACTTTCGGGAATCGAAGCTAAGATGAGTGGCAAGAAACTTACAGCCAAGGCAACTGTCAAGAATACTGGTGATTGCAGTGGTGCTGAGGTTCTTCAGGTGTATGTCGGCAAGAAAGATTCGCGTGTCCTCCGTGCTCAGAAGGAGCTCAAGGGCTTCAAGAAGACCACTCTTGAGGCTGGCGCACAGCAGACCATCAGCATCGACATCCCAACAGACAAACTCGCATTCTTTAACGAGGAGACTCAGTCTTGGGAGGTTGAGAAAGGCACGTATGTCGTATATGTTGGCACAGCATCAAACAATATTGCGGCTGAAATTGAAGTCGAGATCTAATCTCGTCTTGACATAAAAACAGAAATCGGGTTCGCATATTCATGCGGCCCGATTTTTTTTTGTTGCTACTCTCTTCAAAAAAGACTCTCCAAGATTGATTTTTTAGCAAAAAAAGACGTTGGAAGATTGTTTTTAGAGCTAAAAAAGACTTTCCAAGATTGTTTTTAGGGTCAACATCTTAGCTGAGTGATTAACTGCATTAGGAATTCAAAACAAGAAGATTGCCTATAACAGTAGCCTTCTAAAAAAGAGGAACCGGGGGATCCATCTCTGGAAACCCCCGGCATGTAGTCAATCGTTTGATTGCATTGCAAATGTACAAATATCTTTACGTATGGCAAAAAAGACAGATAAAACTCTTAGATCAACAAAAAAAATAAGAATAAGCACGAGGCCTTTAATTTTCGGAACCATGCATATCAAGTAAAAACAAAGAAAGAATTGGTTCTTCCAACGGTTCGATGCAAACTGCCCCGATCTTTACGTCTTGCAACGCTTTGGATATCCTCCAATTCTTTCCTATTGTTAATGCAAGTCTACAAGCAATGTTTAGGCACAAAAGGATGTGGCGAAAACTGTTTTGTTCAGATAGAATTCATAATAAAACCTAAAGCTTTGCATAGCAAAACGACGGCATATCTTTGCTTGAAAAGTCATCCAAACGCATGTAGTCCAACTCTTTGTAATAGTCGCTGTTGGTTCTCTCTTCCAGTTTGAGCTGAGCGCACGATTTTGCACCGACGGTCAACAATGCGGTCTTTAACTCGAGGAGTGGGGCACCAAGTTTATTGGCATTGTGGTTTCTTGACACTTCCATCGTATAATCCCATGGTGTCATATCCTTATACACAGCGGTTACAGAAGAACCATGTTTCAAGGCCCATAAGGAGACGCGGATATGGAATAGTGCAGCTTCAATGTCGTTGTGTCTGATTCGATTAACGGCGTCAAACAAAGAGTATAATAGTGTCAATTTCACTGGACTGCCTTCTGCCACAAAAAACTCCAGTGCATTTTCAGTTTTTTCCCATGAAATGTTATCGGAATACCTAATGTTTTCCAGAACAGGCAATAGCTGGTCCTGATACACTTCGGCTTGATTTTTCTCCAATATTTCATCTTTGATTGCCTCCTTTAATTCAGGAACGGCATCCTTCAACTCACTAATTGACAATGTACGACATTTCTTCCTCCATTCAAATTCGAAATCTGCAGGGAAGCAACGTTCGTGATAATGTGTTATAAAGAGCATACGCACCTCGCCAGATTTAAGTGAAGCATCATGACCGACTGCAATGGTCAACTCTCCCAATTGTCTTGTTTCATTCAGCTTGTGCCTGAAATGTCTTAACTCGGAAGCATTGACATGTTCGCCTGGAGCCTGCCATATTTTTACAACATAATACCATGAATTGCAGAAAGTCTTCATTCTGGCAAGTTGATCAAGACAATCTTGCAGTGGATTAGGACTGTTCGACTGAGTGAAATAAACACTATACTCATACGAGAACTCGTTGGTCAATAGTGATATGTTTTCTGCGGTCAAAGCTAAATCATCGTTCGGGTCAATCAGCATCGAAAGTATTTCATCTTTGCTGTATCGCTCCAGTTCAACCCATTCGTCACGAACTTTAACAACATTAGGATTGTTGATCTCTTGTTGTCCAACGAATCTGCAGGTAGTAAATTTGTCAAACGCATTAGTACGTAAGTATATTCTGGATTCAGGAATGTCGTCACCATCAAATCGTCTTAAATTGTGGAGGACCTGCTTGCCTGACATATCGTAATATGTGTATTCACCATCTTTTTCTGCCACCAAAAGACTTCCTAACC
Organism: Bacteroidales bacterium; assembly: GCA_024401295.1. GTDB lineage: Bacteria > Bacteroidota > Bacteroidia > Bacteroidales > Marinilabiliaceae > W3P20-009. The sequence continues at coordinate 61,272 of JAKSLG010000005.1, read as the reverse complement.
TTTGGCTAACGTTGTCGTATACAGGAGGAACGATAACCACATTGTTCTCCACGAATCCCACCTTGCCATTGACTATATATGGCATCTCGTCCTCCATTAAGCGCCCTTGTTCCTCGCAACCATTTTTTATCTTGATGTATGCCCCATCGGGTTTAAGAAAAAATACGGAAGATGAACTTTTTGATATCAATTTGAATTCCGGCTTATAAACAATATCGCCGTTTGAATCTTTAATACCCCATAGGCCATTCTCTTCAAAAACGACACCCGAACGGGCTTTCTCGTATTTTGAGCGGATATTTGGTCCTCTTTTTCTCATGATGTCTGGAGTCGGCAGTGACTCTTCTAACTTTTTAAGCAAGTCTTCATTCTGTTCCATAATCTTGTGTTTTTGTGATGTTTGAATACAAATGTATATGCTGGCTATGCGATCTTTTTGCGCATTGGAATTTATCTGCAAAATTCCACACTTATTCAAGCTGCCAACTCGAATAATCTGTAATGTCTTCGCGTGAGTCGCAATTCTTGCAATGTATAGTGATTTTTGTGATATCCGTTGACCTGTCGCGCTGGATATCGAATGATGGATAATCATTGTAAGCCTTTGTACAGCTATGAAAGTGCCGACCTATAAACCTTTGCACCGATTCCTGTTCTTTTTTATTTAGCAGATTGAAGCCTTCTAGTTCAAACATTATTTTTTGTTTCAAATCCATGTAACATGGCTTGTGCTGCGTCATGTACAATTTGGGGAAATCGAGGAATGGCCACTCGCTACCTTCGGCAGGAGCGAGCCACAGGTCGATGTCTGACGGCAGCTGTGCCTTTATCTTTTTCATAATTTTTTCACCTTTGCTAAACCACCATCCACGTAGTAGTTTCAAGTTCTGAGGGTCGTAACGTGTCAGCCATAGCGACAAGTCGCTGACTTTTATAGTCAAGGGCCTTCGGACAAGTCTGTCGAGACATATTGTGTCGTTTTCTATGACATAGCAATTGCCAAATTCATCAGTCAGGCCGTTGTTTCCAGCCTTCATCGTCAACACGTGATTTATCTTATAGGCATGCTCTGTGGATGTGTCATCATCAGAAAGGCGTATTCCCTGCAGATATCTCTCTATGACAACTGATTTCATTTGATTGTAGAGAGCCTCACCATTGGGTCTGTCGTTGAGAGAAGTGTATTTTCGCCATCTGTACACTGCATAGGAGAGCAAGTGGCAATAAACGTTCCTGATAATACCATAACAACTGCCAATGTACGCAACAAGATCATTGAGTCGAAAGCCTTCAGGATGCGTAATATAAAGCATTCCTTCCTTAAAATCAAGATATGTAGACTCGCCAAAGTATTCGTAAATGAATCGAAGGCGACATTCTTCTCCATAACAATAAACGGCATTTTCAAGCTGGTTGCGAAGAGGTGGGAATGTGGAATAATCAATTATAGCACTGCAATAATTCAAAGGTCCAACACTTATGTTATAACATACGTCTGAATCGTGATCGTATTCTGTCTTTATCTTTAAATCGAAAACGCCATAAGCCATGTCGGCCATGCTCTCTGGATCATTGTGACTTAGGCCATACACGACAAACTTCCTGTTCCATAGCTTTCTTTTGAATTCAGAGAGCTGTTGTCTAGTATAATCTGTTTCTTTCCCCTTTTTGATATTATCGCACAACAACGACATCATCTTGACACATTGCTTGAGATATTCGCGGCGTGAGCAATAGAATACTCTGGGCATTTTGAAAGCGGTTGTTACTACAGTCCAGTATATGTTGATGGCATCATGTGTCACATGGATTGTGTACGAATCATTGATTTTGTCAGTGATCAAAAATTCTCCAAAATCTGGTTTAGCTATAATTGTCTTATGCAGTTGTAGCGGATCAATCAGCAGTTGTCTTGATGAAGACAACCACAGAATTATGGCACATTTAGTTGTATCTGTGTCTCTATACGGATATTCGATTCTAAGAAAATGTTCAAGTCGCCACATATTATCTCGTCTTTTGTGTTAATTTGTTTTTCAATCATAAAGTGTCAGTGTTTGTTCGCTTGTTACAACTTGCCTCAAAAAAAATGCTCACATCCTCATTAACGGACGACTTGTCGCCTGTTTTGAAAAAAAACAACATATTTTTGTTCTCGTCGTACAAAAAGGGGACTATGTCGCCATATTCTGCAACAGAATGGGACAAATAGTCAAACCTCTTAATAGATTACTACCGAAAACTCTTCTATTCACTACTCATGAAGCAAGGTATAATATGCATAGAGTCGGATTTCTTACTGACAGACAAGGAGAACCGTCTCAACCTCAATTCAGAACCATTGATGCAGTTTCTAAAGGAGATGCACGATATCAACACAATATATCGTCGTGTAGCTACTCGCAACGAATTGCAATACTATCTTAAGCAACTTCGGAAATACAGTTCATACAACATCATCATGTTCAGTCTGCATGGCGACAAGGGCGGGATATGCCTTGAAGGAGAAGATTACAAAATCACGATGCCAGAATTGCTCGACATGGGCGGCACAATCTTTCGTGACAAGCTGGTGCACTTCAGCAGTTGCCAGACTCTATCTGCCGACGAGGATGTTATACGGGATTTCAAATATGAAAGTGAGGCATTTATAGTCTCTGGATATACCAAGAGTGTTGAAGAATCGCTTGCCGCCATAAATGATGTTGCATTCTTTTCCGAATACCTCAAATACTCAACCACTCAGACTATATTTAAGAACTACGACCTTCTTTATGCAGGGTTGCGAGACAAACTCGGATTCATCCACTATTGATTGCTATGATGTATATTGACGACATACTGCACACAGAAGAAGGATATGTATACAATCTCATCACAGACAAATTTCGCACTGCGTTGGAACAAGTAATGCGCTCCGAAGGAATCAGTATTGAAGATTTTGAAGATACGCTTATGGACTTCTTCCTCTATCTGCGTGAGGACAAAAAAGGGCCATTCGCATCATTCCACACCATCAGGATGGACAGTGACGGAGCTCGATGCAGCTGGTTGAAAACTACACTTTTCAACTATATATCAAGCAATGTGTTGCGCAGGCAAAAAAAGATGCCGACTGACAAGTTCGAAGTCGCTCATGACAGGTACGAGGAGAACGATACAGTCGTTTCCGAGATGCAGAAGCACACGGCTATTCTCCTCTTTGAAAAAGTGAACGAGACATATTCTGCTCCTGAAAGAATTATATTCTTTTACGACTTGATTGAAAAAGCCGGAATTGCACATTCTGCTGAAAATATATCGCTCACATCGATTCTTCACATATCTGATGGCTACCTTCGTGTCATGCGAACACGTCTCAAACAAAAAATCAAGAAGTTGGTGATAGAAATAGAAAAATCTGCATTATGAAACGAGAACAACTTATAGACTACGTATATCTCCGCCTTAATTCAGAACAGAAACAGACGGTGCGAGACGAACTTGCAGAAGACTTTATCCTGACATTTAATGTGTTGCAGTTGATGGAGAAACGAGCTGCTGGCGAACTCGATACGCGGAACTTTGCCATCATGGAAGAAGAGATTAACGCTACGAATATCAAAGGTCGTCCTGCTCGTCGCAACATATCGGTTACCATGCCAAAATTGCACAGGACAGGACGAGGTGGCAAGATAGACGATTCTTCACCTAATTATGGTAGCCCTGTACCACCAATCGATATACTAAAGGCTTATCTGCTTGACGACAAATAGCCTAATAAAGAAAGCACCAGCCATAAATGAATGGCTGATGCCGAAGAATCTTGTTACCGCTCTAAGGATTGGCGTGAGTTCGGTTTTGCAGACAGACCTTTCCCTGTCCAACAACAATCATACATATAGTGTCATTGTTCCGTTGTTTGTTACATAATGCAAGAAAATTTTTTTATGTTGTAACAATTGGACTTCCCTTGACACTAATAGATGTAACTATAATTTAAATGCAAAATGGTATTGGTAACAGAGAAAACTCTAGAAGAGTGCTACGTTTATTATAGCTCGTGGCAGATACAATGTTGTGGCGAACCGTTTAAAGTGGGCGACCATGTGGTTTGGGGTGCAAGGAAAGCAGGAAGAGGATGTGTGGCCAATGGGCACAAGGTTAGCTTTATTGAAGAGCATCATGATATTTTAAGTCTGTCGATTGAGGGTACGGTTGTAAGTATTGAGGCGGAGATAGTCCAGTTGGACGAGAATAAGAATAAGCGTGAAACATACATTTCACTCAATGAAGCTGATGGATGGGAAAGCGAACCAGAACCTAACGACAAATCAAAAAACTTTTGTGGCTATTTGGTGAAGATGGTCAATGTCACCTGTAAACCCATAGTGGATGAAGAAGGTGATGAATACTAGACAATTGTGCCTAAGGTGTAAAACGTTATGCATTAGCGAGGAATGTGGATACGAATAAAAACCAGTAGAATCATCAGCAAGAAATATCAATTGTTCAAACTATAAGTGACGCACTTGATAAAGACAGTCAACATTCCATTTGTATGGGATGAGCTTGTTTTATTTCCCCCCGTTCGGCGTAGGCGGGAGCCTACGCCGAACGGGGGACTTTTGTATGTGATTGTTTTTACTTAGAACTCTTTCTCCTGTTGCATTCTCGGCAGAGCATCTGACAGTTCTCGGCAATGGTGCGTCCTCCTTCTTTCCAAGGGGTTATGTGGTCCGCTTCCATCTGTTCTATTTCGAAGTGCTTGCCACAAATTTTGCAGATTCCGTTCTGTTTCTCGTAGACTTCTCGTTTTGTGTTGTCGTCGAAAGCTCGGATGCCAAGATGATGTTCGTCGCCATCGAGCACGTATGCATATATGCCCGACTTCTTCTGCACATCGCTGTCTTTCATCAGTTCAGCAATCTTCTTTTCAAGTTCGTTGGCGTCGAGTTTATCATCTTTGTGCTTGTTGTAGAGTTTACCCCAGGCAACACCCTTCATCTCCTTGCGATATTTGTTGAATTTCAGGTTCACCCAATCTATTACATTCTTGAAGTATGTCCATAACTCATCTGCATTGCTGTCCTTTTGGTGTTTAGACATATATGCCGACACATCACCATTGTTTATCCATTCTATGGCTGTTTCGAGATATTCCTGACGAATGCAGTTTCCGTTCAGGAGTTTGTTGCCCAACTTATAGGCGACACAACCAGTCTTGCTGAATTTCTTTTTGGCATCAGCCGTAAATGGTCCGGCATAAACAGCGTTGCGCAACTCCTGATCTGTCAGTCGTTCGCCTGCAATATTGATGGTGCGGAACCAGTCGAGTTTTTCGCTGTCGGTTCCGGTACATTTGTAGATAGTCAGCTTGTAGTCGAGTATCTGTTTTTGCTTGTCACCTGTGAGATTGTTGAATGTCTTAGGGTTCTTGTCGTCATCGAACACCACAGAGAAATTACCTCCTTCTGCATTTTTTCCTACGTATTCGCAAATGGACATGGTTCGTTGCTGTCCGTCAATCACCTCAAATGTGCCGTCTTCACGTGTGGCCCAATACATCACGTTGAGCGGAAATCCCTTTGATATGGTTTGTATGACGGCCTTTTGCTGTTCTTCCTTATATACAAATTCGCGCTGATATGGCGGACGAATATCCAATTTACCACTGTAAGCCGAAACGCCCTGTTCGTCGTTGTTCTCATAATCTGCCACCAAGTCGCGTATGGCTATTTCTTGAAGTTCTATCTGCATAATTTATTGGTATTAAGTTTACTAATTGGATTTCTTGCGGATGAGGATGCGAGCGTATTTAGGTTTCCCATTTATTGCGCCGTCTGCGTCTTTTATTAAACCATATTGTTTGTTTTTAAGTCTTTCTACATTTGTGAAATCTCTTGCATCAAGTAACTCAAACTGCTCAGGATTATATTTATCCAAGAAAGAAATCGGAACACCAATCACACCATCATAATCGTCAGGAATATTTACGACCAAGTCACAATTAATCGCATCGTAATTATCGTACTTTGGATAGTCTTCAGGAGTGTAGTGTTTGAATAAGTCTAAGAATTCATGACGCTTTTTATGGTCAAGATTAGTAAACCAACAGATATTTCCCAGATTTCGCCAAAGCTTACCATTCTCATCTACGATATAGCCATTTGACCGTAGTTTGCTTTTGTCTGTTTTGTCATAAAAGTCTGGAATTGAATAACTCTGCGGCACTTCAAACAAAGTGTGTCCACATTTATAACCCATCCAAACCTCATTGGACTTTATTAGTTTGAAAACCTCTTTGTATGTGATTGCATTTTGATTTCCGACTATCAGGAACTGCTTTTTGTACTCTATCAGTTGTGCAATGTATTCTCTAAAAAGCGAAAACGGAGGATTAGTGACCACTATATCTGCTTCTTTCAGCAACTCCACACATTCATCACTACGAAAATCACCATTCCCTTCCAGTCGCGTCAATACATTCTTGTCGTTTTTTATTAGCCACTCTACATCAGCCAAATCGATAGCACCATCGCCGTTGACGTCAGTAACTTCGTTAATGACAATCTTGTGTGGCACTCTTGTTCGTTCTGTTTTTTCTTCTTCGTTATCGAACAGCGACAACTGGCTACTTGCCACAGGAGACCCGTCATAACAAGTTGCAATAAGTTTTTTCAAACCAAGCTGGTTGAAGTTCATAGCAAAATACTTGAAGAAATTACTCTCGTATGGGTCATCGCAATTACAGAATACAGTCTTACCCTGAAAATGCTTGCGATAGTGCCTCAGTTCGTTTTCTATATCACCCAACTGGGTATAGAACTCATCCTGCTTGGCTTTGTTGGCTGCATGAAGGTTTTTATTCCCTGCCATAGACTGATAGTTTTTGCACAACTATCAATCGCTATCGGGCAAAAAGAAAGGCGTGAGCCATTCTACCGCGTTCACGAGGAGCCTAGGAAGAACCCCGTTATACCTCATAGAAGATAGCCCACACCAAGCGGTGCGAGCATTAACGATACGAGGTATAACGAGCAATCACCCCAAGAGATGCTACTCGTGAATTAGCTTATCCCGATGTTCTTGAAAACAACAGTTTCCTAGGCTTTTGTTTCGAACGCGAATAATAGCTAATGCTGTATGTTATAAATTATGTCTGTTTTTCTTTTTCGCAAATGTATCTCTTTTTTTTATATCTGCAAAAATCGGCGAATTGTGATAAGTCTCTATGATTCCGTTGCTTGTTTTTGCATTAACTCCCTGTGTTTTATCTGCTGGGATAAATAATTATCGAAAAACGATAAAAAATATATGTTTTTATTTGGTGGATTAAAAAATCTGTTTTAGCTTTGCATATCGAAAAACGATAATTATTAATTCTAATACATTAAAGTTATGAATAAGAAACTGAACACTTACACAAGATTCTTCTTTCTGTCGATTGTGGTCTCATTTGTTGTGGCTACATTCACTCCGGAGGATACATTATCACCGGTCCACATCATATTTGATAAGCATTCGCATTTTGACGACAAGGATTTCAAGATGGAAGTCGTTTCGACTGTCGATTCAACCGCTCACGTCAACAATCTCGAACGGGTATTTTTGACTACTGGTGCAACGTTCGGTTCCGATAGCCGTTCCAATCAGAATTTGGTATTTACGCAGAACGTTTCGCTTCGTCGTTGCAATCATGAAGTTGATGACAACAGCTTCATAAGAATATACAACGACAGTGAACAGGGCGAACTGATCATCAATGAAGCGACTCTTGTCTTTGGCGCAGGTGCATTGCCGACATGGACTCTCATTGCGATTGTCGTATTGGGCATGGCTACGCTTTCATGCTATGGATGGATTGTGATTCTGGTGATTCGCACGCTTCGCAACATCAGGAGAAACAACATCTTTGTGTCTGAAGTAATCAAGAATATTGAGACGGTTGGAAAGTTTTTTGCTGTGATGTTTTTTGTCCGTCTTCTCTTGCAGGTCGTATTTTACCTATATGTCTCAAGCAACTATGGCTTCCATGACTATCAAGTGACATTCGGCGTAATATCAAAGACGGAGTTGCTTCTCGGCACAGGTCTCATGCTCTTGTCGCAGATTTTCTTGATGGGTAAGGATTTGAAGGAAGATCAGGATTTGACAATTTAGAAACAGAGAATATGGCTATAATAGTTAACGTAGATGTGATGTTGGCCAAGAGAAAAATGTCGTCGCAGGAATTGGCAGAAAAGGTGGGCATAACTCCTGTCAATCTGTCAGTTCTCAAGACTGGCAAGGCCAAGGCGATACGCTTCAGCACGTTGGATGCTATATGCAAGGCATTGAATTGTCAGCCAGGAGATATCCTTGAATATTCTGATGAGGAAAATGCGGATGAAGCCGATAAATTTTGACCTTTGTCAATGAATGTCTGCTATTTTCTCGCAGTTCGGTTCGATTTTTGTTAAATTTGCACCAGTATTTTTGGAATAGACATGAATCAAGCTGAATGCAAAAAAGTAAAGATATGTTCTTTGGCATCGGGGAGCAACGGCAACGCCTATTATATTGAGGCTGACGGTCAGGCAATTCTTGTGGATTGCGGACTGAGCTGCAGGCAGATTAGCATACGCGCAAAGAGGCAGAAGATTGACTTGCGGAATGTGAAGGCGGTTTTTGTAACGCATGAACATTCCGATCACATACGTGGTTTGCGGTCTTTTTGTGAAAAATATGGGGTGGATTCATATATGACAGCGGGAACGGCCGCAAAAAGCCGACAGTTTTATTTGCCTCAGAAGCCAGCGATTGCAATAAATTATGACAGCGAGACAAAGATTGGCCCGTTTACTGTATATTGCTTCGAGAAGTCTCACGATGTTGAGCAGCCTTGCAGTTTTCGCGTTGAGGCTCACGGCATCAGTATAGGCGTGTTTACGGATATCGGTTGTTCGTGTGAGGGTTTACGCAAGCATCTTGCACTTTGCCATGCGGCGTTCCTCGAATCGAATTATGACGAGGAGATGCTTTGGAAGGGCAAGTATCCGCAATATCTGAAGGAGCGAGTGGCTTCGGACCGGGGGCATCTGTCGAATGTTCAGGCTGCAGCCATTGTCCGTGAGGTCAATCCTCCGCATCTGCACACGCTGATACTGTCGCATTTGAGTGCGGATAACAATCATCCGCTGATAGCGAAAAAGGCATTTGAGGAGTTTACGGATCATATTCGAGTCATGCATGCCAGCCGTTTCGAGGCGGGTCTCGTATATGAGATTGGCGAATCGCCTGACGAGAATAAATAAAAATGTTGTTTATGAAGCATCTGGCGCTTTTGATGATGGTGTTGTTCGCGTCTGTTGCCAATGCCCAACAATGGGGCGAGGCAATGGCTGATGCGTCTGCACGCCTTGCACAGTTGAAGAGTGCTAACTCGGCTTTGGAGCAAATCAAGGCCGATTTTGATATGACGAAAAGCGTGAAGATGCTTGCTGCGGAGCAGCATGGCAAGGGCCGCATGGCATATAGCAAGGCTGGCGAAAGCCTGACTCTTGATTTTGACGAGCCGAAGGGTAGTGGCATAGCCATGAAGGCAGGAGTGTTTAGCGTTACGACGGCTGGTAAGACGACGTCGGTGAATGCTTCGAAGAATCCTGCGGCAGCCCAGCTTCTTAACATGATAACAGCTTGTTTGACTGGTAATTTTGATGCTTTGGGCAATCACAATGAGATGCGCTGTTTTTCGACTGGCGATCTTTTTACGATTGTCATAGAACCTCGCAATGCCCGCGTTCGTAAATTCATGCGTCAGATTGTACTCCGATTCAGCAATGCAGACAATTCGTTGCGCATGATGAGACTCGAAGAGGGCTCTGGCGACTATTCGGAGTATCGCTATTCAAACATCGAAATGAAATAAACACAAAGATATGAATACAATTTTCAGCATAAAGAGCATGCAGACAACAGAGTCTGGTGCACAGTTCTCCGTAGAGATTGACGGTAGCCATCGTGTGTTCGACGGCCATTTTCCAAACAATCCGGTGCTGCCTGGCGTAGTCAGCCTGTTGATGGTGCGCCGCTGTGCGGAGAAGATGCTCGGCTATGAGTCGTATTTTGGCAGCGTCAAGGAGATTAAATATCTTCAGCCAATTATTCCAAACGGCCGCCCGTTGACTGTCAATCTGACTTGTGCAGACAAGACGGTGAGCGGCGAAATTGCCTCAGCCGATGGCGAATTGCTGATGAAAATGAAGGGAACCCTCAACTGATTTGTCGTGAACAGAGAAGAGTGTCGTCAGAAACTTGCATCGTTGCGTTGCTGCGTCGTCTTGCCTACGTACAATAATGGGAAGACGATAGCTGATGTCGTGCGCGATGTGATGACATGGACTGACGATGTTCTGGTGGTCAACGATGGTTCGACGGACAATACGCACGACATACTTACAGAAATTGCCGCGGAAGGACGTCTCACTCTGATAGAATATCCCGATGGACAGAATAGGGGCAAGGGCTATGCGCTCAAGACTGCTCTCAAGAAGGCATCGGAGATGGGTTTTGAACGAGCCATTACGATGGACTCCGATGGACAACATTTTGCAAGCGATCTTCCTGTACTCGTCGAGTGTGCAGAGAGTAATCCTGATGCAATGATAATCGGTGCCCGTAACCTGAATGCTGATGGAATGCCTGGCAAGAATACCTTTGCCAACAAGTTTTCGAACTTTTGGTTTCTCGTTGAGACATTCCAGCGTCTTGCCGATACGCAGAGTGGCTATCGCCTCTATCCATTGCAGAAAATGCAGGGAATGCATTTCTTTACGCCTCGCTATGAATTCGAGGTCGAGTCGATTGTGCGCATGGCTTGGCGCGATGTGAAAGTCATGAATGTGCCTATTCATGTCGTTTATCCGGAAGATCGGGTTTCGCATTTCCGCCCGTTGCGCGATTTTACGCGAATCAGCATTCTCAACACCGTCCTGGTTATATGCGCTCTCTTCTATTTCTATCCTAAATGCTTTGCTCGATGGATAGACCGGACGTTGATCCATTCGACAGAAAGTGCGGAGCGCATGGCTTGTGCCGTAGGTGTCGGCACGGCAATGGGTATGATGCCGATATGGGGTTTTCAGATGATAACGGCATTGGCCATAGCGCATCTTTTGAAACTCAACAAAATCGTCGTTCTGGCATTTTCGAATGTCAGTCTCCCGCCTTTCATCCCTTTCATTTTGTATGGCGGAATAAGTCTTGGCGGTATGATTCTCGGTCGCGAGACGTCTCTCGACATGGACAATCTTACGATAGAAAACGCGATGAGCGATTTTCTGCAATATGTGGTTGGTGCCATTCCTTTGGCCTTGTTTTTTGGATTTGCCTTCGGAATTATCGCGTGGGGACTGATTAAGATATTCCGTAAATGAAGAAGTTTTTCCTCTCGATATATCGCTTTTTTTGTGACAGGCAATGGCTTATGTGGCTGTCGCTTGTTGTTGTCGTGGCCGTTGCTGCCATTGCCGCATCACGAGTGAGGCTCGACGAGAATATTTCGAGTTTTTTCCCTTCGAGCGATGACGAGACGGATTTTGTCATGAGCAACATGAAGGCAATGGACAAGATTGCCGTCATGGTTTCGCATGGCGAAGAAGATTCCGATGATATATATGAGCTTATCGATGCGGCAACAGAGCTTGCCGACACACTTGACATGTTGATTGGCGATGTCGCTACAATCGATTTGTTCTATGATGATTCTGTGGCCGAGGAGGTTATGCAGGACCTCTTCAATCGTTTGCCGGTATTGATGACCGATAGCGATTATGATGAATTGGACAGTCTGACATCATCGGAGGCCATTGGAAATCGCATGGCGCAGAATGCCGAAATGATGCTCAGCCCAATGAGTACGGGCTTGACGATGATATTGCCAAGTGATCCGATTGGCATTGCCGGAAATGCCCTGATGAGGCTCCAGAAGTTTGGCACAGACGCGCAGCTTGATATGTTTGAAGGCAGCCTCGTTAGCCATGACCATTCGACGGTTGTCATGTTCGTGAATGTCGGTAATGATTTTGGTAATACTGGTGATAATGAGCAACTTGTCAAGCATATTCGTTCGGCTTCTGAGAATATTGCTCAGCATACCAATACAAAGATATATGCTTATGGAGCACCGATAGTGGCCGTAAGCAATTCGTCTCAGGTGAAAAAAGATGAGACAATAACCGTCAGCATCGCATTGATAATCACGGCGTTGGTGTTCTTGCTCGCATTCCGTCGCAAACGCTCTGTTTTGATCATTATGCTCCCTGTGCTCTTTGGCGGCCTTTTTGCCTTCGCAATCATCGGTTTGCTGGGCAAGGAACTCTCGCTCATTTCGATTGGTGCAGGTGCCACAGTGCTTGGCCTTGCCATGAGCTATTCGATTCACATGCTGACACATAGCCTCCACTCCGGTTCAACAGAACAGCTCATTGAGGATATGGCATATCCGATGACGGTAGGCAGCATTACGACGATTGGTGCCTTTCTAGCATTGATGTTTACTGATTCGAAAATCCTTCAGGATCTCGGACTTTTTGCCTCGATGACCCTCGTCGGGACGCTCCTGTTCTGCATGATATTCCTTCCGCATTTTATTGTGACGGAAGAGGACGGCCATAGCCGCACGATGAAGCTTATTCAGCGTATCTCAAGCTATGATTATGCGTCGAACAAGTGGCTTGTCGGCTCAATAGTTGTCCTTACGGTTGTCGGATTTTTCTTCTTTACCGATGTCCGTTTTGAAGCGGATATGAACAATCTCAACTATCGTGGCGATGACTGGATTGAGACTTCGAAATCGAAGATGGAGAATATCCTGCAGATTGATACGCTTCATCATTCGACGATTGTGGCAACCGGCGAAAGCGTGTCGCAACTGGCGGCAAATAGTGTTCGTCTTGCCGAAAAAGCCGATAGCTTGCGTGATGAAGGACTTGTAGAATATTCGTCGATAGCGCCTGATTTCCTTGTTGCCGATGAGGTCCAGCAGAAACGAATCGACAGATGGAATGCCTTTTGGACTTCCGATAAGAAGAAACAGGTTCTTGCCGACGTCGAAAAATATGGACAGCAAAATGGATTCCGTTCGGATGCCTTTGATTCTTTCTGTCAGATTGTTACCAAGGATTATTCCCCATCGCAGCCTACGGATGTAGAAATCGAGAAATCGGCTTTGCTTAAGCAGTGGATTTCGAATCGTGATGGTCATTACATGCTCTATGCGAACATTGCAGTACATGATGACAAAAAGGATTATGTCATGCAGCGTTTCGACGAAAGCCGCAATGCCGTTGTTGCCGACATGGGCTATTTCGTGCGCAAGGCAACGCAAGGTATTGTTGACAATTTCAACTTCATTCTTGCTGTCAGCTCGATTCTTGTCGGACTCGTGTTGTTTATCTCGTATGGACGCATCGAACTTTTCCTTTTGACGTTCCTCCCGATGTGCATAAGTTGGGTCATCATATTGGGGCTGATGGCCATCTTCGGCATAGAATTCAATATTGTCAACATCATTCTCTCGACATTCATCTTTGGCGTTGGTGATGATTTCAGCATCTTCATCATGGACGGACTTCTGGAGAAATATCGAAATGGAAAGGAGATACTGAACTCTCATAAAACGGCCATTGCGCTCTCTGCATTTGCGATTTTTGTCGGCCTCGGAGTGCAGGTTTTTGCCGAGCATCCGGGTTGTAAGTCTATCGGAATGCTGAGCATTTTTGGCCTTGTTGCGGTCATTCTGACATCATACACGGTTCAGCCGATACTCTTCCGCATCCTTGTCACAAATGCCTCAAAGAAAGGACATCCGTACACTTTGTTCACGTTGATGCGTTCAGCATTTTTCTATTCCATGTTCCTCTTTGGTTGCATTTTGGGCTATATCGTTCTTGGCGCCATCTTGATTCTGCCATTCAAATTGTCAACGAAAAAGCGTATTGCTCATTCGGGTACGTATAGTTATATGAATTTCTTTTTTCGCGTTATCGGACGGATATTTCCACAGACACGCATTGGGGAAATCGACCTTGAGCATCCGAGTGTCATCATTGCCAATCACCAGTCTTTTGTCGATATAATCAATGTCTTGGCATTGTCGCCAAAGATTGTCTGCATAACGAAATCGTGGGCGGCCAATTCACCGATATTTGGCATTCTGACTCGTTATTGTGACTCTTATAATGTTGAAGATGGATGGGCTAATATGGTTGAAAAAATGCGACCTCTTGTCGCTGACGGCTATTCAATCGTTGTCTTCCCGGAGGGAACTCGTAGCGTGGATGGCCAGATTCATCGATTCCACAATGGAGCATTCTTCCTTGCTGAGCAGCTCGGTCTCGACATTTCGCCAATGGTTATTTTCGGAAATGGCATGGTCGCTTCAAAAATGCAGCCATTCAATATCAAAGATGGATGGCTCGTCAATAAATTCCTGCCTCGATTGACAATTGAAAATGATGCGTGGACAGTGAATGGCGAATCTATTGACCGACATGAATATAAAGCTATGGCTCGTGCCACTGCGAACTATTTCAGACAGCAGTACGACGAAATCCGCAAGGAATACGATACGCCAGAAAATCCATATTACAACTGCGTCGATTTTCTCAACAACGTCTATCGATAAGCGATATGGCTGCTACGTATATTCTTGAACATGAGACTTTTGGTGACCTTGAAGTCCTTGAACGACGTGATGCGCGAGGACTCTCCTTGCGAATTCATGAGGGCGGTGTCATTCGCGTGACGGTAAGACCCGGGACGAGCAAAGCCGAAATACTGGAATTCATTGACAACCAGACAGATTGGATAGAGAAAAGCATCGTTAAAATTGATAGCCGTGGCCATCAGAAGACATTGTTCTCACCACAAACGCCTTTTTCCACACGTCAGCACGAATTGCAGTTGTCATCTACATCACCCGATAATCGTGCACATCTGAAGGTGTCTCCTGGATTGATAAGCGTGATATATCCGTCCGATGTCAATCCGACGGAAAGTGATGTCGTTCAGGAACTTGCCCGCAAGGGCATCGCTTTTGCACTCAAGGTCGAAGCACAGAAATTCTTGCCGCAACGTGTCCGCGATCTCGCCGATCTTCATGGATTTAAATTTAAGACCTTGTCGTTCAAGGATTTGAAATCACGATGGGGTAGTTGCTCGACAAATGGCGAGATTTGTCTTAATGTCCAATTGATGAGGCTTCCCGACCATCTGATTGACCATATCATCCTTCATGAGTTGTGCCATACCGTCGAGATGAATCATGGCACGCGCTTTCATAAACTGCTCAATTCCATCGAAAACGGACGTGAAGCAGAATTTGAGCGTGAGGTCAGAAAATGGCGAACGCAACTTTTCTGATTTTTTTTGAAAAAACTTCGTTTTTCGATACGTGTTTTTGCCTTCTCGATTGTCTTGTATTCAAACAGACAACATGACTACTATGAGAATGCTTTCTATCGACACCTTGGTAAACATGCCAGCAAAACGCTTCATGCGTGTAATCGACAACGGCTCATATAATGCTGATCGATTCTATCAGACTGGTTTTGAGCAGCTTTGTTTTGAAAGTAGCCGTTCTGCCATCGGCGAGACGGTCATCTCATCGGTCATCCCATTCGATGGTGAGTTGCTGATTGTTGGCAACAGTGAAATCTGTTCCGCTTGGCGCAAGACGTGTCTCGATTTGTCGATCAATGTTTCTGTCATCGACGTACAAGATACGGAAAACGATATAGAGGCAGCGCTCAATGCCATTCTCAAGACAAACTCGCATATTACACATGTGATTTGCAGTTCGAGCCGTAGTAGCGAAACGATGGACATCATCGGACGTGTTGTTCGCGATTATAAGCGTTCATTGATCGTCGATAATACTAGCGACAAGCTCGCGATGAACGACATCAATCGACTCGGCATTGATTTCATGATTGCTTCCGATAACGACAGCGTTTCGCTTATCGTTGCACGTCGTAGCAAACTTGTGCAAATCGAAGGAAATGCCCGCGTCGCAAATCATGATCTCTATGCATTGTGGCAGGAGCATATGTGCAACCGTCGCTCAACTCTCGAGCCGATGGCTTGCTGAAAAATCTGATTGAGACTTTCCACATAGATATCTTTCGACCGTTCATAAGGAGTGATTCTTTTTGAACGGTCAACTTTTTTGTGCACGTTCATGCAAAAAAAAGAGGCGACAAGGTTCTCTTGTCGTCTCTTGCATATCATAATTGTGATGTTTTGATTTGCCAGAATTAACCTTCTGGCGTAATCCTTGGAAGGGTGTGTACTCACATTTTCATGTGCTCCGTAGCCACAACTATGATCTCCTCAGCACCTGTCGCATTTAGCGTTGAATTATCTTGACATATCAAGTTGCAATGCTCGTCCTGAAGAGCAAATTTGAAATATATGCCCATATATGCCCATACGTTTTTGCCGTCTCTAGTGGCTGGAATGAACTTGCCCATCGACTTTACTACTCGTACGGCCTCGTCCTTCAATATCTGTGCGACATCTTTTCCAATAACTTCCACATTGTCTAGGCTGCCGTCTTCATTTATCCTGAATTGTACAAAGAGTGTTCCTGTCAACCTTTTCTTTTGTGCCTCCGATGGATATTTGACATTCTCTGCTAAATACTTTCTCATCTCAGTGTAACCGCCAGGGTAGCTCGCAGTGGATATGTCCCCGACCTTTGTAGGACCATTCGGATTCTTCAGGTAGACGTATGCGGTCTTTTCTTCTGCCTTCACGTCTATGAGTACAATCTGACTCTTGTCCACTTTTTTCATGTCTTCAATGGTGCCCTTCTTGCCGTCTATTACGAATGTCCAGTCGGCCATGTTCGGGTTAGGTCCTTGCGATGCATTCTCTTTCTCGCCGTTCTTCCATCCGCCTTCCGTGAGTGCGAATGTGATAGGGATTGTGAAAGCAGTATTCACCGCCTGTCCTCTATGTTTTCCAGGTTTCCACTTTGGCATAGCTGATACCACGCGCACAGCTTCTGCGTCAAGTAGAGGGTCAACTTCTTTCGCTACTTTTTCATCCTTTACGCGGCCTTCTTTGTCGATGACAAAATGTACAAATACCCTGCCTTGAATGTTCTTGTTCTTCGCTTCTTCTGGGTATCTAACAGATTCTACCACGTACTTTACTAGCGCCTCTTCACCGCCAGGAAATTCAGGCATCTCTTCCACAACCATGAAGACTTCTTCCTCGTCTCCGTCTTGCTGTTCTACAGCTTCTGGAACTTTCTCTTCGATGATTGGAGCTGTCTCTTCTTGCACAATAGCAAGATTCTCTGTAACTTTGTCCTCGGTTACTGGATTCGTAACCTCTTCTTCCGCAGCAACGTAGATGGTCTTGGTCTCTGCGAATGCTGCCAAACTGATCCCGACAGCAGGGATTAGGTACAAGGTCTTCACAAGACCACGTACCGATGACTTTTTTGAAAGCATCATAGTGATTCGATTTTTAAGTATACTGTGATTGAAGCCATTAGCAACAGAGTAGCCGCTCATGCTGATGGCCTTTTTTATTAAAAGTAATTGATATTCCTTGGCATTGATACCACCTCTCAGGGCATAGTCGTCTGCTTGATATTCATGCAATGCGCGAAGGTCTGATCTTAGCATCCATATTGCAGGATTAAACCATTGGAGAGATGTAAGCAAATCTGTAATGATGATATCCCACGAATGACCATAGGCAATATGTCCCTGCTCATGAAGTATTATTGATTTATATGGCTCATTCAAGTCTTCCTCGGAAAGAACTATGAAATTCATCCAGCTGAACGGACCGCTCTTGGCCTTGTCCGAAACGATAATCTCGGTTCCATCGGCAAGGACTTTTTTTGTTCCCTTCCTTATTATTCTACTGACGGAAATTATTGACCATATAGTTTTTATGCTCACGATGATAGCACCCACAATCATTGCTGCCAGCAATGAAATTTGCCACAGTTCCTGATAGTTGTACTCCGTGGTTGCTTCTGCAATTTCTGTAACAATCCCGCTTCCGTCGAAATTACCCAATATAAGCGGTTTGACTTCTGCTTTGATTGTAGCAATTTCTGTTGTCGTTATCACGCAGAACGGCAGTACAAACGATGCAATAGCTGTGAATAGAAGTATCGCTCTGTTCACCATGTGGAACGTCTCCTTGCTGAGCAAAAGTCTATAGAACATATAGAATACTGCTAGCAGAATGGCGACCTTCAGCTCGTATGTTAATATTGTGGTAATCATGATTGTGTGTGGTTTGATGTTAAGCTTAGTTTCCTTTCTTCACTTGTTCTATGAGTGCTTCCAGCTCGTCTATTGAGATCTTTTCGTCTTTTATGAAGGCTGAAACGGCATCCATGTATGAACCATTGAAGAAGTTCGTCACCATGTTGCATATAGAAGTACCACCATACTCTTCTTTCGTTACGATAGGGTAGTATTGATAGGTGTTTCCATACGCCTTGTGTGCCAAATATCCGTTTGCCTCAAGTGTGCGTACCATAGTTGATAGCGTATTGAAGTGTGGTTTTGGCTCGTCATATTTTTCCAAAAGGTCTTTGACGAACATTGCGCCCTCAGACCAAAACAGCTCCATGAGCTCGTTTTCTTTATTTGTCAATTTCTTCATGTCGTGTTTGTATTAACCTGACAATGCAAAGCTAACTATATTTTTTTTAAATGCAACTATTTTATATAGTTTTTCAACTAAAAAAAATAGTTATATGCTTTTTCTAATAAAAAAGATGCCTCCTTGTGTGGAGACATCTGTGCCTTGTTTTGATATTGAGTATTCTCTTTTTTTAGAAAAGTCCCTTGATCTTTGAGTCGTCGTCGATATCGATATTCTCGGCAGCAGGATGTGCTGTGAGGCCAGGCATTCGCATCATCTCGCCTGTCAGCGGAACAATGAATCCGGCTCCGGCTGCAATTTCAATGTTGCGAACAGTAATCGTGAATCCTGTAGGTCTGCCGATTTTCTTAGGGTCGTCCGAGAGTGATTTTTGTGTCTTGGCTATGCATACAGGCAGTCCGGATAGGCCGAGTTCGTTGATGCGCTGTATGTCTTTTCTTGCCTTTGCCTGAAATTCCACGCCGTCTGCGCCGTAAATTTCAGTAGCAATTCGCGTTATTTTTTTCTCGACAGCTTCGTTCCAGTCATATATTGGGCGGAAGTCGCTTTCATTTCTGTCGATAGTCTCAATAACGGCTTTTGCCAAGTCTTCTGTTCCTTCGCCTCCCTTTGCCCAAGCATCGGCAACAACGGCTTCTACGCCAATCTCTTTGCATCGTGTCTTGATTGCATGAATCTCGCTGTCGGTATCGTCATTGAAATGGTTGATAGCTACGATAGGCGTGACGTTGAATTTGCGCATGTTTTCGATATGTTTTTCGAGATTGGCCATGCCGCGAAGAAGTGCGCTGAGGTTCTCCTTCTTGAGATTTGCCGCATCGATACCGCCATGATATTTAAGTGCACGGGCGGTTGCAACGAGAACAACGGCTTTCGGCTTCAGCTTGGCTTGAACGCACTTGATGTCGAAGAATTTTTCTGCGCCCAAGTCTGAAGCAAAGCCTGCTTCTGTGACGACATAGTCGGCGAGGGAGAGTCCCATCCTTGTTGCAATAACGGTGTTCGTTCCTTGTGCAATATTGGCGAATGGACCGCCATGAATAATGGCTGGAGTCTTTCCGATTGTCTGCACAAGATTCGGCTTGATGGCATCTTTCAAGAGTGTTGCCATTGCGCCCTCTGCTTTCAGGTCTCGGGCATATATAGGTTTGCCGCCGTATGTCTGACCTATATATATATTGCTAAGTCGGCGCTTGAGGTCGGCCATGTTGTCTGCAAGACAAAGGATTGCCATCACTTCTGATGCCGCAGTAATGTCGAATCCGCTTTCGCGAGGAACGCCGTTCGACGTGCCGCCAAGTCCTATTGTTATGTGTCTGAGGGCGCGATCGTTCATGTCCATGACACGTTTCCAAGTTATGGTTCTTGGGTCGAGGTTGAGATTTGGCTCTTGATTTTGCAGATTATTGTCGATGAGAGCGGCAAGCAGATTGTGCGCTTTCTCGATGGCGTTGAAATCTCCTGTGAAATGCAGGTTTATGTCTTCCATCGGTAGCACTTGTGAATAGCCGCCACCTGTTGCGCCGCCTTTGATGCCAAAGACAGGTCCGAGTGAAGGTTCGCGAAGAACGGCTATGGTTTTCTTGCCGAGTCTTGTGAGTGCATCTGAAAGACCGATCGAAACTGTTGTCTTGCCTTCTCCAGCCGGTGTTGGCGAAATAGCAGTTACGAGCACTAGATTCGACTGTTGTATTTTGTTATAGTCGATTAATGATAGAGGAAGCTTGGCTTTGTGTTTTCCATACATCTCCATGTCATCGGCTGATACGCCGATTTTAGCGCCAATCTCTGTGATTGGCTGCATGGTTGCCGAATTTGCTATTTCAATATCTGTCATGGCGTTTTTCATTTTATGACAAATATGGAAATAATTGTTGAATCTTTAAAATATTTGGACCACAATTGTGAATCTCGGCCGTTTTTTTTGATGGAGGCATAAAAAAAGAATCTCCGACAGAGCAATATCTGTCAGAGATTCTATGGTTGTAAATATAAAAGAAATTATTCGCGTTCTGCGTCGATACGGTTCATGTCGAGAGTAGTAGTACCCTGAGTAAGAACGAGCTTGTTAGTGTCGTTCTCTGCGATGAGCCAGTTCATAACGAACTCGTTTGTGCCACCAGCAGGCTTAACGAGAATGTTGATTGTGTCGCCGTTGAGATCCCAGTGCTTGAAGTCGAGGTTCTTGTGACCAAGGCTGCTTGCACGACCGCGCTTACGGAGCTCGATTGTGATAGCGTTGCCTTCAGTACCCCACTTGCCGAGGAGGTTAGCATACTTGAAGCCAGGAACTTCTACGCCGTTCTTGTAAGCAACGAGCTTGCCGTCAACTTCCTTGTACTTAACTTCGATAGGTGAACCTTCGATGAGTTCGTCCTTTGCGTTGTCGATTGTTACGATAACATCCTCGCCATCAGTAGCGATTGTGATGTCATTGCCGTTGATTTCCTTGATAGTACCCTTTACGGCAGGAGCTTCAGCCATTTCTGCAGCTTCAGCAATTGCAGCAGAGTCTGCTACTACTTCTTCACCTTCAGCAACCTCTGTTGCTGTTGAGTCCTGATCACATGTGCCTTCTGCAGCTTTGTTGCTGTTGCAAGAGCAAGATGCAAATGCTACTGTTGCAGCAGCACAAGCA
This sequence comes from Bacteroidales bacterium, assembly GCA_024401295.1. Taxonomy (GTDB): domain Bacteria; phylum Bacteroidota; class Bacteroidia; order Bacteroidales; family Marinilabiliaceae; genus W3P20-009. Next base: position 39,971 of record JAKSLG010000005.1, on the reverse strand, counting down.
AGAAAGTTTACAATTTTCATTTTAACGATAATAATTTAGAGTTTGTTTTTATTTTGAGCTTTTTACGTCGTGTTTTTGCATAATGTTACGCGAAAAACATGATTTTTTTGCTTTAAATAGCATTTATTTATGCAAAAAAACAATGAGGGGAACCACAGTTTCGCAGTTCCCCTCATTTTGTGTATCTATTCAGATTCCTCTATTAACGGAAGAAGAGAAGTTCACGATACTTTGGCAATGGCCACATCTCGTTGTCGATGATAAGCTCGAGCTTGTCAACATGGTAACGGATGACATCCTGATGTGGATGAACGTTGTCATGATATGCGATAGCCTTTGCCTCAGCACCATCGAGGTTGTTAGCAGCCTTACGAGCATCAATCATAGCCTGTGTCTCCTTGCGGATTACAGTTACGTGCTCAGAAATCTTGCGGATGAGTTCCTTCTCGTTCTCTGTGAGAGCATCAGCTTCTGCGCCGAGTACGTCCTTCATACCCTTAACGTTGCTGATGAGAGTATTCTGATACTTGAGGGCAGTAGGAACGATGTGGTTGATAACGATTTCACCCATTACACGAGCCTCGATCTGCTCCTTCAATACATACTTTTCATATTCTACGTCAGCACGAGCCTCGAGCTCACGATCAGTAAGGATGCCGCTTTCAACAAGAACCTTCTTTGCGTGAGGAGCAACCATCTTAGAGATTGACTCTGGTACGCTTGTGATGTTAGTCAAGCCACGCTTAGCAGCCTCAGCCTTCCATTCATCAGAGTAACCGTTGCCATCGAAGTGGATAGGTGCAGACTCGATGATGAGTCGACGAATCTCCTGGAAGATAGCTTCGTCTTTCTTAACGCCCTTAGCGATAAGTGCATCTACGCTCTTCTTGAACTCTACGAGCTGCTCAGCAACCATTGCGTTGATTGCAGTCATGGCGCCTGCGCAGTTAGCCTGTGAACCTACAGCACGGAACTCGAAACGGTCGCCAGTAAATGCGAATGGCGAAGTACGGTTACGGTCAGTATTATCAACAAGGATCTCAGGGAGACGGCCGATGCCGAGCTTGAGAGCTGTCTTTTCCTCTGGTGTCATCTTAGCGTCAGAAACCTTCTCAACGATAGAGTCGAGCATAGCTGTGAGCTGAGTGCCGAGGAAGATAGAGATGATTGATGGTGGTGCCTCGTTAGCGCCGAGACGGTGCTGGTTGGAAGAGTTGAGGATCATAGAACGGAGGAGATCCTGTCCTTTGTATACAGCAGCCATCACGTTAGTCAAGAATGTGAGGAAGAGCATGTTGCCCTTTGGATTCTTGGCAGGAGCGAAGAGGTTAACACCTGTATTTGTACCGAGTGACCAGTTATTGTGCTTACCAGAACCGTTCACACCAGCGAAAGGCTTCTCGTGGAGGAGAACCTCAAAGCCATGGTGCTTAGCGATACGCTTCATAGTATCCATAACCAAGAGGTTGTGGTCGTTTGCCAAGTTAACCTCTTCGTAGATTGGAGCGAGCTCGAACTGGTTTGGAGCAACCTCATTGTGGCGAGTCTTGACTGGAATGCCGAGACGCTGGCACTCTACCTCAAGGTCACGCATGAATACTGCTACACGCTCAGGAATCTGTGCGAAGTAGTGGTCCTCGAGCTGCTGGTTCTTTGCAGAGTTGTTACCGAGCAAAGTACGGCCAGTAAGCATAAGGTCTGGACGAGCCATATAGAGGCTCTGGTCAACGAGGAAGTATTCCTGTTCCCATCCGAGGTATGAGTATACCTTAGTTACGTTCTTGTCGAAGTACTGGCAAACGTCAACGGCAGCCTTGTCAACTGCGTGGAGTGCCTTCAAGAGAGGTGTCTTGTAGTCAAGAGCGTCACCTGTGTATGAGATAAAGATTGTAGGGATACAAAGAGTAGAACCTACGATGAATGCTGGTGACGAAACGTCCCATGCAGTATAGCCACGTGCCTCGAAAGTAGCACGAATACCACCATTAGGGAATGAAGATGCGTCAGGCTCCTGCTGTGCGAGGTGCTTGCCAGCGAACTCTTCGATAACCTTGCCGTCTGGTCCATAGTTGATGAAACCATCATGCTTCTCAGCGGTACCATCAGTCAATGGCTGGAACCAGTGAGTATAGTGAACAGCTCCATGATCGATAGCCCAAGCCTTCATACCTGCTGCTACGCCATCGGCAATCTTGCGGTCGATTGGTTCGCCACTTGCCATTGCTGCCTTCACCTGCTTATAGACTGAAGTCTGAAGATACTTCTTCATTGCTTCGTCGTTAAAAGTAAGCTCGCCGTAGAATTCGCTTACTCTCTTCTCTGGCCACTGCATCTGAAGAGCTTTCTTGCCCATCAAATCGCTTAACGCCTTAAATCTAAGTGTTGCCATAAATGATGTTTTTAGTATTATTGTTTTTATTTATTCTTCTAAAATCTCTTTTCTTGTACATGCCCATCGTTAAAATGGGGGTATCTGTTGTTTTGAATTATTTTCGAATATTTGGTGCTCGTTTTATAATTCGAAACAAAAGTAGATATAAAAATTATAATCTGCAAGTAAATTGCGAAATTTTATAGAAAATTTAGAGTTAAATTAATATTTTGCCTCCAAAAACTAAAGAAATGTAAGTTGAATGGCGCCTTTTTGAATAAATTGTAATTTTGATATGTACCCTTTAAAAATAGGGGGTGTGTTCTGGCAATATGTATTTTTGCTGCTCGTGCGTGTGCAAAAAAAAAGGCAATCTTATAGTTTTTAGCTATAGATTGCCTTATGTTTATGTATTATCCCCTGTTTTTATGGGGTGTGCCGTCTAAATGCGCTTATCTTTTCTCTGAATAGTCTGAAATGTTGTCGATGCCGGCAATTTCTTCTTCGTCGATTGTCCTGCTGAAAAGTTCTACGACATTTTCCCAACTCATTTCTGTCGCATTTTTCTTCTCTTTGGCATATTGGCCAATCATTCGTATGTACTGTCGGCCTTCCGGCTTGTCGGTTATGGCTTTCAGATCTGTCATGCAGACAACGAGATGTCCTTTTCCAATGCTGAGGCTGAACAATACTCCAAGTTTGTGGGCTCGGTCTATGTTGTCTATGGCCATGACATCTGGCGTGATAGCTGTGCCGTCGATAATTATCGGACGGGTGTTCTTGGCAATTGTCCACCATTGCCAGTCGCTGTGGAACTGCGTAGGGAAATTGTTTGTCAGCGTTGCGTTCTTGTCGTCGATGAGGTAGCCGAGTGTTCCAGGTGAGACTGGTTTGTTTACGATTTGCGAAATGTTTTTGAACATTGCATAGTTCCAGTAGTCTGGAGTGAACATTCCACCAACGCTGACGTTTTCGATGTCGGCATGCTTTGGCGAAAAGATAACGGTCTCGCCGTTTTCAAGAAGAGCCTTTACGCTGTCGTTGAGTTCTGTCGCGTATCGGATATTCTCCCACGACTTGTCGTCGTCGCTATATACATATATATTATATGTATTGCATCGGTTGTCGCAGTTGAGCGAAAGTGTCATCATCGATGGGGCGTTGATGCCACCTGTCTTAGAGAGATCGATGTCGATATGTCCGACGTTTTCGACTTTGCCACTCTTTATCTCTTTTTTGTCAAATGTTCCTTTGGCAATGTTGTTTTGCTCTTTGTCGGAGATCGTCCATTCAACACTTTTGCCGAAATCCTGCTCCGAATAGTTCGCAATGGCGATATCGGCTACGAAATGTTCGTTTGTCGTCCATGTGTATTTGTCCATGAGCGCAAGTGGCACGATGTCGGAGCAGAATCCTCTGAACTCCTCTTCTTCGATGAGTCCTTTCGATTCCATGAATGCGTCGAGCACTCCAACAAGTGCTGTGCCTTGTCCTGGGTAATCTTGCAAATCGAGCATTTGGAAACCTCCCATGTTATGTGAGCGGAGACACATTTCGATATCGGCTTTGTAGCAGAGCATTGCAAGTTTTCCTGATGCCATGTGGAACTTTTTGCTCATTTCGTCGGCATTTTCAAACTGCTTGCCAAGACGTCGGCGGAATTCGCGAAGATTCATTGGCGCCAGCACTCCAGTGTATTTGGCTTCCTCTGCAAAGTCCGGATATATCTGGAACTGGCAAGTCTCATGACTTACGACTGGCACAGTGGATGCCTTCAGCGCATTGTCGAAATTCATACGTGTGTTCGGGTATGTTCCGTTGAGGATGCCGCCTTCAAATGCATCGGCAAAGGAGAATGATGCACGAACATGTGTGTTGTATTTTTCCGGCTCTTCTCCGCCAATTCTGCATGTGACGAGGAAGTCTTCACCTTCCTGTTGTCCCTGCCATCCAAGGTTGTTGTTTGAACCGAAAGCATAAAGATGTCTGTCATCGCGCTGGTGGAATTCTTCTTTCCATTGGCGCATGATATTCACGTCGCCGCACAGCTCGTTGCCCAATGCCATCATGACAAATGAAGGATGTGAGCCGAATTTGTCAAGAATCTCTATGCCTTCGTTATAGAGAAATCTGTTTAGTCTGAATTTGTCTTTTTCGAAGCATCCCCAAAATGGCAATTCTGGCTGCAGATAGATGCCGACTAAGTCTGCGGCTTCGAATGCAGCTTCTGGTGGACACCATGAGTGGAAACGGTAGTGGTTGATGCCGTATGCCTTTGCCGTTTTGAATATCTTGAGCCACGATTCGACATCCATTGGCGCGTATCCAGTTTGCGGGAAAACGCATGCATCGTGTTTGCCTCGAAGGAATGTCGGCTTGTTGTTGATTGTGAATTGTGTTCCGTCTGTGGCGAACTTTCGCATGCCGAAAGTCGTTTTCTGCACGTCGGTTCCCTGCAAGCTGCGGAGTGTAACAACGGCCTCACAAAGTGCTGGATTGTGTTCGCTCCACAATGGGCAGCCGTCCATCGGTATCTCCATCAAGACGGCATCCTTGCCGCCTCTGATACGGAATTTCTGCTCACGTTCGAACGTGAATTTCTTGTCGGTGTTGAAGGTCTTGCCTTTGATGTTTACGATTATGACGCACTCTGACTCGCTTTGAGTGACGACTTTCATCATGACGTTCTTGTTGTCAACATCAGGATAAGGCATGATGCTTTCTATGGAAGTCTTAGGCATGGCCTCGATGTAGAAATCGCCGAGTATGCCGTTCCAATTTGTCTGTGTTGCTTCGGATATCGCGTGCGAACCACTTATCTCTTGTGGTATTGCCCGTTCGCTATTGTCGATTTTTATCTCGAAAAGATGTTTGCCTGGAGTAGCAAAATACGTAAGGTCATAGACATGTGGCGTGTGCAGATGTCCGTACGATTCTATATCCATGCCGTCAATCGAGAGCGTCGATGGCTTGGTCTTTTCCATGTGGAGGATAATGCGCATGTCGGCCATCGTATCAGGAATCTCAATCTCACGCGAATATGTTATTGCTTTGGCAATTGAATGGCGTCTCGTGAGTTGCCCTGTTGCCGTCGTGTCGGCAGGCTCGTCGCCAAACAATGCTTCGTCGGTTGTTCCCGGCAGGTTTATAGCTCCGAATTCTGTTTGCCACTCTCCGCTGAGGTCAATGCGAATACGCTGTGCTATAGGCTCTTCTGCACACGAGAAGAGTATAAGCGAGAGAAATAGGAGTATTGCGATTTTTTTCATAGCATTGAAGATTGAGTCTCGTACTATTATATATAAGGAAGGCACGGGAAAATCCCGTGCCAATCTGATATTGTCTTTCTTTTACAGTTCGCTTTCTTTGAGTCGCTCTGCATTTTCGGCAACGATGAGTTTGTCGATGCACTCTTGAATATCACCATCCATAAACACACCTAAATTATATATTGTATAATTGATGCGATGATCGGTGATACGACCTTGAGGGTAATTGTATGTGCGTATTTTTGCAGAACGGTCGCCGGTTGAGACCATTGTCTTGCGTTTTGCAGCAATGTCGTCAATATATTTCTGGTGCTCCTTGTCGTAGATGAATGTACGCAAACGGCTCAAAGCACGCTCCTTGTTCTTTGGCTGGTCTCGTGTCTCGGTACATTCGATGAGAATCTCCTCAACAACGCCAGTGTTCGGGTTCTTCCAGTTGTAGCGCAAGCGCACACCGGACTCGACCTTGTTCACGTTCTGACCGCCGGCACCAGAGCTTCGGAATGTATCCCACTTGATTTCGCCTTCATTGATGACGACATCAAATTCTTGCGCTTCCGGCAAGACGGCAACGGATGCAGCCGAAGTATGGACACGTCCCTGTGTCTCTGTCGCAGGAACTCGCTGCACGCGATGAACTCCTGATTCATATTTCAATGTTCCATAGACTTTTTCGCCAGTCACGGAACAGATTATTTCCTTATAGCCGCCGGCTGCGCCTTCTGATGCAGATGAGACGGTGAGCGTCCATCCCTTCATTTCACAATACTTCGAATACATGCGGAAGAGATCGCCGGCGAAGATTGCGGCTTCATCGCCACCCGTGCCGCCACGAATTTCAAGAACGGCATTGCGATCATCCTGAGGATCGGCTGGAATGAGGAGCAGTTTTATCTCCTCTTCAAGCTCCGGAATGCGCTTTTCGCAGTCGTTGGCCTCTTCTCGAGCCATCTCCTTCATGTCCGGATCGCTCTCGTTGGCAAGTATGTTCTTTGCCTCTTCAAGACCGTTGAGCGCCTTGATATACTCCTCGCGGACTTTCAAGATGTCGCCAAGATCCTTGTATTCCTTCGACAACTTGACGTAGCGTTTCTGATCGGCAATTACGCCAGGGTCGGTGATGAGAGTCGAAACTTCATCGAAACGCGACATTAGTCCTTCGAGTTTGCTAAGTATCGTATTTTCTGCCATATCAAGTATCTAATATCAATATTCGAATGTGCCGAACTCGCTCTTGATTGTGAGCGAAGTCTTGTCCGATGCCTCGACGCGACCAATGACCTGAGCATCGATGCCGAATGATTTGCTTGTCTCAATAACCTTCTGAGCATCGGCCTGATCAAGATAAACCTCCAGACGGTGGCCCATGTTGAATACCTTATACATCTCTTTCCAGTCTGTTCCGCTCTGCTCCTTGATTGTCTTGAAGAGTGGTGGAACAGGGAACAGGTTGTCCTTCACGACGTGAACATTCTCAACGAAATGGAGAACCTTTGTCTGTGCACCGCCCGAGCAATGTACCATGCCATGGATGCGTGGACGAAGCTCGTCGAGCAACTTCTTGACAACTGGTGCATAAGTGCGGGTTGGTGAAAGAACGAGCTTGCCGGCGTTGATAGGTGAACCCTCAACGTTGTCTGTCAGCTTGAGACCGCCTGAGTAAACGAGGTCTTCTGGCACGGCAGCATCATAGCTCTCAGGATATTTCTTTGCGAGATATTTTGCGAAAACGTCATGACGGGCGCTTGTGAGGCCGTTTGAGCCCATGCCGCCGTTGTATTCCTTCTCGTATGTCGCCTGTCCGAATGATGCAAGGCCTACGATGACATCGCCTGCCTTGATGTTTGCGTTGTTGATCACGTCGGAGCGCTTCATGCGGCAAGTGACAGTCGAATCGACGATGATCGTGCGGACAAGGTCGCCCACGTCGGCAGTCTCGCCACCTGTTGCATATACGCCAACGCCCATTTCGCGGAGCTCGGCAAGAAGTTCATCCGTGCCATTGATGATGGCCGAAATCACCTCGCCCGGAACGAGCATCTTGTTGCGTCCGATAGTTGAGCTGACAAGAATGTTGTCAACTGCGCCGACGCATAGGAGGTCGTCGATGTTCATGATGAGTGCGTCCTGCGCAATGCCTTTCCATACGCTGAGGTCGCCCGTCTCTTTCCAATACATGTAGGCAAGTGACGATTTCGTGCCTGCACCATCGGCGTGCATGATGTTGCAGTAGTCAGGGTCGCCGCCCAGAATATCCGGTATTATCTTGCAGAATGCCTTTGGATAAAGGCCTTTGTCGATGTTTTTGATAGCGTTATGCACATCTTCTTTTGATGCCGATACGCCTCGCAGGTTATATCTTTCAGAACTCACGACTATTAATATTTATGGTTTGTCTGCAAAGATACGTCATAATTGATAACTGACAAAGCATTTTTGCGATAGTTAACGCGATTAACTGTGTTTTGTCCACAAAAAATCTGATAAAATGTGAAGAGGCGAGGCTGTTTTTTAGCTTTGTTGGGCCACATGCTCTTTCACGCTCAATCGATTTGTGTTTTTTCGTAACTTTATGCCCAAATATGATTTCGTACGAAAAGATATTTTGTCCTGAAAGCCGTTTTGACCTTCAAGAGCAATGCTCGTCTGCGGTAAATATCGACAGAATATCAATAAACACAAAGTCAAATGAAACATTTCAACAAAATATTGGCCTTGGCCGCAGTCGCTCTATGCTTCGGTTTGGTGTCATTTAACAATGACGAAAGTGTCCAATCAGATCAAACACAGGACGTGAACAACGCTCCGTTTAATGGTACTGTGGGTCACACCGTAGATCTTGGGCTTCCAAGCGGCACTCTTTGGGCCGACCATAATATCGGCGCAACAAATGCTTCTGACTCAGGTGATTACTACGCGTGGGGCGAAGTAACTACCCACTATTCAGCAGGTGGCAACACCGACACCCCTACATGGAAGGATGGCTATTCGGCAGGCTACAACTGGAGCACATACAAGTGGTGCAATGGTTCGTATGATACGCAGACCAAATACTGTACAAGCAGTTCATACTGCACGGTTGACAACAAGACCGAACTTGAAGATGCCGACGACGTGGCCTCACAGACATGGGGTGGCAGTTGGGTAGTCCCAACACACGCCCAGCAGGAGGAACTCTACAACGAATGCTATTGGGTATGGACCAACGATTATAATGGCACAAGCGTTCATGGCTATATCGTCTATAAGGCGAAAGAGGCTGATGACAAGGGAACTATTGTCTATGATGGCAATACTCCATCATCATCATACACACTTTCTGATGTCCATATTTTCCTCCCTGCCGCGGGCATCCGCTGGGATACAGATCTCGACTACGTGGGCTACGACGGCGACTACTGGTCGAATTCGCTTAGCGAGGACGGCCCGGCCTACGCGTGGGATCTCTACTTCGACACGGGCGACGTCAACCCTTGGGGCGTCAGCAGCCGCTACTGCGGGTTCTCGGTTCGCCCTGTCTGTCATGGTACAAAATAACAAGTCAATGTTATGAATCGCATGAAGCTGTCCGTTTGTGTAGTTTTTTTGTAACATAGTGTCATGGCGATGACTATTGCGATTCTCCAGTTGAGCATCATTTCGTGTGGCTCTCATCTCGAACGGATCTCGAAGGCATCCCGAAGGATTGCCTTATGATTGTCGAAGGCTTGGAAGAGCCAAATTTGACATGCTTATGTGATAGACATGAGTTTGTTTTTCTCGTTTCGAGATAAAAAGCTAATTTTGCATCCATAAACAAAAAGATTAGTCATGAATAAGCAGCAACTTATTGAACAGATTCGTCAGAAGAAATCGTTCCTCTGCGTTGGTTTGGATACCGACATAAAGAAGATTCCAGAGCATTTGCTCAAGGAAGAAGATCCAATTTTTGCTTTCAACAAGCAGATTATCGATGCGACAGCTCCGTATTGCGTAGCTTACAAGCCAAATTTGGCTTTCTATGAGTCGATGGGCGTGAAGGGATGGATTTCGTTTGAGAAGACAATCGAATATCTCAATAAGAACTATGCGAACCACTTCATCATCGCCGATGCAAAGCGTGGCGATATCGGCAATACTAGTGCAATGTATGCCCGCACATTCTTTGAGGAGATGAACATCGATTCGCTCACAGTTGCGCCATACATGGGCGAGGATTCGGTCAGCCCGTTCCTCGCATACGAGGGCAAGTGGGTCATTCTTCTTGCACTTACAAGTAATAAGGGTTCGCATGATTTTCAGCTTACGGCAGATGCCGAGGGCGAGCGTCTCTTCGAGAAGGTGCTCCGTACAAGCCAAAAATGGGGCAACGACGAAAACATGATGTATGTCGTTGGTGCAACTCAAGGCAAGATGTTCGAGGACATTCGCAAGATTGTTCCAAACCACTTCTTGCTCGTTCCGGGCATTGGTGCACAAGGCGGTTCACTTGAGGAGGTCTGCAAATATGGCATGACAAAAGACTGTGGTCTGATCGTCAACTCAAGTCGTGCTATCATCTATGCTGACAAGACTGAGAAATTTGCCGAAGTGGCAGCACAAGAGGCAAAGAAGGTTCAGGAACAGATGGCCGCATTGTTGAAATAAGATACGAAAAGAAGTTTGAGCCTTTAGACTGAAGGTGACGTCTGATGGCTCAGACTTTTACATATAAAGACAGTTCGCAAAATCCTGTCTATAAACAAAACTAAAATGAGCAAAGCAGTAGTACTTCTTTCGGGTGGTCTGGATTCGACGACTGCCCTCTATCTGGCCAAAAGCGAAGGTCACGAAGTTTATGCCATTTCGTTTGACTATGGCCAAAAGCATAGCCGTGAACTTGAGAGTGCGCGACGCGTGGCCGAGAAGGTCGGCGTGGTTTCGCATCAGGTGGTGAGCCTGAACCTTAGTCTGTGGGGCGGCTCATCGCTGACAGATGAAAAAATGGCAATCGAAGATGGCGATGTTGATCGCAACGATATTCCGATGACATACGTGCCGGCACGCAACATGGTGTTTCTGTCGGTGGCTGCTTCGATGGCAGAAGCCGTTGGCGCACAACATATATATATAGGTGTTAGCCAGGTTGACTATTCGGGTTATGTCGATTGTCGCAAGGTGTTTATCGATGCGATGGAGAAAGCCATCAACCTTGGAACCGTGATGAGCGCAGAGCGTGGTCAGAAGATAGAAGTGCATGCTCCCTTCATCAACATGACGAAAGCCGATGAGATACGTCTTGGCGAAAAACTTGGCGTTGATTTCGGCTTGACATGGAGCTGTTATCGAGGCGGCGAAAAGCCTTGTGGCACATGCGACAGTTGCCTTTTGCGTGCAAAAGCGTTCAAGGAGGCCGGGGTTGTTGATACTTCGATCTATCGTCCGCTGCCACGATGAATTTGCCAATATTGTTATCGCGCGAAGGAGTTTTCCCTGTGGCCAATGGAGCTACGGGGCTGTCCATTGCTGGAACGCTTCAGGGCGAAGGATTCTATGCCGGAATGCCGTCGATGTTTGTCCGTCTTCAAGGGTGTAATCTTCGATGCATCTGGACAGATCAGAATGGTAAAGCCTGTCTTTGCGATACGGCGCACACGTCGTTTGGCCCGGGAAATCCGATTGCAACAACCGTCGATGATGTGATGGAGACGTTGCGGAAAAACATGAGCGGGAATCTGCGTCATGTCGTCGTGACGGGTGGCGAGCCGATGCTTCAGGCGAAAGAACTAGCAGAATTGCTAAGACGTTGTAAAAGAAAGGGTTGGACGACAACCGTCGAGACGAACGGAACGATATTTGACAGAGACGTTATTGACAACTGCGATCTGCTGAGTATCTCGCCAAAACTCAAATCGAGCATACCCAACGACAATAAATTGGAGCAGTTGGGAATAAAAGCAGATGGCGCGACGCGACGTCATGAAGACGTTATCAGTCAGATCGACGTGATAAAAAAATGTGTTGAAGCGGCGTCGGGAAGAGTTCAGCTGAAATTTGTGGTTGGCAACAGAGCCGATGAGTCTGAAATACAGACAAGTTTTGCGTCATTGACGCAAATTGTGGATAATGAGCGCATCTTTCTGATGCCACTTGGTGCTACGGCTGCGGACATCGCCGAAAGCAATAAGATCGTCATCGAAATGTGTCTGCGCAATGGCTGGCGATATACACCTCGCTTGCATATTGACCTGTTTGGGAGCAAGGAGGGTGTTTAACAAGAAAAATGATGGAGAAGCACAGAAAACTGAAAATTGACGAGATGGGGCGCTTGAGCGTTGAGCAGTTTAAGAACGAGCGCAAGACGCCTATCGTGGTTGTTCTCGACAACATAAGAAGCCTCAATAATGTTGGCTCGATATTCCGCACTTGCGATGCAATGCTGATTGAAAAGATTGTGTTGTGCGGCATCACGGCATGTCCTCCAAGTATTGAAATTCACAAGACTGCACTTGGCGCAGAGGATTCTGTTGACTGGGAATATGCGGAAGATACGATGGCAGCCATCGATAAGCTTCGTGGTGAGGGCTATGTGGTTTGCAGCATCGAGCAGGCAAAAGGAAGTGTGGCTCTTCAGGAACTGAAGGTCGATGCCGGTAAGCGCTATGCGATTGTCATGGGCAACGAGGTCAAAGGCGTTCAGCAGGAGGTCGTTGACGGAAGCGACATGTGCATTGAGATTCCGCAATTTGGCACAAAGCATTCGTTCAACGTGTCGGTTACGACCGGCATCGTTTTGTGGGAGATGTTTCGCCAAATGAAGTTTGGAAAATAGCTAAAAATATCATACATTCGCAAGTTCTGCGAACAAGAATAATTGTAACAAAAGACATATGCCGTGCGAAGAGCATTGTGCTGTGAAAATATATAAAGAAAATGGATAAGACACTCTTGGTTTATAATACGCTGACACGCCGCAAGGAGGCGTTTCGTCCGCTCGTTGAAGGTCGCGTCGGCATGTATGTATGCGGTCCTACGGTTTATGGCGATGGCCATTTGGGCCATGCACGTCCTGCCATAACATTTGACATCCTTTATAGATTCCTTCTGAATTTAGGCTATAAGGTACGCTATGTGCGCAATATCACGGATGTCGGTCACCTTGAGCATGATGCGGACGAAGGCGAGGATAAGATTGCAAAGAAGGCTCGTCTTGAGCAGCTTGAGCCAATGGAAGTCGTCCAGAACTATACTCTTCGTTACCATGAGGCAATGAAGAAGCTCAATGTCCTTCCTCCAACAATCGAACCTCGTGCGTCGGGACATATCATTGAGCAGATTGAGTTTGTCAAGAAGATTCTCGATAAGGGTTATGCCTATGAGAGCAATGGCTCTGTATATTTCGACGTTGAGAAATACAGCAAGGATTTCCACTATGGCAAGCTCTCTCAGCGTAAGGTTGAGGATATGCTCGAGACGACTCGTGAACTTGACGGACAGAGCGAAAAACGCAAGACGTGTGACTTCGCGTTGTGGAAAAAGGCTCAGCCAGAGCATATTATGCGTTGGCCATCGCCATGGAGCGACGGTTTCCCAGGCTGGCATATCGAGTGCTCGGCAATGGGCTGTAAGTATCTCGGTGAAGAATTCGATATTCACGGTGGCGGCATGGACCTCGTCTTCCCACATCATGAGAGCGAAATTGCGCAGTCGGCAGCTGCACTCGGACACGATTCTGTGCGCTATTGGATGCACAATAATATGATCACAATCAATGGTCAGAAAATGGGTAAGTCGCTCGGCAACTTCATCACGCTTGACGAGTTCTTCACAGGCTCGCACAAGTTGCTCACTCAGCCATATTCGCCGATGACGATCCGCTTCTTCATTCTTCAGGCACATTATCGTTCTACAGTTGACTTCAGCAATGAGGCTTTGCAGGCTGCCGAAAAGGGCTTCCAGAAGATGGCTGAAGCATACGCACGACTGATGAAGTTGAAGGCAAGCGACAAATCGACCGTTGAAATAGGTAATCTTCGTGAGAAATGCGAAGAGGCGATGCTCGACGATCTCAATACGCCGGTTGTTATTTCTAATCTTTTTGAAGCTGCTAAGGCAATCAATATTGTCAGCGATGGCAAAGGCACAATCAGTCAGGCTGATCTTGACGAATTGCGTAGCGTGTTCAATACGTTCGCAATCGAAATTCTCGGCCTTCAGATCGAAGAGGCAAACGGCTCGAACAACGAGGCTTATCATAAGGCTATCGACCTTCTGCTCAGCATTCGCCAGCAGGCAAAGCAGAACAAAGATTGGGCTACAAGCGACAAGATCCGCAATGAGATGGCCGCTCTCGGTTTCAATGTGAAAGACACGAAAGACGGCTTCGAGTGGTCACTCTGAGATTGATGCTTTTATAATAAGACAAGATGCTGGTTTATAATGATATAATGACGGAGCTTCGCAGCGGCAAGTATCGTCCGATATACTTGCTCATGGGCGAGGAACCTTATTATATCGATGCCGTTGCCTCATTTATCGAGCAGAATGCCCTGAGCGAAGCAGACAAGGTTTTCAACCAGACAATCTTCTATGGCAAAGATGCCAAAGTCGTCGATATCATCCATGAGGCGGAGCAGTATCCGATGATGGCCGAAAGACGTCTCGTGATTGTCAAGGAGGCTCAGGAACTCAATACGAATGCTGGCGACAAGGCTCATTTTCAGGATTTTGCCAAATATGCGGAGCATCTGATGGAGTCAACCATTCTTGTGCTTTGCTACAAGTACGATGAGGTTGACAAGCGAGGCAAGCTCTTCAAGACAATCGATAAAGTCGGTTGTACGATGGTCTCGCCTAAGATATGGGACGATCAGATGCCGGCCTACGTGACTCAATTCGTACGCGAACAGGGTCTCGGAATAGATCCGAAGGCGGCAGAACTGATGGCTGAACACATCGGCGCAAAGATGTCCGTAGTTGCCGCTACTGTCGAGAAACTCAAGATCGTATGCGAAAGCGAAGGCTTGAAGTCTATCAGCGTCGAGATGGTGACAAAACATGTCGGCATCAGCAACGAATATAACATTCTTGAACTTCGTTCGGCTTTGCTGATGCGAAATGTCGCTAAGGTCAACCGTATTGTCAAGGTCTTTGGAAATAACGACAAGCAATATCCGATTCAAATGGTTGTTGCTACGCTCTATGGCACATTTGCCAAGCTTTTTCACTATCACTATGTGAAAAACAAGAGCATAAATGAGATCCTTTCGGCAATTGGCGAGAGATCGGAATTTGTCATCCGCAAGACCTATGAGCCGGCATCAAGATTATACAGCGCGGGCAAATGTCTTGCAATCATCGGTTATTTGCGTGAATATGATTTGAAGTCGAAGGGCTATAATTATCCGCAAATATCGTCTGGCGACGCGCTCCAGGAACTTGTTTTTAAAATATTGAACTGATTGATAATCAACATATATTGATATGGCACGAACAACAGAAGACAACTCGCTGATGGGGCAGTACAACAGCATTAAGGCTAAGCATCCGGATGCCATTCTGCTGTTTCGTGTGGGTGATTTCTACGAGACGTTTGGCGATGATGCCATAAAGACGTCTGGCATACTCGGTATCACGCTGACATCGCGCAATAACGGCTATGCTTCTGCTGTTGAACTCGCTGGTTTTCCTCACCATGCGCTCGAGACCTATCTGCCTAAACTCGTCAGAGCCGGTCAGCGCGTAGCCATTTGTGATCAGCTTGAAGATCCGAAAATGGCAAAAGGCATCGTCAAGCGAGGCATCACGGAACTTGTGACTCCGGGTGTGGCCATTAGCGATAATGTCCTGGAAATCAAGGAAAATAATTTTCTTGGCTGTGTCCATATTGATCGCAACAATGTCGGCATAGCTTTTCTCGATATTTCAACAGGCGAATTTCTTGTCGGAGAGGGTAGCGCCGATTATGCCGATAGAATTCTTGCAACGTTCAAACCGAAGGAGGTCCTCTATGAAAAAGGGAAGCGTCAGGCTTTCATGGAACTTTTCGGAACAAAATGGCTCACATATCCTTTTGACGATTGGGCATTCGAGCCGAGTAGTGCTCGCCAGCGACTTGTAAAACAATTCGAAACGCAGTCGCTTAAGGGTTTTGGCGTCGAAGGTATCGCACTTGGTACGACAGCCGCAGGCGCAATAATGCACTATCTTGACATCACGGAACATGACAGGCTCAAGCATATAAACAAGTTGACGCGTATCGAAGGCGACAATTACGTCTGGCTTGACAGGTTTACGGTCAGGAATCTTGAGCTTTTCCCTTCAGGCATCGACGGAACAACATCGTTGTTCGACATCATGGACAAGACGCACACGCCAATGGGAGCGCGTATGCTGCGACGTTGGATGTCGTTGCCGCAAAAAGACAGAAACATAATTGAAAATCGTCTGGATTCTGTATGGTCGCTCGGTACAGATGAAGATGCGAATGGTTCATATAGAGATCAACTCGACGAGATACTGGCTTCGATCGGTGACCTTGAGCGACTTGCTGGCAAGGCATCAACGATGCGCATCACTCCGCGTGAAATGCTTCAGCTCAAGCGAACGCTTTTTTCAGTTACGCCAATTCGCCAGATGCTCTCGAACTCTTCGGCTAAACACATGCGAGACCTTGCGGCAAGTCTCAGTGAATGCATTGAGATGCGCGAAAGGATAGAGCATGAGATATCTCCCGAAGCTCCTACAACGATCGCCAAAGGTGGTGCCATTGCCAATGGCGTCAACGAAGAGCTTGATATGCTCCGTCATATATCTTCGTCGAGCAAGGACTATCTCAATGAAATGCAGGAGCGTCTCATCAACGAGACGGGAATAACGAGTCTTAAAGTCGGGTTCAACAATGTCTTCGGCTACTATATCGAGGTGCGTAATACCCACAAGGACAAAGTTCCGGAAGAGTGGATTCGCAAACAGACGCTCGCCAATGCCGAACGATACATAACAACGGAACTCAAGGAATACGAAGAGAAGATTCTGCACGCCGACGAAAACATCATGCGTCTCGAGCAGCAGATTTTCAACGACCTTATATTATATGTCTGCGGACGTCTCGGTGAGATACAGCGCAATGCTTCGATACTGTCCGAGATTGATGTGCTCTTGTCGTTCCGCATTGTTGCTGATGCAAATGGCTATTGTCGTCCGGAAGTCAATGATGGCGAAGATCTTGACATTACCGACGGCCGACATCCTGTCATCGAACGTCTGATGGCCGATGGCGAGAGCTATATTGCCAACAGCATACATCTCGATCGTCGTGAACAGCAGATCATCATCATTACCGGTCCGAATATGGCCGGCAAGAGTGCTTTGCTTCGCCAGACGGCGCTCATCGTTTTGATGGCGCAGATAGGTTCGTTTGTCCCTGCAACAGAGGCACATATCGGCATCGTTGATAAGATTTTTACACGTGTCGGAGCAAGCGATAATATCTCGCAAGGCGAATCTACGTTCATGGTCGAGATGACGGAGGCTGCCAATATCCTCAACAACGTGACGCCACGAAGCCTCGTCCTTTTCGATGAATTGGGCCGTGGCACGAGCACATACGATGGCATCTCACTCGCATGGTCCATTGTTGAATATCTCCACAACAATGAGCGTGCGCAAGCCAAGACGCTCTTCGCAACGCACTATCACGAGCTCAACGAAATGCAGGAAAAATATGGCCGCATACGCAATTTCAATGTCTCGGTCAAGGAGATTGACGGCAAGGTGATTTTCATGCGCAAGCTTGTCGAAGGCGGTAGCGAGCATAGTTTCGGTATTCATGTGGCTAAGCTTGCCGGCATGCCAAAGGTCGTCGTGAGCCGCGCAGGCGAAATTCTTCGCCAGCTCGAGAATGCTCATCAGGGAAATGGCCAGGCGGCTGCCACCGAAACAATTGAGCCGGGAATGCAGTTGAGCTTCTTTCAGTTGGACGATCCTGTCTTGAGCCAGATCCGTGACGAAATACAAGGTCTCGATATCAATAACTTGACACCACTTGAAGCGCTCAATAAGCTCAACGATATCAAAAGACTTATTGGCGTGAAATAACAGTAGAGATAAAAAATAGAGTTCGCCCACTTCCATTTGCGGAGGTCGGGCGAACTCTTCTTATATGAAAAAGCTATTTTCTGTTTTTTTGCAGAAGGAGCATTGTCATAAATGTTAATCGTGCTCCTTTATTTCCAATAAAGTGACTTTTGTTCATTCTATGTTGGCCATTGCTTGAACCATTTCCACACATTCTTTCCCGTTCTACGAGATAAATCCAACTAGGTTATTGTCGTTTTATTAATAAATGGTGGATATAATCGTAAGTAAATGTGTCTGTGAATGATACTCGAATGAAACTTTTTGGTCATATAACAAATTGTTCCGCAAATTATAACCGCGCGGTTCTGCTCCTTGGATAGGCATTCATAACTTTGCATTGTCTATCAATACTGACAACAATCTATCAAAATAATCTATGTCAAACGACTAATAAGTCTATCAGTGTAAAGCTCTTATTATTAGCCAAAAAACAAGTGTAAACAGGTTGTTCGGGTTAATTGAAATCATTAGTTAATTGGAAAATTGATTGTTTGGCTGTCTCGTTTCGGGGCAGCTTTTTTTTTTGTCTGCATTCATTAGTGGATTGATAATGTAGATAGATGACTCTTTTTTTTGCTCTAATTCGCAATAATGTTGTAACTTCGCACCAGATATGTGCTCCATCTGTTGCTTCACGCAGCCGATTCAGGCTATTTCTTGAGTCCTGTTTGTTTGCTCAGGCTCATGATTAACCTCGAATGCACATGATATAGCAGAGAGTTGAGAGCTTGTAGCTGAGAGTTTATAAACTCAAAACTCAAAACTTACAACTTACAACTTAAGGCTTACAACTTAGAACTTAAAACCTAAAACATAAATGAGAAAAGTTAGTTATGCCCTTGGCATGAATATCGCCGCCCAGCTCAAGCAGTCTGGTCTGAAGAGCCTCGACAGCAAGGCTTTCGCAGAAGGTATCGACGCTGTGCTCAGTGGAGCAAAGCCTGAAGTCGATCCAAAGGAAGTAGGTCCAATCCTCAATAAGTTCTTCACAGAACTTCAGCAGAGCCAGGCTAAGCAGAATATGGAAGACGGAGCCGCATTCCTCGCTGCAAACAAGGAACGCAAGGAGGTTGTCACACTTCCAAGCGGTCTTCAGTATGAAATCATGCGCGAAGGCAATGGCAAGAAGCCAAAGGCTACAGACAAGGTTCGTTGCCACTATCATGGCACACTCATCGACGGAACTGTTTTCGACAGCTCTGTTCAGCGCGGTGAACCAGCAGATTTCCCTGTCAATGGCGTTATCCAGGGTTGGGTCGAGGCGCTTCAGCTCATGCCTGTAGGCTCTAAGTGGAAGCTTTTCATCCCTTATGATCTCGGATATGGTGCACGTGGCGCTGGTGAGTCTATCCCGCCATACACAACTCTTATTTTCGAGGTCGAATTGCTCGAGATTCTCTAATTAAGAAATTCAATAAAAAAATTCGGATATGAAATTTGTTTCTAAAATCGCTGTTGTTGCATCTTTCGCAGTTGCAGCATTCATGGCAACTTCTTGCCAGAAAAACTATGTAGGCAAGTGCAAGCTCGCCAACGAAGTTGATAGCGTCAGCTACTGCCTTGGCCTTTTCGAGGCAAAGGGTTTCCACCAGGCAATGGCTCGCATTCCTTTCGATACCCTCGACTTCGCTAAGTTCTCAAATGCGTTTGCTAACAGCAAGCTCGTTGACGATTATCTCGCAGCTCGCAAGGAGCAGTTCGATACAATCAGCCTCGAAGCATTCTACTATGGCTTCCACACAACTCTCGTAAAGGGTGAAGGTCAGATTGACGAGACAATGGCAAACTCAATCTGCCAGTCGAAGTTCAACGAAGTTCGCGCACGCAAGGAAGCTGAGCGTCAGGAAAAGGCTCAGAAGTGTCTCGCTGATGGCTTGAATTTCTTGGCTGAGAACGCAAAGCGCGAAGGTGTTACTGTTACGGAGAGTGGCCTTCAGTATGAAGTTGTCACAATGGGAACTGGCAAGAAACCTGCTGCAACAGATCGCGTGAAGGTTCTCTACACGGGCAAGCTCATCGACGGAACTGTGTTCGACTCGACAGACAATCATGGCGGCGAGCCTGTAACTCTCGGTCTCAACGGCGTAATCAGGGGTTGGACTGAAGCTCTTCAGCTCATGCCTGTAGGTTCAAAATGGACAATCTATATCCCTTCTGAGCTTGGCTATGGCGAGCGTGGTGCCGGCGAGAATATCCCTGGCAACTCTGCCCTCATCTTCGACATTGAACTTGTCGAGATCGCTGAGTAAAAAAATCCTTATATAATATATGTATAGTCCTCTGCGAATCGTTTCGCAGGGGATTTTTCTTTTTCTCTCGTCTCCTTTTTTGCGCCGTTCGTCACCAGTTGGTTTGGCAAAAATCGCCGTTCGTCACTTTTTTTGCGCCGTTCGTCACCAGTTGGGTGATTTTCGTCAAAAAAATGGATGATTTGTTGGTGGCAAAAAATCATTTTTCGGAACTTTGTAATCGCAAAACAACAATGTCTTGCACTATTTAAAAATTAATTAAATCAATTAGAAAAAAAATGAACAAGAAAGTTCTTTATGTATCAGCTCTTGTTGCTCTCTCAATGGGCATGACAAGCTGTATCGACAACGAAGAGCCAGAAAGCGTAGCAAACTTGCGTAACGCAAAGGCTGAGGAAATCATTGCAAATGCTCACAAGGTTGAGATGGATGCACTCTACAGAAAGGCAGAAGCTGCTAAGCAGGAATTCCTTGCTGCAGAAGAGGAAGTAACACTCGAGAGTAAGAAGATCGCTCTCGCTAAGGAGCAGGGTTTGGCTGCTGAGGATTTGGCTGCTTCATTGGCAGATAAGAAGGCAACAACCGCTGCAAAAGAAAAGGCTTTGCAGTCAGCTCTCGCTGATCTTGACGAGGCTATAAAGAATGCCAAGAAAAAGATGGCTGACAATGCTTTGATCATTGGCAATGGTCTTTACGAAGCTCTCTATGATGGTACTAAGGGTGTTTACACATTGTATGCTAAGGCACAGAAGGCAGTTATCGAGAAGGAAGCTGAAGTAGCTAAGGCTGAAGTTGAACTCGCTGATGCAAAGCTTAATCCAAAGACCGAAGAAACTACACCTGTAGTTATTGCTGCAGCTATCGTTGAGAAGGAAACAGATTTGAAGGCTGCTGAGAAGGCTCTTGCAGACGCTAAGTCTGTTGGCACTGATGTTGAAGCATATGCAAAGAAGTGTGATGAAATTGACACTAAGCTTGAATCTTTGAAGGTTAAGAAGGCTGCTCTTAATGCTAAGAAAGACATTGAAGCTGCTAAGGGTACTGATGCAGATGCTGCATTGTTGTCTGATCTTGCAGACCAGATCTCAAGCATCGCTAAGCAGGAGAGTTCTCTTAGTGCAGAGAAGACAGCATATAATACTTATCTTACAACAATCGCAACAGAGTCTATCACTGGTGGTCTTACAGAGGCAAATGTTGAGAAGATCTTCAATTCACTCCAGAAGAAGGTTGATGATGCTAAGGTTGCTGTTGAGCAGCTCAAGAATGGTTCGTGGACTTCTGTAGATGCAGCAGAAGATAAACTCGACAAGGCTAAGATTGACCTCGAAGAGGCTAAGGCTCAGGCAGCTCAGTTGAAGGCTGTTTATGATGCAACAGTTGCAGCTTACAAGTAATTTACGGGTGTAATCAGAATCTCGTATAAAAAACGAATTTAATGAAACGTATTAGCAAAGTCCTAACATCCCTCCTCCTTGCTGTGGCACCATGTGCCATGGCTCAGGAAGCAGGAAATATCGAGGTCTCGCTCATACTTGGTAATGGTACGATGTTCCAGCAGAACAATCAGAACATCTACCTTCTCCCAGAGTATGACAACACAAGCGACACCCCAGGTACAGGATTAGGCTACGCGTATGGAAGCAGCCAGTCAGAAGATCCAGGTTTGTACCTCAACCTCTCGCAGGTTGGTGTGAACAACATCATGAACATGGCTGGTATCCAGGGACGTTATTTCTTGGCTCCAAATATCGACGTGAACTTGTCGTTCGCAATGAACATCAACGTAACTCCTTCGAAGGACTATGTTGAGGGTGTTGCATCGAAGCCAGTAGCAGTTCCAGCGCAGCGCTACATCCAGGGACGTCTGCAGTCGAACCTTCAGGCTAACGTAGGTGGTGACTATCACTTCCGTGTTGGCAGAAACAACAACATGAACGCCTATGCAGGTGCAACTGTTGGTTATCAGATGGCTCGCATTCAGACTTCCAATCCTTACGTAGGTGATCAGGATGGATCAGAGGTATTGTACAAAGTACAGTCACAGGCAGGTCAGGTAATGGGCATTCAGGGCGCTCTCGTGGGCGGTATTGCAGCTCAGACAAACTGTGGTCTCGTAATCGGTATCGAGGTCTCTCCAGTAGCTTACCAGTATTCAATCTATCAGGTTGGTCCAACAGGTTTTCAGACGTACAAGGCTAATCACCATGCGATGAAATTCCTCTCAAACCCATGCCTGAAACTTGGTTTCAGATTCTAAAGTTCATTTTTTAGAATATTGAGTTATTGATTTCTGCGGGCGTGTTCTTAGGAGCACGCCCGCAGTTTTTTTGTTTTTTCAGAAACTATGGAATGATATTTGTCCATGAAATGTCCGGAGGACATTGATATCCGATAAAAAGGCTGAATTTTTGTTCTCTTGTGCAATGCCGGAAAGAACCATTTTATTGCCTGCTGCGTAAACATATATATCATGTATGTTTGCAGAATTGTGCATAATTCCTAATTTTGCAATACAAGGTCAAAGTTTGTGAAATTGATAATTGAATAGCAATGAAAAAGTATATCGTAATAGCCTTGATGGCGGCATTTGGAATCGGCGTTCAGGCGCAGACTGCGCAGGATAAAGTAGAAGCAGCCAAGCAGAAGGCAACAGCATCGTATGAGGCAGCAAAGAAGAAACTTGAGGCTGTCAATCGCAAGGCCTTCGTCAGCGATTCGCTCGTTGAGGCAGGTCAGGCAATGGTTGAAGAGGCTGATGCAAATATCAAGCAGCTCGGCGAAGACCGAAAGGCTGCAGTAAAGCAGTTCGCTGAGGACCGAAAGGCATACAACAAATTCCTCAAAGACGAGGATATGAACATCGTAAAGCAGGCTCAGAAGGATATCAAGGCTCTTGACAAGCAGTCGGCCGACAGCCTCAAGGCTATCGACAAGTCGATTGCGATGGAGCAGAAGAAAAAGCTCAAGGGTCAGCAGAACATTGCAAAAGGCGAAGGCGCAAAGAAAGCCAATATGGCTGCAATTGAGGCTGCCGAAGCCAAGTTTGACGAAGCTGCTGAAAAGTATGAGCAGCTGACAGGCCAGGCTGCAGAACGCGTTTCTGCGGCAAAGTCGGAGTCGAAGAAGGCAAAGAAAGACAAGAAGGACAAGAAGAACCGTCGTGACAGCGACGATGACGACGAAGATTAATCAAAGCAAAAGCATAGGATAATGGAACACAGAAACGGAGCCTACTTTGTTAGTGGAGTGGACACCGACAGTGGCAAGACGTATGTCACCGCCCGCATGGCTGCCTACCTGCGTCACAGAGGCGTTTCGGTCATCACGCAGAAACCTGTTCAGACAGGATGTACAACAGTTGCAGATGACCTCGTTGAACACCGCAAAGTGATGGGTAGCGGTATTCTGCCGGAGGACAAGGAGGGTAGAACATGCTCATATCTTTTCAAGAAACCTGCATCGCCAAGTCTGGCAGCGCGTCTTGAAGGAGTCGTGATTGATCCGGAAAAGATCGATCGTGACACACGCTACCTGCTCGACCGCTATGATGTTGTTCTTGTTGAGGGCGCTGGTGGTCTGATGGTTCCGCTCAACGATGAGATGCTCACGATAGATTATATCGCATCGCGCCGTCTGCCTCTCGTTTTGGTTACGACATCGAAGCTTGGTGGAATCAATCATGCGCTGCTGAGCATTGAGGCCTGCGTTTCGCGTGGGGTTGATCTTCATACGATTGTCTTTAATCACTTGCCGAATGAAGATAAAGTGATGGCAGATGATGCTCTTGCTCAGATAAAGAAATATGCAGCAATGCAGTTCCCTCATGCGCAGGTTATTGATTTCCGTAGTTCTGACAGCTTTTGGGATGCAGAGATATGATGATTATGAAATTGAAATTTATAATTGCCGCAATTTCGGCGTCGGCTGTATTGATGGGTTGCTCGTCGGCGGCACCAAAGCAGCCACAGAAGAAGCAGCTCGTTGCGGCCTCAGAGATTGAGTTTTCAGCCGATTCGGCTTATCGTTATGTTTGTGAACAGACGGCTTTCGGCCCACGAGTGCCAGGAAGCGAGAGCCATGCAAAATGTCTTGACTACCTTGTCGCGTCGATGAAGAGAATGGGCGCCGAGGTTGAAGTTCAGGAAGGCTTTGGTCGTTCGTTCGACGAATCGAATCTGCCGGTCAGGAATATCATAGCGAAGATTAATCCATCGAAGGCGAACAGAGTGATGCTATGCTCTCACTGGGATAGTCGTCCGTTTGCCGATCATGATGCAGATGCTTCATATCACAATAAGCCGATTGATGGCGCAAATGATGGTGCAAGCGGTGTCGGCGTTCTCATCGAGATTGCACGCCAGCTCCAGATTAAGAAGCCGACAATAGGTATTGATATAATATTCTTTGACACAGAGGATTGCGGTACGCCGGACCATATCAGTCAGAAGACGTATGTCGCAGATACATGGTGCTTGGGAAGTCAGTATTGGGCAAAGAGCGATCTGGGTCGCAACAGCGATATCCGATATGGCATATTGCTCGATATGGTCGGTGCTCCAGGTGCACAGTTCCATCAGGAATATTATTCAAAATCAATTGCGCAACCTCTGGTTGACAAGGTCTGGAAATCAGCAAGCGAGATTGGCTATGGCAACTATTTTGTCGATGACAACGGCGGATATATAACCGACGACCACTATTATGTCAGCACATTGGCCAAAGTGCCTTGCATAGACATCATTCAGTATGATCCGAATTCAGGCACAAGCTTCTATGAACATTGGCATACTCATAATGACACAGCGGACAAGCTTGATCCGCGGACGCTTGAAGCCGTCGGGCGCACATTGTTGTATGTGGTTTACAACGAGCGATAAATGGCACAGTTGCTTCCATATCTTGAGAGTGGCCGCATAGAAGCCGGATGCGACGAAGCCGGGCGAGGCTGTCTGGCCGGTCCAGTGGTTGCTGCTGCGGTGATTTTTCCAGAAGGATACAGCAATCCGCTTCTGAACGATTCGAAGCAACTGACAGAGCGCCAGAGAGATGCATTGCGCCCGATAATCGAGAAAGAGGCACTTGCCTGGGCTGTGGCGATGGTCGATAACCATGAGATTGATGAGATAAACATACTCAATGCCTCGATAAAGGCGATGCATCTGGCTTTGGCTGAGCTAAGTGTCAAGCCGGAGTTTATTATTGTTGACGGTAATAAATTCAAGCCTTTTGAGGATATTCCGCATCAGACGGTGGTCAAGGGCGATGGAAAATACATGTCGATTGCCGCGGCTTCGATATTGGCGAAGACACATCGCGACGAGTTGATGATGAAACTCGACGAGCAGTATCCACAGTATGATTGGAAGACAAACAAAGGCTATCCAACGCAGGCACATCGCGACGCTGTTGCAAAGTTCGGACCGACAGAATTGCATCGTCTGACATTCGGCGCTCCGAAGCCAAAACCAAAAACAACACGCCGCAAGAAAATAAAATCGACACAAGATAGTGTTCTATTTACGTTTGATGACTAATTTTGCACAATAAAAACGAAACAATATAATCATGGGCAAATATTCAATAACAGTTGCAAAGCAACTTCTCGACATCAAAGCTATCAAGCTTCAGCCAAACAATCCTTTCACATGGGCATCAGGCTGGAAGTCTCCTATCTATTGTGACAACCGCAAGGCACTTTCATTTCCAGACGTGCGCACATACATAAAGACAGCTTTTGCTGATCTTGCACGCGAAATGTATTCAGACATTGATGTCGTTGCAGGTGTTGCTACTGGTGCAATTGCTCAGGGCGCTCTTGTTGCGGATCTTCTTGGCAAGCCATTTGTCTATGTACGTTCTGCACCAAAAGATCATGGCTTGGCAAACCTCATTGAAGGTGATATCAAGGCAGGTCAGAAAGTTCTCGTGATTGAAGACCTTATTTCGACAGGAAGCAGCTCTCTTAAGGCTGTAGATGCTCTTCGCAATGCACAGTGCACTGTCGTTGGCATGCTCGCAATCTTCACATACGGTTTCCCTGTTGCAGAAGAGGCATTCAAGGCAGCAGGCGTGGAACTCACAACACTCAGCAACTACCAGGAGATGATCGGCGCAGCTGTTGAGCAGGGCTATGTCTCTGAGGCAGACATCGCAACACTCCAGGAGTGGCGCAAGAACCCTTCGGAATGGGGAAAGTAATATGGAGACATACGAAAGCAAAATAAAAGTAGTCTGTAATAGCGCAAATCTCGTCTATTCGAAGTTGTCGAATTTGAAAAATCTCGACAACATCGTTCCTCGCGACAAGATTCAGAATTGGGAATCGACGGAAGACACATGCCGTTTCTCGGTCGAAAAAATGCCGGAGATGGGTGTGCGCATTGCAGAGAGACAAGAAAATAGCTTGATAAAATATACCGCAGACGGTTCAACGCCATTCAACTTCAATCTTTGGGTTCAGTTGAAAGAGGTTGCGCCATACGAATCGCGCATCAAGGTGACGATGAAAGTCGAGCTTAACATGATGATGCGGATGATGGTCGGCAGTAAGCTTCAGGAGGCTGTTGACAAAATAGCAGAGACGCTTGCGGTCTATCCTTATCAGCAGATGTAGAAACAAAGGCTGCCTCATGTGGGTGGCCTTTTCCTTTTTTATGTTCAGATGAAAAGATTCATATTGATTCCATTGGTATTGCTCGTGTGCAGTCTGTCATTTGTCTCGTGTCGTAAAAACGGCGAGTCAGGCGAGATGCGCTATATCAAGGAGACGGGTTTTGTCTTTGGAACAACCTATCACATAACATATCGGTATGACCGAAGCCTCGAGAGTGAAATGCTCGAGCGTTTGAGGGCATACGACAATTCGCTGTCCACATATAACAAGAATTCGGTCATCAGTAAGATAAACCGCAATGAAGATGTCGAGCTCGACTCCTTTTTTGTGACGGTATATAACAAGGCAAAAGAGTTCTATGAGCTTTCGGGGCATCGCTTTGATATCACAATCAAGCCACTCAGCCGCTTGTGGAAATTCGGAGGAGATACGCCGGACACGATAAGCGTGGAGCTTTATGACGAAATTCTTGCCAAGGTCGATAGTGTCCGCGAATTCATAGGTTTTGACAAGACACGTATTGAAAATAATCGTCTGGTGAAAGACGATGAGCGGATATGTCTTGAGGCAGCTGCACTTGCCGAGGGTTATGGCATAGACGTTGCCGCATCGGTCTTTGACGACTATGGCGTGAGTGACTATATGGTCGAAATTGGCGGCGAGATGCATATCAAGGGCCTTAATCCAAATGGCCGCAAATGGCGCGTTTCAATCGACCGTCCGGATGACAAAAGCAACGAACTTACGCGTACATCTCAAACGCTCATAAATGTGACAAATTGCGCAATATCGACATCTGGCAGTTATCGCCAGTTCTATCGCACGGCAGACGGCCGACGTCTTCAGCATACGATTGATCCTCGTGTCGGCCGTCCGGTTGAACATGGAATGCTGAGCGTGACGATAGTTGGTCCGAACACAATGACAACAGATGCCATTTCGACCTCGTGCATGGTGATTGGTCCAGACAGCGCAATGCAGTTCGTCGAATCCTTTGAAGATGTCGAAGCCTACATGATATATGAGGACGAAACAGGAAACAGAAAGGAACTCTTCAGCGATGGATTCCGTGAATTGCTGAACTGAAAAGTTTAAAAAACTAAAATATCCAACTGCGTTTTTGAATTAACGCGGAAATTTCATAGATTTGCGCGTAATTTTAGAAAAATATAAAATTACAATATAATGTCATTCATTGAAGATAGAATCGTATCGGATGGCCTCACATTCGACGACGTACTTTTAGTACCGGCCTACTCGGAAGTTCTTCCACGCGAGGTTTCTCTTAGCACTAACTTCTCACGCAACATCAAGCTCAATGCGCCTATCGTATCAGCTGCCATGGACACTGTTACAGAGGCTCGTTTGGCTATTGCCATTGCACGCGAAGGTGGTATAGGTGTTATCCACAAGAACATGACGATTGAGGAACAGGCAAAGCAGGTCGAGATTGTTAAACGTGCCGAAAACGGCATGATCTACGATCCGGTTTCAATTGTTAAGGATCGCACTGTTGGCGATGCTCTCGCACTCATGAAGGAATACAAAATCGGCGGCATTCCAGTCGTTGATGAGTATGGCTATTTGGTTGGTATCGTGACAAATCGCGATTTGCGTTTTGAGCACGATATGTCAAAGAATATCGCAGATGTGATGACAACAAAGGAGAATCTGATAACAACAGATCAGACAACGGATCTTGAGCAGGCTGCAGAAATTCTTCAGCAGAACAAGATTGAAAAGTTGCCTGTTGTTGACAAGAACTTCAAACTCCTTGGTTTGGTGACATATAAAGATATAACGAAGGCAAAGGATAAGCCACTCGCTTGCAAGGACAGCAAAGGCCGTTTGCGCGTTGCTGCAGGTGTTGGTGTAACATACAATACTTTCGAGCGCATCGATGCTCTTGTAAAGGCAAATGTTGATGCCATTGTCATTGATACAGCTCATGGTCATAGCCATGGCGTTATCGAGACATTGAAGAAGGCTCGTGAGAAATATCCTCAGATTGACATCGTTGTTGGTAACATCGCTACAGGCGAAGCTGCTCTTGCTCTTGTAAAGGCTGGTGCAGATGCAGTAAAGGTCGGTATCGGTCCTGGTTCAATCTGTACAACCCGTATCATTGCCGGTGTTGGTGTTCCACAGCTTACTGCTATCTATGACGTAGCTAAGACGCTTCGCGACAATGGCTATGGCAACATTCCAGTTATCGCCGATGGCGGTTTGCGCTACTCTGGCGACCTTGTGAAGGCATTGGCTGCAGGTGGCTCATGTGTGATGTGTGGTTCGCTTTTCGCAGGTTGCGAAGAGTCGCCAGGCGATACAATCATCTACAATGGCCGTAAGTTCAAGTCATACCGTGGTATGGGTTCGCTTGAGGCAATGCAGAAGGGTTCTAAGGACCGTTACTTCCAGGATGCAGAGGATGATGTGAAGAAGCTCGTTCCTGAAGGTATTTCGGCTCGCGTTCCTTACAAAGGAAGCCTCTATGAGGTTATCTACCAGCTTATCGGCGGTATCCGTTCTGGTATGGGTTATTGTGGCGCTGCAACAATCGAAGGTCTCCACAATGCCAAGTTTACTCGCATCACAGCATCTGGTATGCAGGAGAGCCATCCACACGACGTGGCAATCACTCAGGAGGCTCCAAACTATTCACGTGGATAATTCGTGCTATAGAAGATAAATGTCAAGAGCCGTGGGCTATAGCCTGCGGCTCTTTTTAATCGATATTCGATAGGTTATGAGGAAGATTATAGGCATTGGCGAGACTGTGCTCGACATCGTTTTTGATTCGGCCAACCATCCGGTCAGTGGTAAGCCTGGTGGCTCTGTGTACAATGCCCTGATTTCGCTGGGAAGGAAAAATGTCCCATGCGAATTCATCAGTGAGGTAGGCGACGACAGGGTAGGCGAGATAATCTGCAATTTCCTTAGAGATAATGGCGTCGGCACGGGTGGCGTATATGTTCATCCTGACAGTAAAAGTCCGCTTGCATTGGCGTTTCTTGATGAAAACAAGAATGCGCAATATTCGTTCTACAAAGATTATAAATCGCAGAAACTGCACATTGTGCGGCCACATATCAATCCTGAAGACATTGTGATTTTCGGCTCGTATTTTGCATTGAATCCGGTGCTGCGCAATGAAGTCTATGAATTCCTGCGATATGCAAAGGATAATGGTGCGATTCTGTATTATGACGTTAATTTCCGATCGTCGCACAGTCATGAAGTTGAAGATCTGATGCCAACTCTGGTTGAGAATTTCCAGCTTGCCGATGTCGTAAAGGGATCGGACGAGGATTTCAGAAATATGTTCGCACAGAATGATTGGCGAGCAGTTTATGAAGACCGGATTGCACCATATTGCACGACATTCATCTGTACGGAAGGAGCAAAAGGCGCAACCGTGATTACTCCAGAAGGAGAGGTCCATGTGGACGGTCAAAAGATCACTCCTGTCAGCACAATCGGTGCGGGTGATAGCTTTAATGCCGGGACCGTTTATGGCCTTTGGAAAAAGGATATTAAACGAAGTGATATCGCCAATGCGAGTCAGCTTGCGCAGGCAATGAAGTTTGGCGTTGAGTTTGCAACGGAAGTCTGTCAGAGCTTGGATAACTACATAGCCAAACGTTGAAAGCCTTGCATGGCAATATAAAAAAAAGCGTCGACATTTCTGCCGACGCTTTTTTTGTGTTATGTCGTTTACGTTACTTTATAGCACGATTGACGAAGATGTCGTATGACTTGAGTTTGCGGATGAATGCATCGCTTATTGGAGTCTTTTCACCAACAAGTTTCTGAGCTTCGCGTGCATCTTCAAGATTGTCAAAAACGCCATAGCTATAAACATGCCATTCTGGAGTCTTGTGATGATAAATCATATCTTCATCGAGATCGAGGTCAACCTTGAGTGTGTCGTAGAGCGTCAGGATCTGTACTGTGTAATATGTCTTTCCTTCCACATATTCAGGTCTGCCATTTGAACGCTTCTCTTTCTCTTTTGCAGCTTGTGCTGCAGCCATTTCAGCTTCAGTAAAGTCGATCTTATCCAATTCGATAGTGTGGCCAAGTTTGAAATAGCTGTCGCCGGTGTGTGTGCTGACAACGATTTTTTCGGTCTTCACGTCTGACTGGATTTCAATCGTGTATTCGCTATCTTCCTCAACGATGATTACAAACTTTCCAGTTTCAGCATTCGGCGTATAGCGTCCAATTGGTTCGCCGTCTTGAAGGGCTGTAACCGTGATGCCCGAAACATCAAGACTTTTGATGTGGCCACTCAAAATGGCGAGAGTGTTGATTTCTGGCTCGTCATATGTCACTTCATAGATGTCATAGCCAGTGAAGTCCTGGCCTTTCTTATCCCAGTTTATGCTTGCATAATAAGCCATGTCCTTCTCTGTCGTAGGAACGAAGTAAAGATCATCATCCGGGGTGTTGATTGGATAACCAATATTTTGAACAGCTTGGAAGGCTGAGTCGTTTTCGTTCTTGATTGAGAAGAAGATGTCATAGCCACCCATTGAGTTGTGGCCATTCGAGCTGAAATAAAGAACAGGCTTTTCAGCATGCATCACAGGAGAATCTTCGTCATATTCTGTGTTGATTACGCTGCCAAGGTTGCGAGGAATGCCCCACTGTCCGTTTGGCAAACGATAACTGTGATAGATATCAAAACCTCCAAAACCACCTTCGCGATTTGATGAAAAATATAGTTCGCTGCCATCAGCCGATACGAATGCATAACGTTCGTCGCTTGAGCTGTTGATTGTCGGGCCAAGTGTTGTAGCCTTGTTCCAATTGCCGTTAGCGCTGTCGCGTCGTGAAATGTAGATGTCACCATCGCGGACGATGTAGAGTTCGTTGTCATGGACACAAGTTGCAGTTACTTGACCTTTGCTGCTGAAGAGTCCGTCTATGCGTGTTGCTTCGCTCCAAGTTCCGTCTTCCTGACGGTTGCTGACGTATGTCTGCTCTTCGTTTTCGCCATCATCGAAAATCTCCTTGACTTTGTTCTTGCGTCGAGATGTGAAGAAAATCGTATTCTGATCTGCCGAAATAACAGGGCGATAGTCGTTGAATTCGCTATTTACATTATCGCTAAGTTTTTCGATTTCAAGACGTACTGGGTTTGTAATCAAAACCTTGGCGTTTTCGCAAATGCTGCGTTCGTGTTCGATAGCTTCTGCCCAGATCTTCTCTTTGTCATGTCTTTCGACTTGCTTATATATTTTCAATGCTCCATCGTAGTCATATTTCATCTGCTTTACGCGTGCAATGGCCATTTTGAGCTCGCTCGTTGCATCGCTCCAAGGATCAGTATCGAGCTTGAGTGTTTTTTCGAGGAAAAAAAGTGCAGAGTCAGGGTTTCCGCTCATGTTCATGTAGCAGAGTCCGAGATTGTAAACCACATCGATATTGTCAGGGTTTGTCTTGTAAATCTCTTGAAGAAGGTCGATAGCCTTGCGGTTGTTGCTCTCTTCTGCCAATGCGTATGCGAGGTCGAACTTACGCATATTCTTACGGCTTAATCGTTGTGCGTTGGCTGTCGCAGCCGTTAGCAATGTGCCCAGAATGATGGCAATGCCGAGAAATTTTTTCATGTTATTTTTCAGTAAAAAACGTTATGCTTATAATCCGGGCGCGAAATTAGCAATAAATCATTAAAAAAAGAAACATAAGTCCGTGTTTTATTGAAAGTTGACATCAATGTCAATAATTTTGCTATTTTTGTGGTGTAAAAGCAAAGAAAAGTACAGGTTTGAAACAATTTGTCATGTATTACAATCGAATAATTGATATAACAAAATCGGGAATCAAAAGCGACCTGGCAATCAGTCAGATATGCTCAGTCATGCGCGATATGTGCGGATGCGTTTCTGTCAGAATGTCTATTGAAGGAGAGTGGTTTCCGTGCGAGGGATTTTGCAAGGGTGAAAAGGTTGAAAGCCAGCAGATTGATGGCGGAATTGTCATGGAATTCAATTTCGTGTCGGATGGCGATGCACGTTATCGCGAAAAGGTTGAAGATGGCTCGCTCGACGTGGCGTTTGCGCTCATTCGCGGATATGTCAGCGAAATCAAGCTCAGCCATGTGTCGTATGAGCATCGAGAGCGTCGCAAAGAGCTGCTCGGAATGAACGATGTGCTGAGCACCATCAACAAGGAAATGCCGATTGAGCCGACATTGCAGGAGACGGTTCGCGTCTTGCCAAAATCGTGGCAATATCCTGAAATCACATGTGCACGAATTACTTATGAAGGCAATAAGTACGTGTCGGATGATTTCATTGAGACGCCATGGCACATTTCTGAATCATTCGTGCCTTTTGACAACAAAAAGGGAATTATAGACATTTATTATCGCGAGGAACGCCCGCAGGCTTATGACGGACCATTCCTCAAGGAGGAGTGCGAACTGTTGTCGAACATTTCGAAAATGGTTTGCGGCTACATAAACAACCAAAAAGCGCGTGGACTTTTTCTCGGTACTGCTCACACGGATGTGCCAGCACAGGCGGCGTCGAGCGAGGATTTCCGCAAGACACTGACGCGTGACAAACAGCCGCTGCAACTCTTTTTCAACAAGCAGATTCTCGAGAAGTATGTCTATCTCGACATGATGAAGTATAAGATTAAAAATATACTTTTTGTCGCGACACTATTTGATGCTTTTGCGCTCGAAAATGATGACTCGTTCTTCGAGCAATTCATGGGCGAAATATACCAGTATTCGCTTTTCTCGTTGCCACGAATCACAGGCGTAACATCGCCGGAAGAGGCACTTGAATTGATGGAGAGCACGCGTTTTGACCTTGCAATTCTTATGGTCGGACTCGACACGAAAACGACAATCGAGCTGAGCCAGAACATCAAGGCCCGACAGAGCGATATGCCTGTCTATCTGCTTTTGAATCAGAAGAATGACGTCAAACGGTTCGAAGCTATGGTCGACCAATTGCCATCGGTTGACAAACTGTTTGTTTGGGGCGGAAATTCACAGATTTTATTCTCGATCGTTAAGAGCATTGAGGATAGTGCCAATGTCGAGAATGACACGCAGATAGGTCTTGTGCGAGTGATTCTTCTCATCGAAGATTCACCGATATATTATTCGCGCTACTTGCAATTGCTGTTCTCGATTGTGTTCAATCAGGTTCAGCAGCTTCTTGGCGATGCTGATGTTGAACGCAACGAAATCAACAAAATCAGTAAGATGCGCCAGAGACCTAAAATTCTCCATGCGCGAAACTATGAGGATGCCATGTGCATTTTCGAAAAATACAAAGACAATATTTTGTGCGTCATCTCCGATGTTGAATTTGATCGCGATGGCAAGGCCGATCCAAAGGCTGGATTCAGGTTCGTGCGTCACGCTCTCTCACAGCTTCCGACATTGCCGGTTATCATCCAGAGTTCAGAGGCGGAAAACCGAATCGAAGCCGAACAGATGGGTGTCGAATTCATCAACAAGGATTCAGAAACGCTGTCGTCGGATCTCGTTGAGTTCTTGACGAGCCGACTCGGCTTTGGCGATTTTATATTCCGCAACCACTACGGACGTCCGTTGGCCCAAGCCAAGGGCATCACAGAGTTTGAAACTATTTTCAGAAATATTCCATCGGAACTTTTAGGTGAATATTGCAGCGATAATCGCATTTCGTCATGGCTCATGTCACGCGGTGAGATTCCGCTTGCGCGAATGATAAATCCGATCCGATTCGATGATTATGAATCGCCGGAGCAATTCCGTTCGGACCTTTTGCAGATCATGGATGATTATCGCCAGAATCGACGTCGCGGTAAGATACTAGACTTCGACCAGGTTGACACACCAAACGAGAAGAACGTGCTGACGCTTGCATCAGGTTCGCTAGGCGGTAAGGGTAGAGGTCTGGCGTTCATCAGCATGCTGATTCAAAATACTGATACATCGGCATTTGATAAGGAAATAAATGTCAGAATGCCGATTACTGCCATCGTTGGCACAGATGAATTTGTGCGTTTCATGGAACGAGGCAATCTGTATCCGTATGTGGCAACCGTTCCACCATATGAGGAATTGCGAGAACGTTTTGCCGCCGTGCCGCTCAGTGATGTTCTGATTGATCGCATCAAGCGTTTCCTTGGAAAAATCAATGGACCGCTTGCCGTCCGTTCGTCTAGTTTGTCGGAAGATTCTATGAATCAGCCGTTTGCTGGAGTGTTTGATACATATCTCGTGCCGAATAATGCGCCAACAATCGAGGAAAATGCCGAAAATGTGATGACGGCAATCAAGATGGTTTATGCTTCAATCTATTCCGAGACATCCCGCACATATTTTCAGACAATTCACCACAGCATTGATGATGAGCAGATGGCTGTTGTAATTCAGGTGCTTGTCGGCAGCGAACATTCTGGTTATTTCTACCCGCATGTCAGCGGAACAGCCCAGTCGTTCAACTACTATCCAGTGGCTCACATGAAGCCAGAAGAAGGCTTCGCGGTTGCTGCTGTCGGTCTCGGTTATTATGTCGTCGGCGGTTCAAAAGCTTTCCGTTTCTCACCTGTTTGGCCGGCAATTGATACCGCGTCAACAAAAGATCAGGTCAAGAATACACAAGTTGACATGCTTGCGATAGATCTCAGCAAGACGAATCTCGATTATGTCCATGAAGGCGAACATGCGCCGCTTGCAACGCTTGACATCTACGATGCCGAAAAGCATGGCACATTACGCCACTGCTTGTCGGTGTACAATCCTGATAACGATACGCTTGAAGCCGGTAATGATGCCTATGGACCTCGAGTCGTCAATTTTGCCGACATACTCAAATACAACTACATACCATTGCCAAGTCTATTGAGTTTGCTTTTGAACACGGCAAAAGATGCTCTCGGTTCACCGGTTGAAATAGAATGGGCTGTCAACCTGAACGAAGCCGAAAATGGTTTACCATCCTTCTATCTGCTTCAGATGAAGCCAATCATCACGCAACTGCAAAGTTCAAGTGTCGTCGTCGAAAAGCCATCACACGATGAGGCTATTCTTTATACAGAACAGAGCCTCGGAAATGGCGAAATTAATGACATCTACGACATCATTTATGTCGATCCTGAACTTTTCGACAAGATGCAAACCGAGCAGATGGCCAAAGAAATCGAGTATCTCAATTCCAAGATGCTCACAGCTGAACGTCGCTACGTATTGATTGGAGCTGGTCGCTGGGGCACTCGTGACCGATTCATTGGCATTCCGGTTCAGTGGTCGCAAATATCAATGGCTAAGGTGATTGTCGAAATGAGCTTGCCGGGATTCCCACTCGATTCCTCTCTCGGATCTCATTTCTTCCACAAT
Source organism: Bacteroidales bacterium (assembly GCA_024401295.1). Lineage (GTDB taxonomy): Bacteria > Bacteroidota > Bacteroidia > Bacteroidales > Marinilabiliaceae > W3P20-009. The sequence continues at coordinate 4,015 of JAKSLG010000005.1, read as the reverse complement.
GTGACTTCCATGAACATTGGCTATCTTAGCATTCAGGATTCTTCCATTACCGACTTTATTGAATGGAATAACCTGCGAAATATGCCGATTGTCGAGCAGACACAATATTTCCGTCATGTCCGAAGCGATAAACCGCTCAAGATCAGCATGAATGGTAAAGACAGGAAAGCTGCAATAAAAATGTGATTTTCAAATAGATAAAGAAAGTCGCTAACTCAGACGGGTTGGCGACTTTCTTTTTTTTGTCCAAAGACATCAGTCGTTGTAGGAATAGCCAGGTTTCTTATAAAGATACTTTTCGTCGGGAACAATCTGTTTGTCCCAAACCTCAGACTTCCAATCGTCGCCATTTATGTCTTTGATGGCGACAGAAACACTTGAAGTTTCGCATCCCAATGTCTCTGCAATGACTTTTGCAATCTTTTCTGCACATTCCGTCTTTTGCGCGTCAGATCTTCCGACAACGCATTTCAAATCAACATGTGGCATATATTTTCAACTTTAAATTTCACTTCTTCTCTTTGTGCGCTGTTATAATCGTATAGCTATTTGCGTTTATCGTGATTATAGAACCATCTATGGTCACGTACCAATTCTTGCCATTTCGCGTGATAATCGCGTTTTCGGATTGTACTTTCGCCTTGCACCATTCAACGACATCTGCCGCATCTATCGAAAGATTCCTCTTTATTCTCACAGCGCCCAGTTCTGTCGTGTGTATCTTCTCTATATTATTCAGCAATTCTGTCTTCATTACGATTCTCCTTGAAAATTGTCTGACTCAATGCAATCAAATCCGACTGTTCATATCGATTATGTCCTTGCAGACTCTTTTTATATTTCCAGCATATAATCGCTTCTTCAAGACTTTTCCCTTTGTTGTCTTCAAAGAAATCCCGAATGTAGGTATTGTATTCAAATTGCTTGTCTATTACCGTTTTACCATGTTTCTTTTCCTCCAAGATTTGATAATATGCTTCAATAGCATCGCCATAATTCTTTCCTGAATTATTCTTTAACCACTTTTGGAATTGAACATTGAACGAAAAACCTTTTCCGATCTTTTCTTTGAAGAATGCTCTGTGTCTTTCTGAGCACACAAAATCATTCTCAATCACTGTTTGTTCTGTTAATTCTCCGACATCCAAAGTTGCTTTCTTCGATACCTTTTTAGATACCACTACATTTCCCGTATTAAGAAAAGTCGCAATTCTATCTGTAAGTTCTATTTTGCCGCCGGATATCGGCAGATTGTTCTTTCTGCAAAAATCGACTAATTCCTCTTTGAGGAAGTAGTAGCTCCTGAAGGTTTCTCCTTTGAGTCCCTTTTTTAATTCTGGTCTCTCGCTCATAACTGACCTTGCCATTTTTGTTTATAAAACTGGAATTTTGCCACTACAACTGGCAAACCATTATGTATTCTTCTTCGTTTTCATCGACTATTTCAAATCCTACATTTTTATACATCTTCACAGCATAATTCTGTTTCTGAACAGCCAATGACGCTTTCTTATATCCACATTTTTTTAATTCATCAAGCATCTTCTTCATGAGTTCTGTACCAATGCCGTTTCCACGATGTTCTTTCAAGAGTGAAATGGCAAACGATGGCGTTTCATCATCAACATGACCATAATCATTCATGATGCGAACCCATACAGCACCAACTATAACTCCATCGGTTTCAGCAACAAAACAAATATCACCATTTCTGGTTCCAAATCCATCAACATAAACCTGCAGCTCTGGTTGATTGATTATTTCCATTGGTGGTGCCGCTACTCCTTCCGGAACGAATATTGCCTCATACAAGAACTTGTCTAATACTTTTACTTCTTCCTGTCTTAACTTTCTTATATTCATATAGATCAGTAATGATTCCACTCATGCGAATACTTTCGTAATGATTTGAAATCAGTATTTCAATTTCATTTTTTATAAATCACAACAAAGCTCTTTCCTTTTACGATATCCTTGATTCTTACATCTTCAAAGCCTGCTTTTTTGCCAAATTCTATCAGTTGTTTCTGTTCGTATTTCTTAAATCCCTTTTCGGTATAAGAAAGCTTGTCGAGCCAATTTTTTTGTGTAAGCGACATTATAAAACGAAGATCCGTCTTTTAATACCCTGTGTATTTCTTTCAGTCCTCTTACAGCATCGCTCCAGAAATATATTGTGTTGATTGATGTGATAGCCCCGAAGTGATTGTCTGAATATTTCAAATCACAGCAATCACCGGTCTCAAGAAACAACTTTCCATCACGCATTGCGACCTGATTTCTTTTAGTCGCCTCCATCTTCATGTCTTCAGAGACATCTATACCATATAGGTTTGCCTTCGTCTTTTTATAAATGCATTCAAGCAAATAGCCGTTTCCGTATCCGATATCCAGAATGTTGTCATTTTCGGTTATATCTAAAAGAGAGACGGTGTTTTTATACATGGCTTTGTTGATGACATTCATTACACCACCATCCGCAACGATACGCTTTTATGAGCGACGATATGCACATAAAATATTGATACACAAAGATTACGGCTCAAAATAGCGCCTAAAAATTTTACTCCAAAAATTGGCTTTAATTTCAAATGATTGCGTAGTTTTGCTGAAAAAATGATACGGGTTTGATACACGTATCAAGGCAATTCTACGCATTATGAAAGCAAAATATAAGCTCATATTAGGGAGGCGGAAGCAGTACCCTCTGAATATAGAACTGGAGGTTTACAAGTGAGTGGACTGTAGGGTCTTCGTGTCCACAGGGATAACCATGGATAACGAAAACCAGTGGGACCCATACAGGCAGCTGATCCTAAGAAACAAAAAAAGAGCCATTCCCCAAACCGGAGCAGCTCTCTCTTTGATTTCTTCCGTTTCGTGATTACTTGACAGCTCTGCCGCTAAGATCATACTTCACGCCATCACGGATGATGACAACCTTGCCGTTCTCGATGGTCTTGACAGCTTTCTCTGAACCGGCGTTGATGTCCTTGATAGCTGTAGGCGTTGATGGCTGTTCCTTTGGCAAGAACACAACAGAACTTCCTGATATTTCAATCTTTGTGATCTGGTTATCTTCCACTACAAAGGTTAATTCATCGCTACCGTCACCGTTACTAACGGTGAAAACATAGTTGGCGTCAGATTTAGACACCGACGCTAACATGCCCTCGGCAACAATCATTTCGTATCCGTTGACATTGTTTACCATGCATACCATGCCATTGAAAACACGTATCGAAATCTCGCCCAATGGAGCAGAGATGGCTTCTGAAGCCGCATATTCATTAGAGCCCATGAGTGCGACAATTTCGGCTTCCAATGGCGATGCAAGAGATTCGTCTTCCGGAATCTTCTGGAACTCCATGCCTCCGTAAGCGACAATTTTGTCAATGGCACCACTGACGGTGCTTATGTGCATTTTACCAATTTTATAGACGTCACCGTCCTTCTCAATGAGCGAAGCATTCGTTGCCCTTAAAAACATTGGTCCTTCCGATACGTAAACATGACCGTCTGATACAGAGATCAGGCCGACTGGAAAAGGATAACTATCTTCCCTTAAGCCATACATGTCTGTACCTAGCAGTTCGACTAACTCTGCTTCGAGTGCCAGCGATGCTTCCATTTTCGTTTTTTCAAACCAGGAAGCGAAAGAGGAGTCACGAATGCTGACAACCTTGCCAGATTCGGCATCGACTTGGAATGCAAACCTGGTACTACCGTCCTTATCATCGAAAGTGTAACGAGAGCCGGATTTCTTAATCGTGTACTCCTGGTTGAGCACAACAGTCTTCTCGCCGTTGACAAACACAACGTTTCCGTCAGCATTTACCATTATCTGGGAACTGCCGGCATTTGTAAAAATGTCGTTGCCCAAAGCAGTGGTAAGTTCTGTGAGCAAATCTGCAGCCGAAGCTGTCAAAGCCATCATGAAGATGGTCAAAAGAGTAATAATTTTTTTCATAAAACATGTTCTTTAAAGTTCGGCACAAATATATATAAATATATA
>JAKSLG010000040.1 GCA_024401295.1 Bacteroidales bacterium | reverse complement strand
TCATGCTGTGCGTATCCCGGCATCTGTGATTGCCAGACGACGACATCACTGGCATATAGATTTCTAGCCAATCCCTCAAACATAAATACCAATTCCGGGACACCCGCGTATGGAATTGTCGTTGACACTGAACGAAAATACGCCAAGCGTCCAAGAATACGAATCACATCCCCATTCAACGAAAACAGCTTCGAGAAGATCGCTGGTAGTTGTTTCTTTACTTCTGCATAAGGAATAAATACCTCTTCTAAAAACAATCTCTTCAACAACTTATCGGGAAAGTCCCGCCGGTTGTAACGGCAAACATCATATGAGGTCTCAAGTGACTTGCCGTCAGCATCCTTGATCGTTTGGTGAACATGCCCACATCTGCCATATAGCGCAGCGGACGTCCCGACCATGAGTCCCAGCAACGTCGCAACGCGATACTCATAATATTGGAAACATTTCTCCTCGCCATAATAGGGAAGCCGTCCATGCAATGATTTTATGACGATTCGCGCCACGTGCTCTATCGTCGATGAGTTCTGAATGAGTTCCTGAGCCGGACCCCTGTACTGATAAAACAATTCTATTGTGACAAGGGCATCCGCATACAACACAACTGGCTCAGGCGGAAGATAGCGTGTAACAATCGGCTCTCTGAATTTATATTTTTCAGTAGAAAAGCACCTGCAAAAATGCCACGCATCAAGATTTGTGATTCCGAATGAATACGAATCAAACATTACTTCCGCTTGCGAATTAAACCCGACCTCTCCCACCCAAGCATCTATAAAACGATATTTGGAAACTTCCGTATGTAATCCATAACCGAAATTTGTGCTTCCGCCATTTGAAAGACACCTTAAAAGTGTCACATGTTTTGACGGGATGCAGCATCCCCTTATAACATCAACACATTTCTCTTTGTTGTCGAATGCTCCCAAAAGCTCCAGATCACTTGCGCCATCAATCTTAAAATTCATCGTCCCAGGCAAAACTTTCGTTTCGTCAGTGGGCAACCACCACTCGCCTTTCAATTCAAGCGGCTCACGCTCATCTTTTGG